>JAURNV010000030.1 GCA_030830005.1 Flavobacteriaceae bacterium | reverse complement strand
TTAGAGTTTTTTTCTCTTTTCTTTTAAAGGTCATTTTTAATATATATATTGGGCGTTTTAAATCATATGACAAAAACAAAATACGAGATTGAATTTGTTGTTCAAGCTTCTCCTCAGTTATTGTATCAGTATATGCATACCCCTTCTGGACTTTCAGAGTGGTTTGCTGACAATGTAAATTCACGCTCAGAAAAGTTTTCTTTTATTTGGGATGACTCTGAGGAGGAAGCCCTTTTACTGCGAAAAAAGACAAACGAATTTGTGCGTTTTCGTTGGCTTAATGGCGAAGACGATCAAGATGAATATTACTTTGAAATGCGTATTGTAGTTGATGAGATTACAAAGGATGTTTCGGTTGTTGTTACTGACTTTGCTGAAGAAGACGAAGTTGAGGAGGCTAAAATGCTTTGGGATAGTCAGATGAGTGATCTAAAACAAGTGCTAGGTTCTTCTTAGATATGATAAACCACAACGGCGAATTAAAAGCTGCACCTTCGCCAACTTTTTCTGTGCAAAATCGAGGATTTTTGTTTGGCGACGCCGTGTTCGAAACAATCAGATTTGGACAAGGACACCTTCATTTTTGGGAAGATCATTACTTTAGACTAATGGCAGCTATGCGTGTATTTCGCATGAAAATCCCCATGGATTTTACCCCCGAGTTTTTGGAACATGAATGCTTGAGGGTTATTGAAGCACAGCCTTCAATCGCCCAATCTTGGCGCATAAGACTCACTATTTTTCGAAACGAAGGTGGTGTGTACCTGCCTACATCTAATGAGGTGGGCTATACTATTGAAGCAAAAAAACTCACAGATGAGTTTTACACTTCTAAAAAAGAGTATAACGTAGAATTGTTTAAAGATTATTACGTTCAAAAAGGTATGCTGTCTAATTTGAAATCTGCTAATAGGGCTCTTAATGTAATTGGAAGTATCTTCATGAGCGAGCAAGGATATGATAATGGTATTTTAGTTAATGACGAAAAAGAAGTAGTAGAGTTTTTAAATGGCAACCTTTTTGTTGTTGTTGATGGACTCTTGCGAACACCACAACTATCTTCAGGTTGTTTGGACGGAGTAATGCGCAAGCAAATTATCAGAATTTCAAAAAAATTAGGGATCACTTGTGTTGAAGAAAAAATATCTCCCTTCGATTTACACCAAGTTCAAGAGATTTTTATGACCAATTCCATTGTGGGCATCCAACCTATATCATCATTTCGAAGAACGAAGTATCATAATACGACTACCTTAAATATACAACAGGCACTTAACAAGGGGGTTAGTTTAGGCCAGGATTTATAGGCGCATCGGCATAAAAAGACAGTTCACCGCCCATATCACGTATAATATTACCCCATAACTTTTCTTCATTTGTAAATAGGTTATACGTGTTTTTTACTAGTACCCAAGTATTGGTTTTGCACTCCCTATTTAATTGATTTTTACTCCAACCAGCATAGCCAAGTAAAAACTTTATTTGGGATGACTTTAGTTTTTTTGAATGGAGTGCCGTTTTAATTTCGTCCAGGTCACCACCCCAAAAAAGTTGATTTCCAACAGCTTGTGCGTTTGTAATCTCTGCCGAGTTGTGAATGTAAAACAATCGGTCTAAATCTACGGGACCCCCATTGAAAACAGGGGCATCAATTCCAAGTTCAGGTGCCAAATCATGTAATGTATAATGGGTGTGTTGATTTACTATAAACCCTAAAGACCCTTCATCATTATGCTCCACCATAAGTACCACACTGCGGCCAAATGAATGGTCGCCAAGGATAGAGGGGTGCGCAACAAGAAGTTTACCAACCATTACACAAATCTACATTTTTCAGGAAAGCGGTATCCGTTGAGTAAAGCTGGGGTTTCCATACTTTTTTTATTCGGAAGTTGTAAGGTATCGATGAATACATATCCATCGCTTACCGAAACGCTAAGTTGTTTGTCTTCAATAAAAACCCTTCCTGGTGGATGGATAGGGTTTCCCGTCACAAAATGCGCCCTTTTGAGTTTTACATAAAGCTCCTCATTTGGCAACTCCAAAATACTCCATGCAGAAGGAAACGGATTTAGCCCATGTATAAAATGAACAATATGTTGTCCTGCTGCTCCCCAATCAATTCGAGTGTTTTCACGTGTTAATTTTGGTGCCGAAAGAAGCCCTTTATCATTAGATTGAGGTTTAGGTATAATTTTTCCTTTTGATAATGCATCAAGTGTCTCAACAATCATACTTCCTGAAAGTTCTGCCATGCGAGCGCTTAACTCACCTGTGGTTTCGCCTTCTCCAATAGCAAGCTTTTTTTGAAGCAAAAGGGATCCAGTATCAATTTTTTCATCAATCAAAAATGTGGTCAATCCTGTTTCTTTCTCGCCGTTAATAACTGCCCAATGAATAGGAGCTGCTCCTCGATATTGTGGCAACAACGATGCGTGGAGGTTAAAAGTTCCCAATGTTGGAATTGACCAAATTGTTTTAGGTAACATTCTAAAGGCCACAACCACAAACACATCTGCCTCAAGAGCCTTAAGGTCATCAATCGTTTTTTGAGTGCCTAATTTTTCAGGCTGAAGTAAAGAAAGGTTGTGGAATAGTGCCTCTTCTTTTACTGCGGAAAACTGAATTTTTTTTCCTCTTCCTGATGGTCGGTCAGGAGTGGTAACAACCCCAACCACTTTGTGATGACTTTGTATAATACCTCGTAATCCGGCTACAGCAAAAGCCGGTGTTCCCATAAATACTACCCGCAAAGATTTGCTCATATCCACCTATATGAATTTGTGTTTAGTTGCTCAATGAGTTCTTCATTTATCATGAAACTTAGTGCGCTTAAAAGCTGCTCTCTGTCATGTGTTGTCTCTAAAACAAGTTGTTCCAAAGATAGTATTTCTCCTTTCAAAAGAAGGTTTTTTAGTTCTATTATTACTCCATTCAATGGTGTTTTATCATCTATGCAATTTGAACATGAATTGCATTTGTCCTTTATTTTTTCGCCGAAGTAGTTTAAGAGTTTTGCCCTCAAACATGTGGGTGTTGTACAATATTCCCAAACGGACTTTGCTAAGCGCTTTTTCTCTTTTTTAAAAGTATCTAATTGCTGAATTATAGGAAGTAATGTTCGTTTGTCTTCTCTAGGGGTGTTAAATTGTATAGCGCTATCGACATGTAATTGATCAATTTCAATCCTTCCGTTTTTTGCTTCGATGTTTAGCGTTTCTATACACTTTTGTAGGGGCAAATTGCATTTTTTCGCAAAATGACTAAGGTCAATTGATTGAAAACGGTCTGTAATTCCACCTACATTTCTCAACAATGTGTTCAATAATACATTGTCAAGTAAGTGTTTAGTGTTTTCTATCCTAATTATTGTTTTTGGGGTATCGTATTGCGTTAGCGTTAATACCTGTCCACGCTCGAGTAATTTCAATGCATAATACGTGGTTTTTTGATTCAATTTATAGTGTTGGCAAAACAAGCCTAAATTAAATTCAAGAAGTGACAGGGGTAACTCGCCATAGGCGATGTTAAAATTATGGCAGAGATGTTTGTATATTTCTTGAACTTCCTTTTTTGAGGTAACTGTTGACATAAGGATATCCCACAATTTCTTTTCGTCTCCATCGGAAATTAAAAGTGTTGCTTCCGATGGATTTCCATCTCTGCCACTGCGCCCAACTTCTTGATAGTATTGTTCTAAGCTAAAGGGCAACGTGGCGTGAACAATACGGGTTACATTTGGTTTGTCTATGCCCATACCAAACGCTGTGGTAGCTACCATCACAGGTATTTTTTCGGTTAACCAATTCTTAATACGTTGCTCTTTGTCCGTTGCACCACCGTGAAAATAACTTGTTTTATGCCCCATTGCGTTAAGGTGATTGCTTAAGAGTTCTGCACTTTTTCGTGTGCCTACATAAACAATGCTTGGCAAGCCGTAAGGCTTCAATGCTTCGCTTATAGCTTCCAGTTTGTTGGAGGTATGTTTTACATAGAAGGTAATATTTGGGCGATCAAATGAATTGAGGACAACTTTTGGAGATTGTAGTTCTAATGCGTTACATATATCCTCCCTAACTTTCTGCGTGGCGGTGGCTGTTAGCGCAATTGTTGGAACATTAGCTAACACTTTCTTTAGGGAAATGATTTCTCGGTAAGAGGGTCTAAAATCATGACCCCATTCCGAAATGCAATGTGCTTCATCTATAGCAAGAAGTGAAACCTTCATTTGTGCAAGGTGCTCTTGTACGAGTGGATTTTGAGCGCGTTCGGGAGATAGATACAAGAATTTAAAAGCCCCAAATTTGCAATTGTCAAGGGCAGTAACTAAATCATTTTCAGACATTGGCCCCGATAAATGCATGGCTCGTATTCCCTTCTTTTTTAGTGCTTCTACTTGATCGCTCATCAGGGCAATCAACGGACTTATGACCACACAAACACCTTCTAAAAGTAATCCTGGAAGTTGATAGCACATGCTTTTTCCACCACCTGTAGGTAATACTACCAAGCCGTCACGTTTTTCTAAAACGGTCGAAATTGACTCCTGCTGACCAGGGCGAAATGATGTTGCACCCCAATATTGAGTTAAAATTTTTTTAGCGTTTATTTCCATAGATTATCCAAGATAAAATCAAGTCGGTTGTTAACGCTATCGCGAGGTACTTCTTTACATTTCATTCCGTAAAAAGTATATGTTTCTACTAAAGCATCGTGGAGTTTTAGCGCTTCTAAAAAATCCTCATTACGCTCTGCATCCTGTGTGTAAATTTCCTTCCAAGGCGGGAAAATAAAAACTTTATTATAACTGAATTGGGTGCATACTTCGTGCATTCCACAGGGTACTTCTTGTCCTTTTTCTTTCAAAAAAGCGATGACATCATGGAGGCCCCTGTCGTAAAGTTGTACTTGTTTTGAGCTTTTTGCGAAAAAATCGAGTAGGCGTTTTTCAAAAAGTACTTCACTAAAAGCTAGCGGGTTTTCTAAAAAAGGACGATGAATTCCCATTTTTTGAGCTTGGTTAATTACCGCACGAGAAACTTCGTTGTATGTGTGAATATTTGGGTGTTTAACACTGTTAAGCAGCGTAGTTTTACCACTAGACGGTGCACCAGTAAATACAACTTTTTGCGTATTAACCATACACAAAGGTCGGGATTTGTGGGCGTTTGCAAAACTGTATCTTTGTGATATGCAAAACAAAGCCAACGACGAATCATTTTACAAACGATTTCATCAGCAACTTTTAGATACTAGCTCTTGGCCAAGCACCTATGTTTTTAAGTTTATTGTGCCAAGTTCGGGGGATGCATTAGACAGCCTAAAAGTTTTATTTGCTAATGATGCTGTTAAAATAAAAGTTCGTGCCTCCAGTAAAGGAAAATATAGCAGTATTTCGATTACGGGAACTTTTGATAAACCGTCTATAATAATTGAAAAATATAAAAGCGCTGCTAAAATCCCAAATATCATTCAACTCTAACGTTATTTTTTCTTAGTTTTACCCTATAATTCACACCTTTTGATAGAAAATCTTCAATACAACAACGAACGTTCTCCGTTGGCGATACCCGAATATGGACGTCATATTCACAAAATGATTCAGCAAGTTATGGCTGAAGACAATCGAGATGAACGAAACAAACAAGCTCAAGCCATAATTGGTATTATGGGTAACCTTAACCCACATTTACGTGATGTTGCTGATTTTCAGCATAAACTTTGGGATCAGCTTTTTATTATGTCTGATTTTAAATTAGATGTTGATGCACCTTTTCCAAAACCAGATCCAGAAGTACTTGCAGCCCCTCCAAACCCATTGGAATATCCGCAATCATTTCCGAAATATCGCTTTTATGGTAATAACATAAAGGGAATGATTGATGTTGTTGTAGGTTGGGAAGACGGCGAACTTAAGGAAGCACTTGTTTATGTGATAGCAAATCACATGAAAAAATGTTTTTTGAATTGGAATAAGGACACTGTTGATGATCGAGTTATTTTTGATCATTTAGCAGAACTATCAGGTGGAAAGATTGTGATTACACCAGATGATGAGGTGCTTACTGAATCAAACAATTTAATCCGCCTCACCAATAGACGATTCGGAAAAGGAAGTCGTCAAAGCAAACCCAAAAAATACCGAAATCAAAAGCGACGCAATTAATGAGTGCTTTTAAAATTACGGGCGGAAAACCACTTTCAGGTGCTATTCAACCACAAGGTGCTAAAAATGAGGCACTTCAAATTTTATGTGCCGTTTTACTTACTTCTGAACCTGTAACTATTCATAATATCCCTGATATTATTGATGTCAATAAGCTTATTAAAATTCTTGAATCACTTGGTGTAAAAATCCAAAGACATAGTCAAGATAGCTACACCTTTCAGTCAGATGAAATTGATATTGATTATCTTCAATCTGAAGACTTTAAAGTTGCTGGACGCGAACTTCGGGGGTCTATTATGATTGTTGGTCCATTGCTTGGGCGTTTTGGAAAAGGGTATATTCCAAAACCAGGAGGAGATAAAATTGGACGCCGGAGATTGGATACACATTTTCATGGATTTATAAAACTAGGCGCTCAATTCAGGTACAATAAAGAAGATTCTTTTTATGGAGTGGAAGCAAAAGAGCTATATGGTAGTTATATGCTTTTGGATGAAGCTTCGGTAACGGGAACAGCAAATATTGTCATGGCAGCTGTTTTTGCTAAAGGCACCACCACCATTTATAATGCTGCCTGCGAACCCTATCTTCAACAATTGTGCAACATGCTAGTTCGCATGGGAGCCAATATTTCTGGAATTGGATCTAATTTATTAACTATTGAGGGAGTAGAAAGGTTAGGAGGTACCGAGCACCGCATTTTACCTGATATGATTGAAATAGGTAGTTGGATTGGATTGGCAGCTATTACTCAAAGTGCTATAACTATTAAAGATGTCCATTGGGAGTATTTGGGTCAAATACCCGACGTTTTTAGAAGGATGGGAATTACTATTGAGCAAAAAGGGTCAGATATGTATATTCCTGCCCATACAAATGGTTATGAAATTCAAAGCTATATAGATGGCTCTGTAATGTCTATTTCTGATGCACCATGGCCTGGCTTTACCCCAGATTTATTGAGCATAGTCTTGGTAGTAGCTACTCAAGCAAGAGGAAGTGTTTTAATTCATCAAAAAATGTTTGAGAGTAGATTGTTTTTTGTAGACAAACTTATTGATATGGGTGCCAAAATTATTTTGTGTGACCCACACAGAGCTAATGTTATTGGTCACGATTTTCAATCAGCGTTGAAAGCCACAATAATGACCTCTCCAGATATTCGCGCGGGAATTTCATTGCTGATCGCAGCACTCTCTGCCAAGGGGACAAGCACCATTTACAACATTGAACAAATAGACCGTGGATATCAAGATATTGACACCCGCTTACGTGCTCTTGGTGCAAGTATTGAGCGGTTAGACTAATCTGCTTTTGTAAGGCTTATAGCTTTTTTGATAAGAACTTCTAATTCCTTTATTTCAATGTCCTTTAAAGATTTGATGTACAAGCACCCTTTTCCACGTTTGTGCTTTCCGAGCTTTTCATAAGTGAAATCAATTTGTTCCAAATCACAGGAAAGATATAATGTTAAGTTGTTTTTCGAGGGGAAAATCCAATCAAAAACCAATTCCCTTCTCTTCCACTTTTGTATTTGTATCGGTAACTTCCAAATCCCACAATCGATTCTCCCCAAAGAATTCCTTTTTTTTCAGTCGAATTTTTCATCAATGAATAAAGAGTAAAGCAGTCTTGCTGCTTTTCTTCAGGTCTTACTGAAAGCAAAAAGGTTTTTACGTCTACTTTTGAAGGTTGTGTTTTGTTTTGGGACATTACTAATTTTCACCCCAAGTTACTCAATTTCTATTAACGTTTTGATACTTTATTGTTGCTTATACTTCTTTGTCTACTGCATTTAAAACGGTCCACGTCTTCGATACGTTTTTTAGCATGCTTTGTTTTTCTACCCTGAACACGTTTTCGCCATAACTTAAAACTATTTAGTTTCATGTTGCTTCGCATAATGTCAATTACTTCTTGTTCTTTGAGTCCAAATTGAAGTTTAATGGCATCAAAGGGGGTACGGTCTTCCCAGCCCATCTCAATGATGCGATCAATATCTTGTTCTGTAAGTTCTTTTTTCATCTATCCTTACGGCTTTATTTACTTTCTTGCTCAGTCCTCAATAGCAAAAGAGGTTGCACGTGATTATCTAAATGTACACTTGTTTTCGGTTTAGTAGTCATCGGGGTTTTCTATAATTTGATAGGCACGTTCCTTAATCTTTGCCAATTCTTCTGGCTTTATTTTGCCAAGTAAGTTGTACATCATTCCCATGCGGTTGTTTCCGCGTAATTCTTCTCTTTTGTCGTCTAAGAAATTCCAATATAGACTGTTAAATGGGCAAGCATCGACACCCGTTCTTTTCTTTTTATCGTAAGCGCATTGCGCACAATAATTGCTCATTTTATTTATATACGATCCCGAAGACACATACGGCTTTGTAGCTAAAATTCCACCATCTGCAAATTGACTCATACCTCTTGTGTTGGGCAATTGTACCCATTCCACAGCATCTGCATAAATGCCAAGATACCAAGCATCTACTTCATCGGGATGTGTTTGAAGGAGCAGTGCGAAATTTCCAGTAATCATTAAGCGTTGAATATGATGTGCATAGGCATTTTCCAAACTGTTTTTTATGCTGGTTTTTAGGCAGTTCATTTTGGTTTTTCCTGTCCAATAAAATTCGGGAAGTTTTCCGAAGTTGTTTAATTCATTTTTGTTCTTGTATTGCGGCATTTCTTTCCAATAAAGCCCACGGATATATTCTCGCCAACCTAAAATTTGACGCACAAACCCCTCTATTTGTGATAAACTAATTTTGGTATTTTCTCTTCTGAAAGCTGCAATAGCACATTCAATAACCTCGTCAGGGCTAAGAAGTTTAACGTTTAAACTGAACGATATACGCGCATGAAATAGGTTGGTTTCGTCTTGATGCATAGCATCCTGATAGGTGCCAAAATCCTGCAATAGGTGCTCACAAAAGTAGTTGAGTTGTTTTAAAGATTCAGTTCTTGAAACTGCAAACAAAAAGTTGTCGCCATCAAACAAACCAATAGTGTCTATTTTTGCTGCTTTTACCTGTGGATAAATTTCATTTGCTAAAATTGCATTAGGCTTAAAGGGTTGGGGTATTTTTCCGCCTTTCCAAGTATTTCGATTAAACTTATCGTAGTTCCAGCTACCGCCTTCTGGCTGATTATTTACCATAAGGTATTGGTGTTTTTTTCGCATATATCGATAAAAAAACTCCATTATTAAGGATTTTTTTCCTTTATAAAATTCTGCCAACTCGGTTCGTGAAGTCAAAAAATGTTCTGTGTCATGCGCTTTGGTAGTCACCCCTAAATTTTTACAAATATCATGGAGTTGTTTGTCTAGCCTATATTCGTCTGGTAATTGATACGCAAATGAGGATGCTCCTAAAAGCTGTACCACCTTTTCTATGTTTTTTGCTAGGCTATGGGTGTTGTTAGGGTCGTTGATGGTGTAATAAATCACTATGTGCCCATCTTGCTCTAATTGTCTTGCAAAGGTTCGCATAGCAGCAAAAAAAGCTACTACTTTTTGAATGTGGTGCTTTACATAGTCTGTTTCTTGACGCATTTCAAACATGACATAACAAACATCATTGTTAAGTTCTGTAAACCAAGTATGATTTATGTTTAATTGATCACCAAGTATGAGTCTAGCCTCCATTAGAATAAGGTTGTTTGTAACCATGTTTTTTGATAGGCATTTTTCGGGTCATACCGTTCTGCCTGCCATGCAATATTAAATTTTCTGTCACGAGGGTCATTTCCGACTCCTGCGTTATACATCCAGTTGCCGTAATTGCTGTGTACGTCATAGTCAACAAGCATTGCTTCAAAATAAGCTGCGCCAATACGCCAATCTAAATGCCATTCTTTACTAAAAAAACTTGCAACATTTTGCCTTCCTCGATTACTCATAAACCCTGTGGTGGCTAATTCTCTCATATTTGCATTTACAAAAGGTTCTGGAGTGTTTCCTTCAATCCATTTTTGAATGCGTGATTTGCTCGAATCCCAGGAATATGATTTTTTCAAAACACCTCCAATTTTAAAAATAGCGTTGCCGTGTTTTAAAGAGATGTATTTAAAATAGTCGCGCCAAATCAACTCAAATATCAGCCAATAAGTAGAGTCATTTTTAATGATATTTTCTTCGTATCTTTTTACTTGTTCATAAATCTCACGTGCAGATAATGATCCATATCCTAACCAAAGCGATAGCTTTGAGCTGTAGTTTTTACCTAACAGTCCGTTACGGGTTTTTTTATAAAAAGAAAGTTGCTGTGTTTCCCAAAAATATTCTTCAATACGTGCCCATGCGGCCTTTTCACCCCCAACAAATGGAATAACAGTTCGTGAGTCGTGTGTTATTTTTTCATAGCCTAAATCAGACAGGGTTGGTATTTTAGGAACATTTTGCAGTACGTTATTCATGGGTAATGCCCTGGGCACAGCTACAGGTTTTCTTATGACCGCGTGCTTTTCACATTTTTTTCGAAACACAGTAAACACTTCAGGAATGTTTGTAGTCTTCATAGGAATGTCATCCGGATGAAACAAAAATTGATCGTAAAAAGCATGAATTTTTAAGCTTTTTGGGATTTCATTTATTTCTTCCACTTCTTCTTGCGTCCATTCTTTTTGTGAGTAGATGTCTTTAGCGTTTAACTGATCTTGTAGTTCTACAATTGTTCTTTTCCAATCCCCTAAGGTTACCCAAAGGGAGATGTTTATAGCTGCCAAATCTTTTTGAAGTTGTGTAAGTGTTTCAATCAAAAATTGCGCACGGAATCGCTCCATTTTTTTAAATCCCCAGGGTGTTTGTTCAATCCAATGTTTTGGCAAATGGTAAATTCCTACAACCTTTTCGTGCTGAACTACTGCTTCATGAAGAGCTTTGTTGTCTCGCACTCTAAGGTTGTTTTTGAACCAAACTAATCCTGTTGTTTTTTTCTTTTGCATCGTTCGCTACAATAAATTACAGCTTCCCAGTTGTTGCGCCATTTTTTACGCCAAACAAAAGGGCGTTCACAGCTAGGGCATTTTTTTTGAGGCAGATATTCTTTCTTTACGCCTCTCATGTTGTGAGTGCCTCTTTATAAGTTGCCAAGCATCGTTTTCGTGCGTTAGTATGCTCTACTACTGGAGCGGGGTAATTTAGTGATTGATATTCTGGCACCCATTTTTTGATATACTCGTGATTTTTATCAAACTTTTTTACTTGCTCGGTAGGGTTGAATACACGGAAGTAGGGAGCTGCATCTACGCCACAACCTGCTACCCATTGCCAATTTCCAACATTACTTGCCTGTTCATAATCGAGAAGTTTTTCAGCAAAATATGCTTCGCCCCAACGCCAATCAATTAGTAAATGTTTACACAAGAAACTACCTACTAACATACGTACTCGGTTGTGCATAAATCCTGTCTTGTTAAGTTCTCTCATTCCAGCATCTACAAGCGGATACCCGGTACTACCCTCACACCATTTTTTGAATTCCTCTTCGTTATTTCGCCAAGAAATTCGGTCGTATTGAGGTTTGAAACTAGTCGTAGTTGTGTGTGGATAATGCCATAAAATTTGCATAAAAAATTCACGCCATATCAATTCTTTCAAAAAGGTTATTTCAGCACTTTTTTTTGCTCTTGAAATTAATTTTCGAATTGAAATTGTTCCGAAGCGTAAGTGAATGCCCAAGCGACTTGTGCTGTTAAGCGCAGGGAAATTACGAGTTTCCTCGTAGTTATTCATCATAGCGATAGTGGTGATGCCCTCTGGGATATTATGAAGCCCATTTTTAAATCCCATTTCTTCGAGAGAAGGAATATTGTTAGGTGCAAATTTGAGCAAGTTGTCGAGTAGTGTTTCTGAGGGATAATTTGGAACACCTTGTTCATCCATTTTTGTTATCCAAACACGAGAATAGGGCGTATAAACTTTGTAGGGTGTGCCGTCTTTTTTTAATACTTCGTTTGGTGAATATAAAACTTGGTCTTTAAATGTTTTAAATTTTATTCCTAGCGAATTTAATTTTTCTTTAATAAGCCTGTCTCTTTGTCTTGCGTAGGGTTCGTAATCTTCATTAGTATAAACAGCTTTAACACCAAAGGCTTTGCACCACGTTGGAATAAGTGATAGCGGGTCACCTTTTTGAGCAATTATTCCGCTTCCATACGACGTAAATTTTTGATGTAAGCGCTCTATTTGTTGATGAATAAATCCAACGCGTGCATCATCTTTTGGTAATTTGTTTAAAATATTTTGGTCGAAGACAAATGCGGGAATAATACCTTTTTCATCACACAACGCTTGATAGAAACCTGAGTTGTCAGTTTCACGTAAATCACGACGAAACCAATAAAGTATCATCCTTGTGTGTTTAATGAAGATATACCACCATCAAGGCCAAGTACTTGACCAGTCATCCAGCTGCTTTTTTCTGAAAGTAAAAATGCTGCTAATTGAGCTACGTCTTCTGCAGTACCAATGCGCTTTAGTGGATGTCTGAGGCTTGCTTTTTCTAGTTTACTTTCGTTATTTAAAAATCGATTTGCTAAGGGAGTGTCTGATATTGAAGGAGCAATCACATTTACACGTACTTTAGGTGCCCATTCTGCTGCCAATGCACGCCCTAATCCTTCAATAGCTCCTTTGGATGCAGCAACACTACTATGGAACGGCATCCCTGTTTGAACAGCTACTGTGCTAAATAAAACAACACTTGCTTGCTCATTTGCAGCCAATAATGGATAAACTTGCTGAAGAGTACGTATCGCTCCCATGACATTAATTTCAAAATCATCGCGAAAGGCATCTTCTTTTAAACCCTTAAATGGACGTAAATTTATGCTGCCTGGACAATAAACAAATCCATCGATTTTTTCTGGAAGTTGTTCAAGTGTCAAAGAGTCTTCCAGTACATTAAAAGGAATGTGTTTCACATTTTTTTCAATAAGTCCTTCGTTAGTCCTAGAGGCCACAATAATATTTGCATTTGAAGGAAGTTCATCGATGAGTTTATTTCCTATACCGTAGCTTCCCCCAATAAGTAGATAGTTATTCATATGGTGGGATTAAAAATTTCATTTAATGCTTTCTCTCTGTAAACAAAAATTTGTTTTACCTTATTTTTCACAAACAATTTGTGAGCAAGCCATCCAAGCGGTCCTAAAGGGAGTTTATAGTCTACAATATCTTCCATTATTATTCCAGAGGTGGTTTTTTTGATAAAATGTTTGTGATGCCAAAAAACATAGGGGCCAAATCGTTGTTCATCTACAAAATAATCCCCCTCTTTAACATGAGTAATTTCAGTTACCCACCTGAAGGGAATCCTTAAAATAGGGGTTAACTTGTATTGAATGATTTGTCCGGGATACATTTTCCGCTCCGCCCCGCTAATAATATCAAACCCCATATAACTAGGGGTAATTCTTTTGAGATTTTTGGGGTCAGATAAAAATTCCCAAGCTAAATCTTGAGTGGTGTTAAGTTCTTGTTTGGCGACGTATTGGTACATAATGCATACTTATTAAGCAAATATACCTATTTTGTTTAATCTTTCAATTAAAACATTAAACAAAATTAACTTTCGAACTTCTTTTTTAATGCTTTTTCCGTTTGAATAACAGAAATTAAGGGTAATAAGGTGGTTATTGTAACTGCTATCCAAACGTGAGATTCTTCAAAAGGAAATAAAATAAAAAGGGAGCTGCAAAGGATGCTGTAATACCCCGCTTGAATGATATGTTTTACAGACTCTTTTTGTGCAAAATCCCAATGTTTTTGACTTATTTTAGAGCGACGAGTTCTGTAGCCATAATAATCATTAATTTTTTTAGGCGGAAATTTTTTCATCGCCCATCCTAGAATTAAATAGATAAGACCACACAGTAGGCAAACCACTATTGCAGAATTAATTTCCATTATTTGAAGGTACAAAAAATTTGAATATCAGTGTTGCTAGTGCCATACCAACAAAGGGAGCGGATAAGTAAATCCACATAGGTTCCCAATGATTTCCGATAAGTGCAGGACCCAGAGACCGCGCCGGATTCATAGATGCATTGGTTAGTGGCCCTGCAAACATGGCTTCTAATAATATTACGCCTCCAACAGCCAATCCAGCAACGGGACCAATCTCTTTACTTCCTGTACTTATTTGTAAAATGGTAATCATTAAGAAAAACGAGAGTAATAATTCTATCCAGAAGGCACTCATATGCGTAACAGTGGGTATGGTTGCTCCTATATAATCACTTTGGGGGAGTAGTGCCTTAACTGCCACACTGGCTACTATTGCGCCTATTATCTGTGTAATAATATAGGCGGGGACTTTTTTCCATGCAAATCGGTTTGCAAGTGCAAACGACAGAGTGACCGCGGGGTTAAAATGCGCCCCTGAATATTCGCCAAAGGCATAAATCATTGCCATGACAATTAGTCCCCAAGTGATGGCAACGCCTTCATGACTAACTCCTCCAGAAGTTTCATTTACGGCCATAGCAGCAGTACCGCAAAAAACCATGGCAAAGGTTCCAATAAATTCAGCATAAAGAGAAGTTCGTAGTTGCATGACACAAAAATAACAATGTAAGTTTAGCTAAAGGTTAAATAATTTATAGATAAGGTTTTAAAAGACAGTAAGTTTCTTGCGTGGGTAAACCCACAACATTCGTATATGACCCTTCAATAGCTGTAACCCCTACAAGCCCTATCCATTCTTGAATTCCATAGGCACCTGCTTTGTCTAAAGGTTTGTAGGTTTCAACATAGCTCAAGATTTCATTTTTGGATACTTTACGCATAGTGACCTTTGTTGTAGCACTTATGCAATTTTGTTCGTCTCTTGTTGTTAAACATACGGCGCTTATTACATCGTGGGTTTTTCCAGAGAGTGACATCAGCATCGTTTTGGCTTCATTAATGGTATTGGGTTTTCCAAGAGCGGTTTCCTCATGCCATACAATAGTATCGGCTGTAAGTACTACCTCGTTGGGTAGTAACATGTCTTGCTGAGCTTTTCCCTTAAGCTTAGCCAAAAAAGCTGTGATTTCAGCTCCTTTTAATTCTTTTGGGTAGTTTTCGTCTACGTCTACTACACGCTGTTCAAAAGGAATATTCATTTGAGTGAGAAGCTCCACACGGCGTGGCGACCCTGAACCTAAAAACAACTTATATGTCATTTGCTATCGTTACGCGCTTCTGTAAGCGTACCCCATTTACCCTGTACTTTAAGCACCTGTTCAATTACATCACGGACACAACCCTTACCGCCATTTTTGTGAGAAATATAGTTTGCTGCAGCCAACACTTCTGGAACTGCATCGTTTGGACAACAACCTAGTCGAACCATTTTAATAGAAGAAATATCAGGAATGTCATCGCCCATAAAAAGTATTTCGTCGAAGGAAAGTTGATGCTTATCTGCATATTCATGTAGTATCTTTTCTTTTTGGTGTGCACCCAAATACACATCGTTTATGCCAAGTTGCTGCAGTCGAAGACGCACTGCCTCATTAGTGCCCCCAGAAATAACCGCCACATTAAAACCAGCATAAAGCGCAGCTTTTACAGCGTAACCGTCTTTTGTGTTCATGGTTCGGACCATTTCACCATCAGGCAAAATAGTTATGCCTCCATCAGTAAATACTCCATCTACATCGAAAACAAAAGTGGTGATGCAACGTAATTCTTCTTTATAGCTCATTTTTATGTGTGTTTAAAATAGAATGACTCAAGCTTTGGTAAAGATCGACTTCTTTATCAGATAAGAGCGTGAGATGCTTCTCTTGCGTTTTAAGGTTGTTTCTTTTAGCTGGCCCCGTTTGTAACTTCAAGGCAGAATGTTTGAAAGTTCGATTGAAAGTTTCTTCAACTAGGGGTTTTAATACTGAGAAGGGAACGTTTGCTTTTTTGCAAATAGATTGGCTAATCCCTAAGAGATGATTACAAAAATTATTCGCAAACACGGCCGCAGTATGCATATGTAAGCGTTGGTTTTCCGTAAGAACATATATTTCGTTGCTCAGACACTTAGCAAGCGATTCCAATATTTTAAGGTCTGCTTCATTTTCAGCTGTTACACAAATGGGAATTTCTTCCCAATTAACAGGAATATTCTTTAAAAAACTTTGAAGAGGATAAAACACACCTCTTCGTTTTATTGGTTCTAAACAACTTAAATCAACGGCTCCAGCAGTATGGGCAACAAGTATTTTTGTGTCAGAAAATTGCTGAGCAACAATTTTAATGTAATCGTCAGACACCGCTATAAGACATACATCAGTTTTTATATCCTTTTGGAACTTCGAAAAGTAAGGAGTTGAAGATTGAAGGGAAGGTGAGCGTTTTCTTCCTATCCATTGTACACAAGTAACACCATCATGGTTCTCAAGAGCTTTAAGTATATGTACAGCTAAATTTCCCGTTCCAATAAGAGCTACTCTGATCATTTTTCAAAATTACGAATAAGTCACTACTTTGATGAGTGTTTGTTTAATTTCATTAGGTTTGCAAAAAAAATATTGATGTTGACAAACCGTACTTTCACCATGATTAAACCCGATGCGGTATCTAATGGTCATATTGGTGCTATACTAGGCAAAATTGCTGGTGCCGGCTTTAGAATAGTTGCACTTAAAATGACTCAACTTACCAAAGCCGATGCTGAAGCTTTTTATGCTGTTCATAGTGAGCGTCCGTTTTTTAATGAATTGGTTTCATTTATGACAAGTGGCCCTATTGTGGCCGCTGTATTAGAAAAAGAAAATGCTGTAAACGATTTTCGTATTCTTATTGGTGCTACAAATCCTAACGAAGCTGCTGAGGGAACAATCCGTAAGTTATTTGCTACTTCTATGGGTGAAAATGCGATTCACGGTTCTGATAGCGATGAAAATGCAGCTTTAGAAAGTGCATTTCACTTTTCTGCCACAGAGCAATTTTAACGTAAAACCAATTTTTTTATACAAGCTTTTTCGAGCCCTTCATTGAGCATAGTAATAATGTTATCCGAACCGTATTTCAGCTCCTCCCGAAGAACTGAAGAAGTAAGGTCTACGTAAAGAATATCTCCTACCAATCGGACAGAAGAAGTATAGGCTTGTACACCAGGGCCTAAAAGTTTAGCCCAAAGTACTTCAGCCCTAACATTGTCTAATCCCTTTTGGAGTTTATTATATTTGGTAATTTGGCGTAGGACTTCTCCAATGTTTTTTGGTTCGTCTTCTCGTTTGCTCATGGTCGATATCTTTTGTACACGAATATAACCCCCCGCTCATCTTTTAATTCAAGCACTGATGTGTTGAGCGCAACAACTTCTTCTTGCCATTTCGTTTGGTTTTTTTCGTATACTATTAACGGATTCTTTTCTCCAAAGGCAATTGAAAAATCCACATGGTCTGAGTTGCTGAAAAAGATATCATTTTGGGGCTTTACTTTTTTTCGAAAGCCTTTCAATTTGTCAACCTCAAAAAAATCAACTTCATCGGCACCAATATAAGCCCGTTTTTCATTATTTGGAGCAATGACATGATCGATCATCCAATACCCATGAAGATGTTTGATGTCATTTTTTTCTATTTGTGTTGTGCAGCAAACCAAAAGAAAAAGGAAGGTTAAATGGTAACTTTTCATAGCCTATGAATTTCGAAAGGTTGTTCGGTTTGTTTGATAACATTGGCAGTGCGTTCGGGGTGGGTATCTGTAATAAAGAGTTGACCAAAGGAAGACTCATGAACTAAATTTATTATTTCAGCTACACGTTGCTCATCTAGTTTGTCAAAAATATCGTCGAGAAGGAGTAATGGAGTTACTGAGGTTGACTTTTTTAGCATGTCAAACTGAGCAAGTTTTAAGGCGATTAAAAAAGACTTGCGTTGACCCTGACTTCCAAACTTTTTCATGGAATATCCATCAATTTCAAATGCAAGGTCGTCTTTGTGTATGCCCACAGTGGTAAATTGAGCCTGAATGTCTTTTTTTGTAGCTTTTTCTAATAAGACATTAAAATCTTCATCTAATAATTGACTATGGTAAATCAGGCCAACATTTTCATTTCCGCTACTAATTGTAGCATAGCGTTTTTGAAAAAGTGGCTCAAAAGATGCCAAATAACGTACTCTTGCATTATGGATAGGAACTCCAAGTTGAGCTAATTGTTGGTTATAGATACTTAGTGTTTCGTGAATGTTTTGCGCAAATTGCCCCATTTGTTTGAGTAATGCATTGCGTTGCTGTAAAATTTTCTGGTATTGGATGAGTTGTTGTAAATACACTTTATCTGCTTGTCCAATAAGCCGATCAATAAAAATTCGGCGTGTTTGCCCTCCCTCATTAATTAAATCTACATCTGATGGAGAAATCATTACCGTGGGCAATAGCCCAATATGATCTGAAAGTTTTGCGTATTTTTTTCCATTTCGAATAAAAACCTTAGGCTCATCTCTTTTTAATTGACATTCAACTCTCTCAATATTGTCTTCTCTAAAAAAATGTCCTTCAATTCTCATAAAATCAGCAGTATGCTGGATTGTATGGGCATTTATTGAAGAAAAGTAGCTACGCCCCATAGACAAATGGTAAATAGCGTCCAGCGTGTTGGTTTTTCCCTTTCCGTTATGGCCTACAAAGCAATGTATAGGTTTCTCAAATCGATATTCGGCTGTAGAAACATTTTTGTAATGGGTTATATGTAAGGCATTTAGCCGTAAGTTGCTCATGAAAAATCATATGCTAAACAAGCATACAAAATAAACATTTTCGCGGCAAGGTGGTATTGGAATAAAAATTTTATTTTTGCCACCATAACTTTTAGATATGGCAACATACAAAAAACGAGGAGGTAAAGTGAAATCTTCTCAAGATAGCATTCCAGAACAAGACAGTGTAACCGCTGAAGTATTTAGCACACTTGATACCTCTGCAGGTAAGGCAGAGGCATGGGTAGCTCGTAACCAAAACTATATACTAACCACTATAAGTGCTATTGTTGTAATTGTTTTGGCGTATTTAGCGTATCTAAATTATGTGGCAAAACCACTAAATGAAGAATCTACAAATGCTATTGCTCAAGCCCAAACCTATTTCAAAGAGGGTTTGGAGGATCCAACTATTCAAGACTCATTATTTACTTTAGCCTTGGAAGGAGATGGAGTAGCTCCTGGATTTATTGAAATTTTGAATGAATACGGTAGTTCAGATACAGCTCAATTGGCAACCTATAATGCTGGTATGATTTATTTTCAACTAGGTCAATTTGATAAGGCTATTTCATTCTTAGAAAAATTTACATCTGAAGACCCTATATTGGGTGCATTAGCACTTGGCGGAATTGGAGATTCATTCGTTGAATTAAATCAATTGGAAGATGCATTGGGCTACTATAAAAAAGCGGCTTCTTTTTCTGATAATGACATCACAACGCCTCGTTTTTTGTTAAAAGGGGCTCAAGTTGCATTGTCATTAAATGAGAATAAGGCTGCTTTGACCTTACTACAAAATCTTAAGCAGGATTTTGGTTCATCAAATGAAGCGACTAATGTTGAAGTGCTATTAGCACAAGCGCAACAATAAATTATGGCTACCGCCCAGCACGGACACTTGAATTTAACTAGCATCCCAGATGCTAAAGGACTTCGTGTGGCTATTGTTGTGTCCCAGTGGAATTACCCTATTACCGAAAGTTTATTTAATGGCGCTAAGGAAGTTTTAGAGGCGAAAGGGTGTAATAATATTTCACGTATAGACGTTCCCGGAAGTTTTGAGCTTATATATGGTTGTAAATATGCTATTCAATCTGGATTTGATGCAGTTATTGCTATAGGTAGTGTCATTAGAGGCGAGACGGCACATTTTGATTATGTGTGCCAAGCTGTTTCTAATGGAATTATGGAGTTAAACCTACTTGGAATGACACCTGTTATTTTTGGAGTATTAACTGACGATACTCTAGAGCAAGCTAAAGCAAGAAGCGGAGGTGCATTAGGTAATAAGGGGAAAGAAGCCGCAGCTGCAGCCATACAAATGGCGCAACTTTCTATTTAAAGTATTTAAGCGGCACCCAAAGCATTCCAAAGCATTCTCCATCTGTTTTTCCAAGATGTTTGTGATGAATCTTATGTGCTCTGCGTACACCGCGAGCATAACGATTATCAGCGTTTCGCCAAATTTTAAACCGTTGATGGATGAAGATATCATGAACCAAAAAATAGGCCAATCCATATGCGAAAATACCAATGCCAATTGCAAGTCCAGGAACAAAATTATATTCTCCCCACAAAATTACACACCCAGCACTAACCAATGCATAAAAAATAAAGAATATATCATTGCGCTCAAACCATGAGTCATGATCTTTCTTGTGGTGGTCTTTATGTATGGTCCATAAAAACCCATGCATGACGTATTTGTGTGTAAACCAAGCCATAAATTCCATTATGGAAAAAGTGACAAGAAAAACTAAAATTTGGGCTAAAATACTCATGAATTTAATTAGAGAATGTTAAAGCGGTATCGAATAAAAGAGCGAGCCAATACATCTGCCTTTTGGTAGTTAGGAACTCTGATGCGCTTAGATTTTATTTGAGTTGAGGGTATGCGTTTTAGTTTCTTGAGTAAGCGCATATAGTATTTGTAAGCGGTATAAACTCCGAATTTTGCATCATCAGGAAGTTGAAATATTCCAGAAAGCCCTGCACTAAAATCAGCTTCGATTTCTGCTATGATTTTTTGTTTTGACGCCTCGTCAAAGTCGTTTAAATCAATGTTAGGGAAATATTTGCGCTCTAAGTGATCGTAATCTGCTTTTAGGTCACGAAGAAAATTGACCTTTTGAAAAGCTGAACCAAGACTCATTGCAGAATCTTTTAATGAATGGAAGAGCTTGTCATTCCCTTTCACAAATACTTTTAAGCACATTAGTCCAACAACATCAGCAGAGCCATAAATATATTCTTTGTAATCAGCTTCGGTATCGTACATCTTTTTAGATAAATCCCAACGCATACTATTCATAAATGCATTAATATATTCACGGTTGATGTCGTATCGATGTACGGTTTCTTGAAAACTATTTAGAATTGGATTAAGACTAATTTTGTCGAGTAGTGCATTGTCGAGAGCTTCTTCAAACCGTTCAAAAAGAACAGGTTTGTCGTAGTTATGAAAACTATCTACAATTTCGTCAGCAAAACGAACAAAACCATATATGTTATAAATATCTTGACGAATTTCTGTAGAAAGCATTCTAACAGCAAGTGAAAAAGAAGTGCTGTAAGACTCCGTTACAAGTTTACTACATTGATGTGAGACATTATCAAATAGCGTCTTCATTTTTTGCTTTGGTTGATGTAAATATAACAGAAAAAAACAATAGGTTTAAAAGGGAAACTAGAAATGTTTAGATTTAACTAAACAGTGTTCAGCATTTCAACTACTTTATCAATAGAACGAAAAGCGTGAATTTTTTCTGGGAGTTTCTCTTTTATGAATTGTGTTTGGTATCCTAGAACCCAAAATTCACTTTCAATACTATTTATTATTTCAGAATGAAAAGCGCTTAAATAAGCATCAATTTTTTCTGGAGTAGGCTCTATCGTAAAGTAGGAGATGAAAGTAATGGGTTCGCCAATATCTACAAGATTATTAAGACTTTGAATAGGTACCGATTGTCCTAGAAATACACATTGGAATCCGTTGTTCAAGACTTCATATTGCAAATACAAAAGTCCTAATTCGTGAATTTCATTATCAGGCAAAAACAAAACAAATCGCCTATCTGTTCTTTTGGTTTCTTGCAGTTGTAGTTCTTCACACATAGCGTGTATTTTTTGCTTTATAAGACTAGTTATAAAGTGTTCGTGTGAAGGACTTATAGAATTCGTTTGCCAAAGGACGCCCAACTCATTCATTAGTGGGACGAAAACATTTTTAAAAATCTCTTTAAATGAAAATTGATCTAAAAGCTCATTAAATGTCTTAGTGAAAAGGCGCTGATCAAAATTAATCATTGCAAGCTTAAATAAACCTATTGACCAATCATCAGCTTTTTTGTTTATGGTAAGGTTGTGGATGTTTTCTTTTATTTCTTGCTGTGAAAACTTGGCTATTTTAGAAATCTTGTAGCCGTTATTGTAAAGCAAAGTGACATTGAGTAGTTTTTGCAGATTTTCAAGGTCATAGAGCCTGATATTTGTGTTTGAACGTTCAGGTTCAAACAAATTATATCTTTTCTCCCATATGCGAATCGTGTGTGCTTTGATACCTGAAAGATGTTCAAGGTTTTTTATACTAAAGCTGTTTTTAACGCGATCCATTTGTTTAATGTTTTTATAACATTATTAAACAAAAGTATAAAAAAAAACGATAAATGAATTAAAACTGACAAAAAAGTGTGCGCACGAGAGGAATCGAACCTCCACGGGATATAACTCCCACTAGGCCCTCAACCTAGCGCGTCTACCAGTTCCGCCACGTGCGCGTTTTGGAAGGCTTGTGACTTGGCTGGGGTTCGAACCCAGGACCCTCTCCTTAAAAGGGAGATGCTCTACCAGCTGAGCTACCAAGTCGTTGTGACTTGGCTGGGGTTCGAACCCAGGACCCTCTCCTTAAAAGGGAGATGCTCTACCAGCTGAGCTACCAAGTCGGATTTTGAAGGTGCAAATATAGGCGCATTTTGATGATTATTCAAAGATTAAATTCTTATAACTTTGTAGGCTTAATATCACTCTCGGTTTATGCAAAAAATATTTTCTAATCCAAACATTATCATATTGTTAGGTTATATGGGCTGCGGCAAGTCAACTATTGGTGAGCAACTTGCAGATGAGCTAAATTTTGCATTTATTGATCTAGACGATGTGCTAAGTGCTGAACAAAAATGTACAATACCTGAATTGTTTCAACAAAAAGGACCTAAGGAATTTCGTCAGTTAGAGCACCAAACCCTTATACAAGTGCTTAAAAGTACATCTAAATGCGTGTTGTCACTTGGTGGAGGAACTCCATGTTACTATGATACTATGGAACGTATAGACAAAGTTACCCCCAATGTATTTTATTTAAACGCATCTCCTATGACTTTAGTAAAAAGGCTATTTTCTGTAAAAAATAGCAGACCGTTGATTTCTCATATCACTACTGAAGAAAATTTAAAAGATTTTATTGCGAAACATTTGTTTGAGCGAAAAAACTTTTACACGCAAGCAAAACACACCATAAATGTTGATAACAAAACGATTACAGAAGTTGTGAAGGCAATTTTTAAGTTAATCTAAAATTGCAGTAAAACCAGTAGAACTAACTTTAATAGATACATTTTCATTTATTGAAGTAGATAAAGAGACTCCTTTAAAATCTGCTTTAATAGGGAATTTCTTGTGATTTCTATCAACGAGTACAGCTGTTTTACATTGTTTAAGTGGAACACTTAAAAAGTGACGCACAGCATAAATTAAAGTGGTTCCAGAATATAACACATCATCAATTATAGTGACAGATTTGTCTTTATAATCTTCCAAAGGTATAGAAGTGGTTATACGTTTTTGAGGATTTTTTTTGTCGATGAAAATTTCACAACACAAAATTTTCTTATTGCAAATTTTTTCTAAATAGTAAGCGATGCGTTTGGCTACAGCGTATCCATTTTTTACGATACCCGCAATAACAATAACTTCATTCCCACCGTTAGTTTCCAAAATTTGGTACGCCATGCGTTCCAATTTGTGCTCAATTTGTTTTGCTGTCAAAATAACCTCACTCATTGTACAAAAATAAACAATATCCTTTAGGCGTCATCATCTAAGAAATCTTCTAAATCTCTACGCTCTTTTTTGCTAGGTCTTCCAGCACCTTTAACTCTCGAAAGGCGTTGATTTTCTGCAATGGATTTGTGCATTGCTATTATTTCTTGTGGTGTGATGTTTTTATAGTATTGTGCTACCAACTTAGCTCCCACACGACTTTTGGGTAGATCTAAGACATACAGCACAGTGGATAGTTGATTATTACGAATAGTAATTTTATCTGATATGTAGATTTCCCTTGAAGGTTTTGCGTTTTGGCCTTCTACTTGTACATAGCCCTTTTTACATGCCACACTCGCAGCATTTCGAGATTTATAAAAACGTACCGACCATAAATATTTATCTATTCGCATCTTTTTATATGCCTGTTGGAAAATGTATGAAAATTGTATCTTGCAGACTAAATCTTATCGATGAACAAACTAACGCATTTTTTAGCAATTTTTGGTATTCTCATCCTTTTAGCTTCATGCCAAGAACAACAACGAATGGGTTTTATTGCGCCCCCAAGGGACTATGCAGACCAACTTGCAGTTGACAACGATTCTCTAATTTCTTTTATGAAACAGTGGTCGTACAACCATGAAGCATATTCCAATGCTGCAAGTGATGAACATATTAGCTTTACAATTGATAGCTTAAAATCTGGTAAAACCCCTATTTATGATAATGTCCAAGAATTTACATTTAAAGTAAAAGATGGTAATGATGAGTACCACGACCATACAGCCTATGTTCTTCCGCTCAGGGAAGGAGTAGGGGACTCTCCAACCGTCGCCGATAGTGTTTTTATTACCTATAGGGGAATGTTGTTAAATAGGAAAATATTTGACGAAAGAACCTCGCCAATGTGGCTTGAAACATTAGGTGTGGTAAAAGGGTTTAGTGCTTTGATGCCCTACCTCAAAAAAGCGGCTGTACCAACTATAAATGCCGACGGTACGTATTCATTTAGTGGATTTGGCTCGGCTGCAATTCTAATGCCTTCTGCGTTAGGGTATTACAATGATTCTAGAGCTGTTCCTGCCTATTCTCCCCTTATTTTTGCGGTAGATTTATACACTTTTAATCCCACTGACCACGACGGAGATTCGGTGCCTACATCCTTAGAAGACCTTAACGGAGACGGCTATTTTGATGAAGACACGGACAGCGATGGCATCCCTGACTTCAGAGATGTAGATGATGACAATGATGGTATTCTAACGCGTGATGAATATGATGTCAACAATGACAATGTCCCTGATGATTCAGACGGTGATGGTATTCCGGATTATTTAGATAACAACTAAGCTTTTCGGGCGATTACTTCTTGTGCTTTGCCAACAATGGCAGCAGCGTTTAGACCGTATTTATCCATAAGTTCGGAAGGTGTTCCTGATTCCCCAAAAGTATCTTGCGTAGCAACAAATGCTTGAGGAGTAGGATGATTTTCAGCCAATACGCGGGCAATGCTTTCACCTAATCCACCTAAGAAATTGTGCTCTTCACAACTTACAACACAACCAGTTTTTTTAACGGATTGTAAAATAATAGCATCATCAAGTGGTTTAATGGTATGAATGTTAATCACCTCAGCGTTAATTCCTTGCTCGTATAAAATCTTTGCAGCCTCTAGTGCTTCCCAAACTAAATGCCCAGTCGCAACTAGTGTTACATCTGCACCTTCTTGCAAAAGAATGCCTTTGCCAATTTCAAAGGGTAATTCAGTCGTGAAATTTGGCATTTTTGGACGACCAAACCGCAAATACACAGGGCCATAATGTTCTGCAATGGCGTGTGTAGCTTTACGTGTTTGTTCAAAGTCACACGTATTAATTACTGTCATTCCAGGGAGCATTTTCATTAGTCCGATGTCTTCTAAAATTTGGTGTGTAGCACCATCTTCACCCAAAGTAATGCCGGCGTGTGAAGCACATATTTTTACATTTTTATGTGAATAAGCTATCGACTGCCTAATTTGGTCATAAACACGTCCTGTAGAAAAGTTCGCAAAAGTACCGGTAAAGGGAATTTTCCCACCTATAGTCATGCCTGCAGCGATACCCATCATATTCGCTTCTGCAATTCCAATTTGAAAGAAGCGCTCCGGATGTGCTGCTTTAAAGTCATCCATTTTTAAAGACCCTGTGAGGTCAGCACAAAGCGCAACCACATCTGGATTAGCATTACCCAATTCAGCAAGTCCTACTCCAAAACCTGAGCGCGTGTCAATTTGTTCAGTAAACCTATATTCTTTTAACCCCATTTTAATAATCCCCTAATGTTTCTTTGTTTTGCGCTAATCCTATAGCAAGTTGTTCGTCGTTTGGTGCTTTTCCGTGCCAAGCATGTGTATGCATCATAAAATCTACCCCGTTACCCATTATTGTATGCAATAAAATAGCGATAGGCTTTTGTTTGCCAGAAGCGGCCTTGGCAGCTTCTAATCCTGAAATGATAGCTTTAATATCATTGCCTTGAATTACTTCTATAACCTCCCAACCAAAGGCTTCTAGTTTTGCACGGAGATTTCCTAGCGGTAATACATCGTCGGTGCTACCGTCAATTTGTTGCTTATTGTAGTCAATAGTAGCAATTAGGTTATCAATTTTTTTTGCCCCGGCATACATGATGGCCTCCCAATTTTGACCCTCTTGGAGTTCGCCATCGCCATGAAGAGTATACACCAAATTCGAATCGTTATTTAGTTTTTTGGTTTCAGCGGCACCAATAGCAACAGACATGCCTTGACCTAACGAACCAGAAGCGATGCGTATTCCTGGCAACTTTTCATGTGTTGTTGGGTGTCCTTGTAATCTAGAATTTAACTTTCTAAATGTGGCAAGTTCGGCAACCGGGAAAAAACCACTTCTTGCCAGAGTACTGTAATAAACTGGTGAAATATGTCCATTAGACAAAAAGAACAAGTCTTCATTTTTGCCATCCATGGTAAAGTTGGTTGAATATTTCATTACGTGTTGGAACAAAGCGACAAAAAATTCAACACAACCAAGCGATCCGCCTGGATGTCCCGAATTGACTTGGTGAACCATGCGTAAAATGTCGCGACGTACCTGTGGGATAAGTTTTTGAAGCGCCTCTAATGATGCCATTGGTTATATTTTTTACAAATATAAAACTCTGTTAAAAGCAACCTCATTTTTTCACTAGTTAATAAAAAAAATAATGAACAATATGTTAACTAATCCTAGTGGATGTCTTCCGTATATTTGGGGAGTGAAATTTTCTTTAGAAATAACAGACAAGAATTCAAGTGCTCGAGCAGGTTCTATTACTACTGATCATGGTGTAATTCAAACGCCGATATTCATGCCTGTAGGCACGGCTGCAACCGTAAAAGGAATTCATCAACAGGATTTGGCACATGACGTAAATGCTGATATCATCCTCGCCAATACATATCATTTGTATTTGCGCCCTTCAACACCAATTCTAGAGCAGGCGGGTGGTATTCACTCATTTATGCACTGGGATAGGCCTATGTTAACCGATAGTGGAGGTTATCAAGTGTACTCTTTAGCTGATAACAGAAAAATTAACGAAGAGGGCGTAGCTTTTAAGTCGCACATTGATGGGTCAAAACACTTTTTCACTCCCGAGTCTGCTATTGATATTCAACGTATGATAGGCGCTGACATTATCATGGCTTTTGACGAATGCACACCCTATCCTTGTCCCTATGAGTAAGCCAAAAACTCCATGCATTTAACACATAGATGGTTGATACGATGCCAAGAACGTTTTGCTCAGAGTGAACCTAAATACGGGTATAATCAGACCCTTTTTCCAATTGTTCAAGGAAGTGTGTATACAGATTTACGACAGCAATCCGCAGAATTTATTGCAAAGACAGATGCCCCTGGCAATGCTATTGGTGGCTTGTCGGTAGGAGAGCCTGCTGAAGAAATGTATGCAATGGCAGATGCCGTCTGTAAGATACTGCCTCAAAACAAGCCCCGATACCTAATGGGTGTAGGTACTCCCATAAATATTTTGGAAAACATTGCACTTGGAATTGATATGTTCGATTGTGTTATGCCTACGCGCAATGCTCGAAACGGTATGTTATTTACTTCTGAGGGAACTATTAACATCAAAAACAAAAAATGGGAAAACGACTTTTCTCCTATTGATGCTAACGGTACAAGTTTTGTTGATGGGTATTATAGCAAAGCGTATTTACGCCATCTTTTTTCCGCCAACGAGTTACTGGGTAAGCAACTGGCAACACTACATAACTTGTCTTTTTATTTATGGTTGGTTCGCGAAGCAAGAAAACATATTTTAGCAGGTGATTTTGTAACATGGAAAAACATCATGGTACGTCAAATGGACAAGCGATTATAGCATGAAACTGTTAGATCTGTATATTTTTCGAAAGTATATCAGCACTTTTATAGTAATGCTGATTTTGTTTGTTCCCATTAGTGTTTTGGTGGATTTGTCTCAAAAGATTGATAAATTTAAACAACACGAACTCAGTGTTTCAGAAGTTTTAGCTCATTATTACGACTTTGTGTGGGTTTTTGGATACACCTTATTTCCAATTTTTTTATTTCTTTCTGTAATATGGTTTACTTCAAAATTAGCCAGTAATACGGAGGTGATTGCTATACTTAGCTCAGGAATTTCCTTCTATCGTTATTTACGACCATTCATTATTTCGGCTACTTTGATTGCTGTTTTTGCTTTTGGGTCAAGTATGTTTTGGGTGCCAAACGCAAATGAAAGTTACAATGAATTTAAGTACGCTTATATTGACAAAGGGCGAAAAGATCGAATTACGGACAATATATACAATCAAATTAGCGAGAATGATTTTATCTATTTGAGTAACTATAATGCCAATAGGCAAATAGGCTATAATTTCTCGTGGGAGCATTTTGACGGAAATAGTCTCAAGTATAAAATTAAGGCCCAAAACATTAGATGGATCGAGAAGGACAGTATTTTTCGCTTATCACAATTTTTTCAACGCACTATCATCAATGACACGGAATATATTAGAAAAGTATCACAACTTGACACGTTACTTCCAGTTGATTTGGAAGCACTTTCACCCAAGTTTTATAAGGCGCAAACCCTTAATTTTTTTGAATTAAATAATTATATAAAACAAGAAGAAGAAAGTGGCAGCCCTTTAATCAATCAACATCTTTTGGTACGTCATAAGCGTTGGTCTATACCTATTTCTGCGTTTATTCTTACGCTAATTGCTGTTGCGATGGCTTCTTTTAAAAAACGAGGAGGCATGGGAGTTAATCTTGCCTTGGGAATTATTTTAGCTTTCATATACATTTTCTTTGATAAAATTTTTGAAGTAATGGTAGAAAAGTCAAACTTTACCCCTTGGATTGCAGCATGGACACCGAATCTGCTATTTGCTATCTTATCCGCATATTTGCTTCGTTATGCAAAAAGATAAATTACGAAGTACCCTTCATTTTCATTTCATTGTGTTCATTTTTGGATTTACAGCTGTATTAGGTGCCCTTATTAGTATTTCTGCAATACCTTTAGTATGGTATCGTATGACTCTTGGCACTTTTGGGTTAGGGCTTGTACTGTGGCTCACAAAACATTCCTTTCGAGTTTCCAAGACTATTGCTTGGGTTGCAATCCTTAGTGGAGTACTTATTGCTTTTCATTGGATTACATTTTTCTCTGCGGTTAAAGTTTCCAATGTTTCTATAACCCTATCGGTTCTTTCTTCGGGGGCTTTTTTAACATCTCTTTTAGAACCTATTTTTTACAAACGAAAAATTGTGGGTTACGAAGTGTTTTTTGGATTATTGGTCATAGTAGGATTAGTATTGGTTTTAGGTAAGGACACAACCCATTTAATGGGGTTTTTATATGCGGGAATAGCCACTGTTTTAGCGGTTTTTTTTACGTTAGTTAATGGCAAGTTTGTCAATAAGACAAACCCTTATGTGTTATCATTTTATGAGCTTTTGGTAGGAGCACTTGTTGTAACAATTTTATTGGCTTTTGAAGGACAATTTACTTCTTCATTTTTCACTATCTCGAATAAAGATCTTTTTTGGCTTTCAATTCTCGCTTTTGGTTGCACTTCTTACGCTTTTGTAGTTTCTGTTGTCGTTATGCGACATTTAACACCTTATTCGATTATGTTGGGCATAAATATGGAGCCTGTTTATGGAATTGCATTAGCATATGTGATATTTGGAGAGAAAGAGGCTATGCCAACACAATTTTATGTTGGTGTAATTTGTATTATTCTAGCAGTTGTGTCTAATGCTATATTGAAATTAAGGCGCACAAAAAAAGCAAAACAAAGCCTTACTCAGAATGCAAAATAAGTATATTTGCGCTTCATAACAGCCACAATATGGAGTATTTAGACTTTGAGCAACCCATCCAAGAATTAGAAGAACAACTTCAAAAGTGTGAAATTATTGGCTCAGAGAGTGATGTTGATGTAACAGATACTTGTGAAAAAATTGCCGAACGACTTGCGGACTTAAAAAAAGAGATTTACACGAATCTTACTGCTTGGCAACGTGTTCAGGTTTCACGACATCCTTCAAGACCTTATACATTAGATTATATCAACGCACTAACCAATGGTAGCTTTCTTGAATTGCATGGTGATCGTACGGTAAAGGACGATAAAGCCATGATTGGTGGATTGGGAAAAATTGGAGATCAAAGTTTTATGTTTATTGGTCAGCAGAAAGGCTATAATACCAAAACACGACAGTATCGAAATTTTGGAATGGCAAACCCTGAAGGATATCGTAAGGCCTTGCGTTTAATGAAGTCGGCGGAAAAATTTAATATTCCAGTGGTCAGTTTTATAGATACACCTGGCGCTTATCCCGGCCTTGAAGCAGAAGAACGAGGTCAGGGGGAGGCTATTGCTCGCAACATTTTAGAAATGTCACGACTAAAAGTGCCCATTATTGTGGTAATTATTGGTGAGGGCGCGTCTGGTGGCGCATTGGGTATTGGTGTAGGAGATCGCATTTTTATGCTCGAAAACACTTGGTATTCGGTAATTTCACCTGAATCTTGTTCGTCAATTTTGTGGCGTAGTTGGGAGTATAAAGAACAGGCTGCAGAAGCACTAAAACTGACGGCCAAAGACATGAAGCGTCAAAAACTTATTGATTCAATTATTAAAGAGCCTCTTGGAGGGGCGCATGCCGATCGTGAACAGATGTTTGAAACTGTTCGTAAGACGATATTCAAAACCTACTCAGAGCTTAAAGATAAACCTAGCGATGAACTTGTTCAAGAGCGTATGGAAAAATTCTTTGCAATGGGTGTTTACGAGGAATAAAAAATGTTCCGATTATGAACAAAAAAGCACATTTATTAACCGCCTAGTTGTTCGTTAGTTTTTTACTTTTCCCCTTTTCTTGTGCCTACATTTACGTAGTTTAGTGTCGTGGAAGAAAAGAAGCCAAGTCCGTCAATTATATCGCCAGCAACAGTAGTTCCTATGGAGCGCGGAAAGTTGCCTCCACAAGTTATTGATTTTGAGGAGGTAGTCCTTGGCGCCATGATGATTGACAAAAAAGGCGTTGATGAGGTTATTGATATACTACTTCCTGAAGCTTTTTATCGGGAGGCGCATCAGCATATTTTTTCTGCTATGGTCAAACTCTTTGAAAACGCAGAGCCTATTGATTTGCTTACCGTTTCCGCACAACTAAAAAAGGAATCAAAATTAAATCAAGTCGGTGGTGATTTCTACTTAATACAGCTTTCTAAAAAAGTTTCTACATCGGCGCATATTGAATACCATGCCCGAATAATTTTGCAGAAGTTTATTCAGCGTAGTCTTATTAAAATTTCAAATGAAATTATTGAGGAGGCGTATGATGAGACTAAGGATGTTTTTGATATGCTTGACAAAGCAGAGTCTAAATTATATGAGGTTTCGCAAGGCAATCTAAAATCTTCTACTACTACAGCGCAAAACCTTGTGATTCAGGCAAAGAAAAAAATTGAAGAAATTGCCAATCAAGAGGGTATGAGTGGAGTTCCTTCTGGTTTTTTTGGAGTTGATAAAATTACTTCAGGGTGGCAGAATAGTGATTTGATTATTGTAGCTGCTCGTCCAGGAATGGGTAAAACGGCTTTTACATTGTCAATGGCACGTAATATTGCCGTTGAGCAAAACATACCCGTTGCATTTTTCTCTTTAGAAATGTCATCGGTGCAGTTAATTACTAGATTGATTTCTTCTGAAACAGGGCTGACTTCTGAAAAGTTGCGAACAGGAAAACTCGAAGACCACGAGTGGAAGCAGCTAAATGTCAAAGTAACCGATTTGGAAAATGCACCACTTTACATAGACGATACTCCTTCGCTATCCATTTTTGATCTTCGTGCCAAGGCACGTCGATTATCGTCTCAATATGGTATTCGCCTTATTATGATTGATTACTTGCAACTTATGACACCAGGGGGAAGTAGTAAAGCGGGTAATCGAGAGCAAGAAATTTCTACAATTTCTCGAAATTTAAAAGCGCTGGCAAAAGAGTTAGATATACCAATTATTGCCTTGTCACAACTCTCTAGAGCTGTAGAAACGCGGGGTGGAAGTAAGCGCCCTCAAATCTCAGATCTACGTGAGTCCGGTGCTATCGAGCAAGATGCTGATTTGGTTACATTCATCTATCGCCCAGAGTATTATAAAATTGACGAATGGGATGATGAAGAGCGATCTCCTGCTGCTGGTCAGGCTGAGTTTATCATTGCCAAACATCGTAACGGAGGATTGGATAGTATTCGTCTAAAATTTATTGGCGCTCTTGGAAAGTTTGATAATTTAGATCAATTTGATGCCCCAACAGAATATCAATCCAAAATAAATTCTGCAGATGAATTTATAACTCCAAAGGTTGATCCCGATGATGCTTTTGGGTCATCACCTGATGATGATATGCCGTTCTAAAAAAGGATTTCCTTATTTTACCTTATCAACCACCGCCTTAAATGCTTCAGGGTGATTCATGGCTAAGTCAGCCAATACTTTGCGGTTAAGCGCGACATTATTTGTATTTACCTTTCCCATAAATTGAGAGTAAGATAAGCCGTGTAAACGCGCCCCGGCGTTAATACGAGTAATCCACAATGCTCTAAATGTTCGCTTTTTGTTTCGACGGTCGCGGTATGCATAAAGCAACGCTTTTTCAACGGCGTTTTTAGCAACAGTCCAGACGTTTTTTCTACGACCGAAATAACCTTTGGCTAGCTTTAAAATTTTCTTTCTACGAGCTCTGGAGGCAACTGAATTTACTGATCTTGACATGGTGTAACAATTGTGAAGCGGGCGGAATAATTCACTTTTAAGGCCGACTTCAGGTTAAAATTATTTTAAGCGTAGTTGTTCTTTAATGTTATCGGAATCACTTTCATGGACCAATCCACTATGAGTAAGCCTAAGTTTACGCTTATTGGATTTTTTAGTCAATATGTGACTTTTAAAAGCGTGTTTACGTTTAATTTTTCCTGTACCGGTTAATTTAAAACGTTTTTTTGCACTCGATTTAGTTTTCATTTTAGGCATAACTACTTCCTTTTAATTATTTTTTTGGGTTGATTAACATAATCATCCTTTTTCCTTCTAGTTTGGGCAACTGTTCAACTTTGCCGTATTCTTCCAAGTCTTGTGCTAACCTAAGCAACAAGATTTGTCCTTGTTCTTTAAAAATTATCGAGCGCCCTTTAAAAAACACAAAAGCTTTTAACTTTGCGCCTTCTTCTAAGAATTTGATTGCGTGTTTCTTTTTAAACTCGTAATCGTGCTCATCAGTTTGTGGTCCAAACCTAATTTCTTTTAACACCACTTTTGAGGCGTTTGCTTTCATCACCTTTTCGCGCTTTTTTTGCTCGTAAAGGAATTTTTTATAATCGATGATTTTACACACCGGTGGAGCAGCATTTGGTGAAATTTCAACCAAGTCTAACTCCAATTCGTTTGCCTTTTGCAAGGCTTTTGACAAGGGATAAACTCCCATTTCAACATTATCTCCAACCAAACGAACTTCAGGCACTCGAATTTTTTCATTGATTCGGTGCTTATCTTCTTTTATGACGCGAGCAGGTCCTCTGCTTCTTCTTCTTCGTATCGCTATAACAAACGAATTTAGTTGGTTGTAAATATTTCTGTTTCTTCTGCAGATTGACGTTTAATCAAACTTGCAAAATCTTCTAAGGGCATTGCCCCTAAATCATTTCCTCCGTGTTGTCGAACCGAGACTGTTTCTTGCGCTGCTTCTTGTTCACCTATGATAACCATAAAGGGTACCTTGCTCATCTCTGCATCGCGGATTTTTTTACCAATTGTCTCACTTCTATTATCCACGAGGGCGCGAATTTCGTTATTTTCTAAGAATTCTGAAACTTTTTGAGCGTATTTTTCATGCTTTTCGCTCACACAGAGTAATTGTACTTGTGTTGGGGTAAGCCATAAGGGGAAATTTCCAGCAGTATGTTCAATTAATATCGCAACAAAACGCTCCATACTTCCAAAGGGAGCACGGTGAATCATTACTGGACGATGTAGCTCGTTATCATTTCCTTTGTAGCTCAGATCAAAACGCTCTGGAAGATTATAATCTACTTGAATGGTTCCAAGTTGCCAACTTCGTCCAAGGGCATCTTTAACCATAAAGTCTAATTTAGGGCCGTAAAAAGCAGCTTCCCCTTCAACAATTACATAATCAAGCCCTTTTTGATCAGCGGCTGCTATAATCGCTTTTTCAGCTTTTTCCCAAAGGATGGTGTCGCCGATGTATTTTTCTGGTTTTTCAGCATCACGCACCGAAACTTGAGTTTTAAAATCTTTAAACCCTAATGCGTTAAACACATAAAGTACTAAATCAATAACCCCCATGAATTCGTCGTTGAGTTGCTCAGGCGTACAGAAAATATGAGCATCGTCTTGTGTAAAACCCCGCACTCGTGTAAGTCCGTGTAGTTCTCCGCTTTGTTCATAACGGTAAACGGTTCCAAATTCAGCTAATCTTTTGGGTAAGTCCCGATAACTCCAAGGAGAAGCATTGTAAATTTCGCAGTGGTGTGGGCAGTTCATGGGCTTGAGTAAAAACTCTTCACCCTCGGCAGGTGTGTGAATAGGCTGAAAGCTGTCTGCTCCGTATTTTTCGTAATGCCCAGAAGTAACATACAGTTCTTTCTGACCAATATGAGGAGTTACAACCTGTTCGTAACCCGCTTTGATTTGCGCTTTGCGCAAAAACTGCTCGAGACGTTCGCGCAGTGCTGCTCCTTTGGGCAGCCAAAGCGGAAGGCCTTGACCTACCTTTTTAGAAAATGTAAATAATCCAAGTTCTGCACCCAGTTTTCTGTGGTCTCGTTTTTTGGCCTCCTCCAATAATTCTAAATGTTCGGTAAGAAGTTTTTGCTTTGGAAATGAAACGCCATAGATACGGGTCAGTTGTTTGTTGTTCTCATCACCACGCCAGTAGGCTCCAGCGATATTCGTGAGTTTTACCGCTTTGATAATTTCGGTATTTGGAATATGTCCACCTCGGCAGAGGTCGGTAAAATTGTCATGATCACAAAAAGTTATGGTGCCATCTTCAAGTCCTTCTATGAGTTCGGTTTTGTACTCATTTCCAGATGCTTGATAAAAAGAAAGCGCCTTAGCTTTAGTAATTGTACGCATGTTAAACTCATGTTTTCCTCGTGCGAGGTCTAACATACGTTTTTCAATAGTTATTAAGTCCTTTTCGGAAATATTGTGTTCTCCAGCATCTATGTCATAATAAAAACCACTATCAATAGCTGGACCAATTGTGAGCTTAATCCCCGGATAAAGTTGTTCTAAGGCTTGCGCTAAAAGATGCGCTGAGGAATGCCAAAAGGCTTTTTTTCCTTCGTTATCGTTAAAGGTGTAGAGGACCAAATCACCGTTTTTTGTAAGTGGTGTTTTGGTTTCTATAGCTTCGCCGTTATAAGAGGCTGATATAACAACACGTGCAAGACCTTCGCTAATTTCTTTAGCTACATCAAAAGGGGTACTTCCTGCGGGCATTTGCTTTACAGCACCATCGGGTAAACGAATGTCAATTACTGAACTCATACAATAAGCAAAGATAAGCGGAATGTGTAAGTGGTCAAGTGTTTTTGAGGGATAATTGCAATTTGAACTTACTCCTCATTAAAAAGTCCTTTTACCATATATTTTATACCCCAGAATCCTAGTAGTATGGCAGCGATACACATCAAAATAGCAATTCCTAATACAGGGACATAAAAAACATGCTCTTGATTTTTGAATGCCGAGGTCATTACGGTAGGCCCAATAAACGCCATAACGATGGCATATGCCATAGCGCGAAGTCCTCGAAAAAAACTACGTTTATTCATTAGTTTTCTGTTGCCGTAAATACAAAGGTATCTCTTTCTACAACACGAAAATACCCTAATGGGAAGTCGTCGGGGTTAGTGTTGTTTTGGATATTTCCTTGAAGTAAAGATTTTGCGGTAGCAAAAGGGCCACCACCGTCTTGACCCGCATGTGAAATGAGAATTTGCATATAGGTGTAAAACGATTTGTCGGCACCCATTAAGTGGATAGGGCTTGGTGTGTTTTTAGGAAAATATTCATCGTAGAAAAATGAAAAGGTAAGTTGCTGATTATTGTAAAACTCATCTCGAGTAACGAATAAATTATTGTATCCAAAATCCATCACATAGTAATTTCCTTCTTCGGGGCGGTCAGTGAATTTTACAATAGCTTCTGTTTCATTACCCGAAATAAGGGTTTGATTTCCTTGCTTGATAGAATCAATAGGTGTTGACAGCACCAAAGTTTCACTAGCGGAATAGGTTTTTCCATCTATAGTGACGGTAAGTGTAAATTCCTCATCTATAGCTACGGGGATGTTTTTAGCTAAATAACGTCCTTTTTCAGCTTCTTGTGTAGTGAAAATCAACTCTTGGCTTTGCAATGTTACAGTAGCTCCCTCAAGATAGGTGATGGATGAATTGTAAAAATTTGTTGTGGTAGACAATACAACTTCCAGTGATCCCACAGCCTCACCTACAGGCCGCCATAGCATTGCATCAATAACCACGCGTTTATCGTGGGCAGGGAGTGGTAAATCAATCGGTTCTTCGCAGGCCCACAAAATCAACAATCCAACTAAGGCGATTAACTTTTTCATTAAAATTGAATGTTATAGGTTATTGAAGGTATAATACCAAAAATATAGAGTTTATTCGCTTGATTTTTTCCTGTTTCGGGGTCTTGCTTAAAGCTTATAGTAGCGGCATTTTTTCGGTTGTAAACGTTGTAAATTCCAAACACCCAGTTTCCCTTAATTTTTCTGCTTTTGCTCGATGACGGGTTTAGTGTGGCCGCAATGTCTAATCGGTGATATGCGGGTAGGCGCTGAGCGTTTCTTTGTCCAAAGCTAGGCACTCTAGCTCCCATAAATTCATATTGTCCCGTGGGGTAGGTTATAGGCTGCCCGGTTTGCAAAATAAAGTTGGCATTCCACTGCCAGCGGTTGTTAGGTTCGTAGCTTAAGCTTAAACTTAAATCGTGCGTTTTGTCAAACGGAGCGCTATACCACTTGCCGTTATTAATTCCAGGGTCATCAGTTCCTATGCCTAAGGTTTGTTGTTCTGCTTTTGACAACGTATATGCCGCCATACCGGTTACTTTTCCTTGTGTTTTTTTGTATAAAAGTTCAAGCCCGTAAGCTCGCGCAACACCAGGCAATAAAATCCGCTCGATAGCTTTATTTGCAACCAATTCTGCGCCGTCAATATAATCATAGCGGTTAGCGGTTTCTTTATAAAATGCTTCCGCCTCAAAAGAATTACCGTTTTTACGTTCAGTCGCAAAGCCTACAGCCCATTGGTCGGCTCGTTGGGGTTTTAAGTAGCGTCCACTGGGAGTCCACACATCAAGTGGGGTAGGTGAGGTGGTATTTGAAATCAGGTGTAAGTATTGATGTACGCGTTGATAACTGATTTTCAAAGCGCTATTTTGCATACGGTATGCAAGGGTAGCTCGTGGTTCAATATTAGTAAATGCAGCTCTGCTTTCTTCCGAAGTAAACGTCCCGGTAACAATACCCTCTTGATAGATGCCTAAGGTGCTGTTAAATACTATGGGTTTGTTGTTTGCGTATTGTTCTAGTCCTGATTGAGCCAAGCGATTAAATTGATTTAACCGTAAGCCGTATTGTAACGCAAACCTGTTAGATAACTCATATTTTGCACTTAAATATATAGATGCTTCTGCAGCGTATTTTTGTTGAAGTTGTTCGTTGTTAAATCCAGAGTCTTCGGTGAGAGGACGAATATATCCCGGATTAAAATTGTAATAAGTAGTTTGAATTCCAGTTTCTAGCTTCAGACGCTCAGAAACATTGTAGTTTATATCGTATTTTATGTTTAGGTTGCTTATGCCAGAGTCCCAATCAAATCCTACAAAATCCAACGCTAACCCGTAGTAGTAGTCAGTATAAATAAGTGATAGGTTTCCAAAAACACGATTTGAAAAAATCCTGTTCCATCTCAAATTGAAAACAGAGTTTCCATAAGTGTTTTTAAATGAACTGTCAAACGATACCACATCACGACCAAAGTACCCCGACAAGAGGATACGGTTTTTTTCGTTTAAGGGTAAAGTGATTTTGGTATTGAGATCATAAAAGTAAGCTAAGTTAGACGCTCCCGATGCTTTTAAAAACAGGTGTGCATAGGTGCCTCTTCCCGCTAATAAGAAAGAACCTTTTCCTAAAGGCCCTTCAACTAATCCACGACTTGAAACCAGACCAATCCCGCCATTAAAACGCACACGGTCTTTTGCCCCTTCTTTTTGATCAATTCGAAGTACTGAAGCTGCTCTCCCTCCATATGAGGCGGGAATTCCTCCCTTATATAGTTGTACATCTTTAATGGCATCGGTATTAAAAACCGAGAAAAACCCAAAAAGATGTGAGGAATTAAATACAGTAGCTTCATCAAGAAGAATGAGGTTTTGGTCTGCGCCGCTACCGCGAACGTTAAATCCAGACGCACCTTCACCAGCACTTGTGACACCAGGTAGTAATTGGATGGTTTTTAAAATGTCGGTTTCTCCAAATACTACAGGTGTTTGTTGAATGCTTTTTACTGAGAGACGATTTATACTCATCTCGGGAGCACGAAGACGAATACGTTCGATATCTTCGCTAACAATTACCTCATCCAATGCTTCGGATTGCAGAGCCAAAGAAAAATTTAGCGTTTGGTCTTTGTTCAAATCCAATGAAATGATTTTTGTTTCAAATCCGAGGCTTTGCACCACAATACGATATGTTCCTTTAGTAAGAGTTAAGGAGTAAACACCGTAATTATTGGTGGTGGTTCCGAAAGTTGTGTTTTCTGCATATACGGTTGCCCCCAATAAGGTTTCTTCTGAGTCAATAGCAGTTACAGATCCATTTATGGTATAGGTCTGCGCATAGGAAATTACTCCCATGCTAATCCATAAAAATAATAGCAAGCGTTTCAAAGCAATTTTTTGCTAAGATAAGTAACCGTGATTAGGAAATTAATGCCTTGTCAAGATTTTCTTTGATGGCTTCAAGAAATTCTTGCGTAGTGAGATAATGCTCACGCGTCATTTCTTCTTTGTGAATCAACATAGCCAAGTCTTTAGTCATTAGACCAGATTCAACGGTGTGGATACACACTTCTTCCAATTTGGTGCAAAATTCTGCCAATTCTTGGTTATTGTCCAGCTTTGCACGATGGGCTAAACCGCGTGTCCAAGCAAAAATAGAGGCAATAGGATTGGTAGAAGTTTCTTTTCCTTGTTGATGTTGGCGGTAATGACGGGTAACCGTTCCATGTGCTGCTTCAGCTTCTAGCGTTTTTCCATCAGGAGTTACTAGAGTAGAGGTCATCAGTCCAAGAGAGCCAAACCCTTGCGCTACAGTATCTGATTGTACATCTCCATCATAATTCTTACATGCCCACACAAATCCACCACTCCATTTCATGGCCGCGGCAACCATATCATCAATTAGACGGTGTTCGTAGGTAATGCCAAGAGCTTCGAATTGATCATGGAATTCGTTTTCAAATACTTCTTGAAAAATATCTTTAAAGCGCCCGTCATAAGCTTTCATTATGGTGTTTTTGGTAGATAAAAACAAAGGCCATTTTTTACTAATGGCTCGATTCATACACGAGCGAGCAAAACCATATATCGATGAGTCTATATTATACATACTCATGGCTACTCCAGCTTCTTGAAAGTTATACACTTCCCAAGTTTTGGTTTCGCTTCCATCCTCAGGTGTGAAGGTCATTGTAAGTTTTCCTTTGCCACTTATAACGGTGTCAGTGGCACGATACTGATCTCCAAAGGCATGACGCCCAATACAAATTGGCTTTGTCCATCCTTGTACATAACGTGGCACATTGCTCATGATGATAGGCTCGCGAAAAACTGTTCCTCCAACAATATTGCGTATGGTACCATTGGGTGAACGCCACATTTGCTTAAGGCCAAACTCTTCAACTCGATTTTCATCAGGTGTAATTGTAGCACATTTTATCCCAACATTATATTTATTAATGGCATCGGCAGCATCAATTGTAATTTGATCATTGGTTTCATCACGTGAGGTTACACTTAAATCGTAGTAAAGAAGTTCAACATCTAGATAGGGGAGAATAAGTTTTTGTTTGATGAAGTCCCAGATGATTCGAGTCATTTCGTCTCCGTCCATTTCTACTACGGGATTTGCGACGTGTATTTTAGCCATGATAGAGTAAATTTAATTGGGCGCAAATATAGCACCGGATTGGGGGATAAAAAAACCGCAAGACGAAAATCGAATTGCGGTTTGTGTTTTGTAACAAAATAAAATTATTTGTGTTGACGCTCTTTTATGCGTGCTTTTTTTCCGGTGAGCTCACGGAAATAAAATATTCGTGAACGACGGACTTTACCACGACTGTTTACTTCAATTTTCTGTATGCCGGGAAGATTGATTGGAAAAATACGCTCTACTCCTACAGTACCAGACATTTTTCGAATAGTGAAAGTTTTAGTAGCGCCACTTCCTTTAATTTGAATAACAACTCCCTTAAAAAACTGAGTACGTACTTTCTCGCCTTCGCGAATTTCATAATAAACAGTTATAGTGTCTCCAGCTTGAAAGCTTGGGAATTCTTTTTTGGGGACAAATTCGTCCTGTACGTATTGTAGTAAGGCCTCCATTTGATGATTTATTTAAATTTAAATTAAGAAACATTCACGTACCTCGCCAGCGGTTTCTTAACGGGCAGCAAATATACACGTTCTATTTTAGCTGCACAATTTGACACTCTTTTTTTTAGTTTAGATTTTTAATTTACGGATAAGATATGAAGCTATGTAATATAAATACTACGTAATATCAGAAATAACTTAAACATATTTAACCCTTCTTTTTTTGTCATTTTAACTGATTTAAACGTCACTTAAAGCTCTTTAAATGCTAGTTTATACACTTTTAACACACCGTCAATAAGCTAACATATTTTTGAAAAAATTATAAAATCACTAAATATTGTTAGTGAGTTTTATATATTTGTTAAAATACATGATTAAATTTTACTTTTTAACAATATTATTTTCTTGCACACTCGTTGTAGCCCAACAGTCAGCAATTAAACGTTCATCCTTATCAACATCTGTTGTTAATGCTCATGATATTCAAGTTGGGCATTACAAAGTACAACAAAGTATCGGTCATTTTGGTATTATGAATACAGATAATCTTAAGAACTATACTGTTACTCGTGGCTTTTTACTTCCCAAGTACGGCGCATCAAAAGAAAATCCTATTCCTGAATTTGATTGGGTGGTATATCCTAACCCTTTCGAGTCGTATATAAATATTGATTTTGACATTCCTGTTTTTGGGAATTTGACAATTTATCTCCACGATGTTACAGGACAACTTATTATAGAAAAGAAAGTAATTGCCAGACAGCAGAATCCTTCCTCTCCAGTAACAATCCTAAACGTATTGAACCAAACGGGTACGTATAAAACCCATTTTGCAATGCCTGCTGGCGGAGAAATCAATGTGCTGGTTGAGCGTGAGGGATATGCGCCTTGGACTGAAACCCTCCCTGACGGAGAGCTCAATTTTATTCGAGAAGTCACTACGAGTTTAAGCTCCATTACAGGGGCTAATCAAATTCTAACAATTGATCTATTGA
>JAURNV010000029.1 GCA_030830005.1 Flavobacteriaceae bacterium | reverse complement strand
TGCGCCTTGGACTGAAACCCTCCCTGACGGAGAGCTCAATTTTATTCGAGAAGTCACTACGAGTTTAAGCTCCATTACAGGGGCTAATCAAATTCTAACAATTGATCTATTGATCAAACTGCTTCAAAAAACAGAAGCGGTACTCAATTCGGTCAATACACAAGGGTTGCCCGTACCTACAGTCAATGTGACCACCAATACCACATCATCTACAGGCCCTCCAAGTGTGGATAATCAAAATGTTGAGTTAGGGATTCTTACAAATATTCTTGCAAAACTAACCGCGATTCGTGACGCTGTCGAACAACCGTAAAGCTTAACGAAGTTATCAGATAGCTTAAGATAACAAATCGGGGCGTTTTTGTTGGGTGCTTTCTAGGGCTTTTTCTTCACGCCAAGCGTCTACTTTGGGGGTGTTCCCCGAAGTAAGGACTTCGGGCACGGTATGTCCTTTATAGTCTGCAGGACGGGTATAGACCGGAGGCGCAAGCAATCCGTCTTGGAACGAATCGGTTAGGGCAGAGGTTTCGTTGCCTAGCACCCCGGGAATCAATCGAATAAGACTATCGCAAAGTACCGCAGCTGCCAATTCACCACCAGAAAGCACATAATCTCCAATGGAAATTTCATGGGTAACAAATAGCTCTCGTACACGCTGGTCAACCCCTTTGTAATGGCCACAGAGTACTATGATGTTTTGCAATAACGAAAGCTGGTTTGCCATTCCTTGATTAAGCACTTTTCCGTCGGGGGTCATGTAAATAACTGCATCGTAAGTTCTTTTGGTTTTTAGGGCGGTAATGCATTTGTCTATGGGTTCAATCATAAGCACCATCCCAGCACCGCCACCATACGGGTAATCGTCCACTTGTTTGTAGTTATTTGCGGCATAGTCACGCAGGTTGTGAAAGTACACATTAACCAATCCAGCATCTTGCGCACGCTTCATAATCGACCCTTCAAATGGGCTGCGCATCAGCTCTGGAACTACACTAATGATATCTATTCGCATGGGGTAAAGATAAGGGAATAGGAATTACGAATAGAGAAATTATAAACGAGGGGTAGGAAGATACGCCATGGGAATAATTAGAAAAAGTATACTAAAATATTCGTAATTTTAAGAAGTAAAGCCTAAATCCATGAACGATGAACCACAGTATACAACATATTGAGAAAAACTTAATGACCATAAAAGGACAACGGGTCTTGATAGATCGTGATGTTGCTACATTATATGGAGTAGAAACCCGTGATATCAACAAAGCTGTAAAGAATAATCCAGATAAGTTCCCCAAAGATTATGTATTAGAGCTCACCGATACCGAAAAAAACGAAGTGGTGGAAAATTTCCACCACCTTGAACCACTAAAGTATTCTAAAACCAATCCCAAGGCCTTTACCGAAAAGGGTTTGTATATGTTGGCAACCATTTTGAAAAGCAAGCAGGCTACACAAACCACTTTGTTGATTATTGAGACCTTTGCCAAGATACGTGCGCTACAGCAAGCAGTAACTTCATCAGCCACAGCCACTGGCAAGAGAAAAAACAGCTTGCTCAAAAAGAGTGGTGAGCTCATGGCTGACCTGCTAGACCACGACCTTACCGAAATGGAGTCGGAAACTACGTTGGAGCTAAATTTTGCGGTACTCAAACTCAAACATACCACGAAACGGAAAAAGGAGTAGTTAGTTATTCAAAAATAAAGCGCATGAGCTCTTTGTTTTTATTCATAAACGCTAGTTCGTAGATGCTATCCTCGTTGAGTTCCATAATATCTTTTGTGGAATTCACCTCTTTTCCATTTACAGAAATCAATACATCACCTTCTTGAATGCCACGACGATATAAACGGCTATTTTCTACTGCAGAAACATAAACACCTTCTTTTAGGTCTAGGTTTTTTGCTTCCTTTTTGCTTAAATCACGAAGTAGCATGCCATAGTAGTTCACAAAGGGCCTACGCTTAAGCTCAACGGGAAGTGTTTTTTCTTCTCCATCACGTAAAAAAGTTACGTTTACATTATCGCCCGGGCGTTTAGAGCCTAAATATCCTGTAAGATCAGCAAATTTTCGAATAGGCGCATCATCAATGCGAATGATGACATCTTCTTCTTTGATTCCAGCTTCTATAGCCCCCATACTCTCTTCGAGTCCCGCAACATAGAACCCTTCGGTTTCTTCAATGCCGAGTTCCTCGGCGATGCGCGCGTTTAAGCCATTACCAGATACCCCCAAAAGTGCTTTTTGAACGTTGCCGTATTCTATAATATCCTCATAAATTTTACGCGCGATGTTGCTAGGTACCGCAAAGGAATAGCCAATAAAGGTTCCCATGCCATTACTGGTAATTGCAGTGTTTATTCCAATCAAATCGCCGTCAAGGTTAATCAACGCACCGCCACTATTTCCAGAGTTAACCGCCGCATCAGTTTGAATAAAGGACTGGTTGTTGCTGTCGTATCGATCTAAATCTCTAGACTTAGCACTAATGATACCAGCAGTTACAGTTGAGTTGAGGTTATAAGGATTTCCAACGGCCAGTACCCATTGCCCTACACGCGTAAGGTCAGAGTCGGCAAATCGGACATAAGGGAATGCATTTTCGTTTTTGATTTTTAGCACAGCAATGTCCGCACTTGGGTCGGCACCCACAAGCTCAGCCTCAAATACCTTATTGTCATTGGTGGTAATTTCTATCTCGGTAGCGTTTTCTATTACGTGGTTGTTGGTAATGATATAGCCGTCTGACGAAACTATTACCCCTGAACCCATACCTATTCTAGGGTATTCTCTTGTTGGAGTATTGTAAAAAAACTCCCAAATGTTATTGGGTTGGCGAGAACGCCCTACGCTCGTATTAGTAATATGAACCACAGCATCGATAGTTTTTTCAGCCGCTACTGTAAAATCGGTAGTTAAGGCACTTACCGTCTTTGTTGGAGCGGCAAAACTTGTGTGAACCACTTGCTGTGAAGGGCTGTTTAGAATTGGAGTTTGTGGTTGTATTTTTGAATATAACCAAACAGTAATAAAAGCAGTGCTAAAAGCTACGGCACTGTATTTAAGCATTGTTTTCATAACATGAATTTATTAAGCATTCCAAAAATACACGATGATATTGTTAGTAAAAAGTGCTTTAACGCATTTTTAACATCTATTGCGATATATGAAATGGGTATATTTGCATATGCTTTTTCCGTTTGTAAAATATCAGGGAACTGGAAACGATTTTGTACTTGTCGATAATCGAGAAGCAGGATTTCCCATTACAAATCAGGAAGCTGTAGCTCAGATTTGTCATCGCAATTTTGGAATTGGTGCCGATGGGTTTATCTGCATAGAATCTGATGCTTCTTCCGACTTTTATATGCGGTATTTTAATGCAGACGGACAAGAAGGTAGTCTTTGCGGGAATGGATCTCGCTGCGCGATTCATTATGCCAAATCATTAGGGTTAACAGCAGATAAGGTAACATTTCGCGCCTCCGATGGCGTACATCACGCACAATTTATTAACAATGAAATTGCGCTTGAGCTTCATCCAATAACCCAATGGCAACAACTTGACAACGCCCTTTTTTTGGATACGGGTTCGCCACACCATGTTGTTTTTGTGGAGGACGTAGCGCAGGTTGACGTTTCTAAATTAGGTTCAGAAATTGCACATAGTCCCCCTTATTTAGCGCTAGGGACTAATGTGAATTTTGTGCATCAGCTTAGCAATAATTCCATAAGTGTACGCACTTATGAGCGAGGTGTAGAGGCTGAAACCCTATCCTGTGGTACTGGAGTCACCGCAGCAGCATTGGCAGCTCATATCAGTAAAAGAATTTCTGCGGAACAAATCCATATTCACACAAGGGGAGGAAAGCTAAGCGTTTCTTTTGTTCCAACTACCGTTGGATATGAATCTGTAATATTACAAGGTCCAGCAACTCCTGTGTTTGTGGGAACTTGGGAAATTAAGTAACATGATAAAACGAGTTTTACTTGCAGTAGTACTACTTGGTGTTGTTCTCGGAGGTGTTTTTACTTTTCATTTTTATAAAGTTTTTTTTGTAAAAAACACAGCTTTTGAAACTCCCACTAAAGAAGTCTTTATACCCTCAGAAAATACACAAGTTGCAGCGTATGACACCATTTCAAAAGCGGTAAAACGCATCGATCTTTTTCAGCAAGCAGCAAGTAGAAAAGGATATAATCCTATTCCTGGACGTTTTGTGTTGGATTTTGGCATGAATAATAATGAGATGGTGAACCGTCTTAGATCTGAAAACAAGCCGTTGAAACTTACGTTTAACAACCAAAAAACACTAATGCATTTGGTGGGTTATGTAAGTGATAAAATTGAAGCGGACAGCACAGCAATGATGGAAGCATTTTTAGCTCCTGAATTTTTAGATAATAATGGGTTTACCAATGAAAATGTATTTTCTATTTGTTTGCCCAACTCTTATGAATTTTTTTGGAACACTTCGGCAATACAATTTCGTAATCGGATGCTGCTCGAGTACAATCGCTTTTGGAATTCAAATCGCGAAGAGGCTAGAAAAAAATTAAAGCTGACACGCACTGAAGTTGTTTCGTTGGCTGCAATTGTTCAGTTAGAGTCTTTTCGTATAAATGAACGCCCTAAAGTTGCAGGCGTTTACCTAAATCGTCTTCGTAAGCGCATGCGATTACAGGCAGATCCTACCGTAATCTACGCTTTGAAACGAAGGGCAAATGATTTTGATATGGACATTCGTAGGGTACTTTATGTAGATCTCAAGATAAACTCACCTTATAACACGTATCGAAATAGAGGTGTTCCGCCAGGGCCAATAACAATGCCTGACGTAAGTGCGATTGATGCCGTACTTTTTTCAGAAAAGCATAATTTTCTTTATTTTGTTGCAGACCCTAGCCGCGCAGGATATCATCTTTTTGCCACAAACCTAACAGACCACAATAAAAACAAAAAACGCTACACGAGTTGGTTGCGCCAAAAAAACATTTATCGTTAACGCGCAAGAAAAGAAAATACAGCAGGGCGTTTGTTGAAATCTAGGTTGCTAGTGCGCCATGCTTCCACTGCTGATGTGTGAATAAATTCTGAAGGTAAGGTGACGTCGCAAGTGATGCTGAGCATGGTTTGAGGACGTAGGCTTTTTAATAGATCTTCGAGAAGGGTATTGTTTCGGTAAGGCGTTTCGATGAATACTTGTGTTTGTCCGTTTTCTTTAGATATTTTTTCAAAGTGCTTAATTGCTTTTTTTCGTTCACTTTTTTCAATGGGTAAATAGCCGTTAAATGCAAAGGATTGTCCATTGAGTCCGGAGGCCATTACTGCGAGCAATATTGAGGAAGGTCCTACCAATGGGGTTACTCGAATATTATTTTTGTGAGCTAAGGCTACTAAATCAGCTCCTGGATCAGCAATTCCTGGACAGCCTGCATCGGTTATAAGCCCCACGTCTTTGCCCTCAAGCAAGGGGGTTATCATTTCATGGAGTTCATCTGTTAGGGTAAATTTATTTAGCAAAAACACCACTAAATTAGGCTGTTGTATATTGGGGCTGATTCGCTTTACAAATGCCCGACCTGCTTTTTCTTTTTCAAAAATAAAATACTGGAGTTCCTCAATGATTTTTTTAACAGACATAGGAATAACCTCCAGTGGAGCAGTATCGCCCAAAACATTAGGAATTAGATAAAGGGTTCCTGGTGTTTTCATTTGTTTTGTTTTTTTAGCCAGGATGTACACGCAAGGTAAATCAAATCATAAACAATCTTGAAGTCCTCTTTTTCACCATAATAGGGGTCAGGTACAAAAGAAGCAGTTAGCTCAGCGGCTTGGGTGAGCAAATGAATTTTATGTTTCTGTTTTTCAGTAGTGCAAAGAAACCTAACGTCGTTTAGGTTGTGTTCATCCATGACGAAAATATGATCAAAAAAATCTAAATCGTGTTGATTTATTTGCCGGGCTTGTTGATGACTAATGTCAATTCCGTTTTCAGCGGCGATGGCAATACTTCGACTGTCAGGGGAAGATCCTGTATGGTAATTTGCCGTTCCTGCAGAGTCGATTATAAAATCAGCCTTACGGGTAAGATGACGCATTACGCCCTCTGCTAGTGGTGAGCGGCAAATATTGCCTAAGCACACCATAAGCACTTTTGTAGCCATAACTTAATTGGAAAGTTTTTTCCCTAAATCTTCTACGTATTTACGGAATTGTTTGTCCGTAAAGGCAAGGTTGTCAACAGTTTTACAGGCGTGCAGTACTGTGGCGTGATCTCGATGGCCGATTTTTGCTCCAATGCTGGCAAGAGAAGCTTTAGTCATCTTTTTTGAAAAATACATAGCCAATTGTCTGGCTTGCACTATATGTCGTTTTCTTGTTTTTGATTGAAGGGTAGAGACGTCCATTTGGAAATAATCGGATACCACTTTTTGGATATGGTCAATAGATACTTCGCGTTTGGTGTTTTTTACAAATTTTTCTACCACTTGCCTAGCAAGATCTAAGGTCACTTCTTTTCTGTTAAAAGACGCTTGGGCAATAAGCGATATGATAGCACCCTCAAGTTCGCGAACATTTGTTTTAACTGATTTAGCAACAAAGTCTATAATTTCTTCTGGAAGTTCAACACCATCACGATACAATTTGTTCTTTAGTATAGACACGCGGGTTTCATAATCGGGGCGTTGCAATTCTGCAGAAAGTCCCCATTTAAATCTCGACAATAATCGTTGTTCAATGTCTTGCATATCTACGGGTGCTTTGTCAGAAGTTAAAATGACTTGCTTGCCGTTTTGGTGCAAGTGATTGAATATGTGAAAAAACACATCTTGCGTGCCAGATTTTCCAGAAAAGAACTGTACATCATCAATAATAAGGACATCCATTACTTGATAAAAATGGATAAAGTCGTTTCGGGTATTTTTCTTAACTGCCTCAATATATTGCTGCGTAAATTTTTCAGCAGAAATATAGAGTACAGTTTTGTCTGGGTATTTGTTTTTAATGTCAACACCAATTGCGTGTGAAAGGTGTGTTTTTCCAAGACCTACACCACCAAAAATTAAAAGAGGATTGAATGAAGTTCCTCCGGGTTTGTTGGCTACAGCAATTCCAGCAGAACGAGCAAGCCTGTTTGCATCACCTTCAAGAAAATTTTCAAAATTATATTGCGGATTGAGTTGTGACTCGACCTTTAGGTTGCGAATACCAGGAATTATAAAAGGATTTGTCAACTCAGCCGTTTGAGCCCTTAAGGGAGCTTCAACATCTTGTACTTTTATATGTCCTTTATTTTGACTAGGGATTTGCTCAGTAAAAGGTTTTTTGTTACCGAAGGTGTTCTCCATTCTTATAACATACACCAATCTTGCGTTAGTGCCTATTTCCTTGGTTAGTGCAACTTTCAAAATATCTACGTAATGTTCTTCGAGCCATTCGTAGAAAAACTTGCTGGGAACTTCAACGCTTAGTGCCTCACCATTAAGTTTAATGGGCTTTATGGGTTCAAACCAAGTTCTAAATGCCTGATTATGAATATTATCTTGAACAAATGATAAACAGTTTCCCCAGACGCTTTGAGCGGTTTTTTGCATGTCTTGCTTTGGTTGTTATGTGGTTATTGGCGCAAATGCTAACAATAAAAGCATTGATTCTTATTGTATTTTGCACTGCACAAATATGTGTTTAAAATTTTTAAAAAAAAAGTCGTTTTGCTATTGAATTTTTAGAAAGTTTTATGCATATTCAGGGGCAGTTCAATAAAAGTTAATTAGCTACTTTTACCTACAATGAATAAGAAAAGTCTTACAAAAAAATTTAATGTTTTATATCATCAAGTTGATCAAATGGGTATAGTCCATCATGCTCAATATTTGTATTTTTTAGAACAAACTAGGATCGAATGGCTACATAATCAAGGCGTTAGTTATGCCCAATTGGAGCGTGATGGTATTCTACTTCCGCTAACCAAACTGTCTATAAATTATAAGTCTCCCTTACATTTTGACGACACTTTTTTTGTTCACCTTTCCTTAGACTTTTTTGATCGTTCTTTTGTTACGTTTTCTTATGTTATTGAGGATGAGAAAGAAAAGGAATTGACAACAGCCACTACGACTTTGGTTTTTGTTGATGCATCTACCCGAAAAGTGATTAGATGTCCATTAAATTTGAATAAAATTTTTAAGCAGTAAAAACTTGTAGGGTATCCCTCACAAGTTTTTTTTCTATGCTTTTACCTTTTGGTTTTTTTGGCGCATTAACGCCTTTTTTTAGCGGATCTGGGCTAGAAATAATTCGACATTCGTCCCACAATTTTTGTGATAAAAAATGCGATAAGGTTATCGCTCCCCCTTCCACTAAAATGGATTGTATATTGTTTTGATATGCTTTTTCTAACGTAGCCTTCAGTATATTATCAGCGTTTACTTTTTGCCACCTCACATTATTACTAGTTTCTTCTTTATGGACATTTACTAGTATGGTTGTTGCATCATCATTAAATACAGCAGCATTAAGTTCTGATTTAGCGTCAGGGTCAATGACCAAACGTATCGGGTTTTTCCCTGCCCATTTTCGTGTTGTAAGTAACGGGTTGTCTTGCTTTATTGTATTCCTTCCTACTAAAATTGCCTGTTCTTCGGCACGCCATTTATGTGCCAATTGCTGACTGTAGGCGTCACTAATCCAACGAACCTCACCTTTATTTTGCTTTTCAGGTGCAATAAAACCGTCTGCAGATTCTGCCCATTTTAAAATGATATACGGACGTTTTTTGTTATGAAAACAATAAAAGCGCTTATTTAGGGTCTTACACGCATCTTCCATTATGCCTACTATGACTTCGATACCTGCTTTTTGCATGGCAGCAATTCCTTTTCCAGCGACCTTTGGATTAGGATCTTTAGCTCCAACAACAACTTTTTTTATTCCCTTCGATATTACTAAGTCACAACAAGGTGGTGTTTTTCCAAAATGTGAGCAGGGTTCAAGATTAACATAAAGTGTTGCTTTAGCAAGTTGTTTCTTATCTATCCCTTCTAAAGCAATAACTTCAGCATGAGAAGTTCCTGCTTCTTTATGCCATCCTTCACCAATAATTTTCCCTTCACTTACAACCACAGCACCAACCATAGGATTTGGGTAGGTGTTACCAAGCCCTTTTTGCGCTAGTGATAAGCAGCGCTTCATAAATGTATTGTGAAGACTATGCATTGGATGCTTATTTTAGCAAAAATATCAAATATCCCAATGATAATGGATTTTGAGATAAGACCTATTCAACAATCTGATAATGTTTCCTTAGCAGAAGTTTTGCGTAAGGTACTCATTGAGTTTGGTGTTCCTAAAACAGGTACTGCCTATGCGGATCCCGAGCTAGACGCTATGTTTGAGGCTTATCAAAAGACCAAACATTCGTATTGGGTGGTATGCTATCAAGGGCAATTATTAGGAGGCGCAGGGATAGCACCACTACTAAATGGGCCATCACACATTTGTGAATTGCAAAAAATGTATTTCTCCGGAGAAGCTAGAGGAAAAGGACTAGGTCAACTTATGATAACAAAGTTGTTAGATTTGGCACGCGTTTATGGGTTTACTCAATGCTATTTAGAGACCATGCCTAACATGACATCAGCCCAAAAATTATACAAAAAAAATGGTTTTACTAACATAGATTTACCCATGGGAAACACAGGGCATTATTCATGTCCGATATGGATGATAAAGGCATTAGTATGACTTTTTTAGCGTTACGAAATCGTTTTGAACAAGACTTGCACGGACACTATGAAGTTGCTGAAATACGACAACATTTTGCCTCGTTGTGCGAGCGGTATTTTTCATATACCCCAGCACAGCTCGTGCTAGTTCTTAAGGATGAAGTTCCCACTGACGTTGTTAATGTTTTACTAAATGATTTAAGCGCATTAACGACAGGCACCCCAATTCAATATATATTGGGATGTGTTCACTTTTTAGACGTTTTTTTGGAATTAAATAACGCGGTTTTAATTCCACGTCCAGAGACTGAAGAACTTGTACATTGGATGCTTTCAAGTACTCAAGAAAATGAGACTCTTAATGTAGTAGACATAGGTACAGGAAGCGGATGTATTGCCTTGGCATTTAAAAAGGCTCGTCCAAAATGTGAAGTTTCGGGATGGGATATTGATGCAGCTGCGTTAGCAATTGCCCAAAAAAATGCTGATGAAAATCAACTTCCTGTGCAATTTAAAGAATTAGATGTGTTGACTGATAAACTTCCCAAAACAAAATGGGATATTATAGTTTCAAACCCCCCTTACGTCCCTGAAAAATTAAAAAAAAGTACCCAACCACATGTATTACATCACGAACCGCAGCACGCTATCTTTGTTTCTGACGACACCCCTTTGGTCTTCTATGAGCGAATCATTGCCTACGCTACAGACCACTTAGTGCCAAGCGGTATGCTTTATTTTGAAGGACATACCCCGTTGATGGAATCCTTAAAATCACTTTTACAAGAAGCAGGTTTTTCCGATATTGTACTTCGAAAAGACTTTAGAGAAAATCTGAGGTTTATACGCGCAAATAAATAATGGATATAGCAACAGAAATTGACGCACTAAGGAAAGAATTGCACGAACACAATAGGCGTTACTATATAAATGACGCGCCTATTATTTCTGACCAAGTATTTGATCAAAAATTAGCGACTTTAAAAGCATTAGAAGATGCAAATCCGGCTTTTTTTGACCCCAATTCTCCTACCCAAAGGGTGGGAGGAGCTGTGACCAAAAATTTCAGAACGGTGGTTCACAAGCACCGAATGTATTCCCTAGACAATTCTTATAACCGTCAAGACCTTTTAGATTGGGAAGCACGGATGTGCAAAAACTTAGGGGTCACACAATTAGATTATACCTGCGAGCTGAAATACGATGGCGCCTCTATAAGCCTGACCTACAATAATGGCCAGTTGACACAAGCAATAACTAGAGGAGATGGTATTCAAGGAGATGAGGTAACTCAAAATGTAAAAACCATTCATACTGTTCCATTGAAAATTTCAAATGGACCTATTCCAAAAGAATTTACCATTCGTGGAGAAATAGTACTTCCCATTGATGGTTTTAAAGCGATGAATAAATTACGTATTGAACAGGGCGAGGAGCCTTATATGAATCCTAGAAATACAGCTTCCGGAAGTTTGAAGCTTCAGGACAGTAGTTTGGTAGCCGCTCGTCCATTAGAGTGTTTTTTATATCAAATTGTTGCAGACCGATCGCTATTCAATACGCAATTGGAAGCGTTAAAGACGGCATCCAATTGGGGCTTTTATGTTCCAAAACATTATGTACATGCAGCAACGATGAATGATGTTTTTGAGTTTCTAAATATTTGGGAGGAAAAGCGCACATCGTTACCGTATGAAATTGATGGTGTTGTGATTAAAGTTAATCAACTTGCTTTTCAAGAGCAATTGGGTTACACCGCAAAGTCACCACGTTGGGCAATGGCGTATAAGTTTAAGACTGAGACTGTTGAGACCCAATTAGAAGGGGTTGTATATCAAGTTGGAAGAACAGGTGCCATCACACCAGTTGCACAGCTCAATCCCGTTCTTTTGGGAGGGACTATTGTTAAACGCGCTTCACTTCATAATTCCGATTTTATTGAAGGTTTGGATTTGTATTTCAAGGACACTGTTTCTGTTGAAAAAGGAGGGGAGATTATTCCAAAAATAACTGGGGTAAACCTTAAAAAGAGGTTTCCAGATAGCCAGCGAGTAGTTTATGCAACCACCTGCCCGGAGTGCCATACTCGCTTGGTTCGTCATCCTGAAGAAGCACAACACTATTGTCCAAATACTTCTGGTTGTTTGCCTCAACGCGTAGGACGTGTTGCCCATTTTATTTCTAGAAAAGCAATGGATATTGATGGTTTAGGTGCAGAAACCATACAATTAATTATGCAAAACAACATTATAAATTCTTATGCGGATTTGTATAATTTGACAGTAAGAGATTTGATTCCATTGGAACGTCTTGCAGAAAAGTCCGCACAAAACATCACAGCGGCTATTGCGGCATCGACAAAAGTTCCATTTTCAAGAGTTTTGTATGCCCTTGGGATTAGGTATGTGGGGCAAACTGTAGCTAAAAAATTAGCAAAAGAGTTTGGGTCAATTGATGCAATAGCAAATGCTTCTACAGAATCATTAGAGTCTGTTGATGAGATAGGATCGCGTATTGCTGAAAGTGTAAAAGCCTTTTTTAGTTTGGAGGAAAATCGATTGCGTATTGAGCAACTACGTCACGCAGGTGTTCAGCTATCACAAGAACGTTCAGACGAGCCTTCTTCTACTAAATTGTCTGGTATGCGGTTTGTTGTGTCTGGTGTCTTTTCCACGTTTTCAAGAGATGAGTTGAAGGGTTTAATTGAACAACATGGAGGCAAGGTTTCTTCTTCAATTTCAAACAAGACTACCTATTTAGTTGCTGGCGACAATATGGGGCCTGCAAAAAAACTTAAGGCTGAGTCATTAGGGGTTTCTATTATCTCTGAACTGCAATTTAAAGAATTGTTAAATAGCTAATTGTTATATTTTTAACGGTGAGTTTGTTTTTTATAAGATTAGTTCATTTACAAGTTCTTACAACCTATTAAAGTGCTATTTTTGCATATTATGAAACTATTTGCCAGACGTGTAGTGTCCAAACAGCTTAATGCGCTAGCGAATCGCTCCGCATTTAAACCTAAAACGATACGTAGTTTGGTATTTATTCATGATACTGATCTAAATATTACTGAAGCGCAATTTGATGAAATGTGTCGTTTTTTTTCTACTGAGTTTGACGTTATTGAACGCATTCATTACAACATTAATAAAAAGATGTTAGAAGGAACTCCGACGCCACATTTGCACCCTCAAAGTCTTGATTGGCGGGGGCGTATTACAGATGATAACCTTTTGTTTGTTATACGTCAACATTACGATATTGCTATTCATTTTATTGGACAGGTAACGCTACCATTGTTATCATTTTCTGCACAACTCGATGCATCATTCCGAATTGGCCCCTCAACAATAGACAACCGACTAAACGATTTGGTCTTACCATCGCATTTAGATTTTGCTACTTACTGTTCAGATTTAAAACAATATTTTAAAAAAATTCATCCAAATGAGTACGCTTAAAGGCTCATCGACCGGAGTTGCAGTGATTACGCCCTTCAATGAAGACGGTACTGTTGACTTCATTTCACTTTCCAGTACCATTAATTTTTTAATTCAAAATGGTATTGATTTTCTTGTTGCATTGGGCACAACTGGAGAGTCTGTAACGTTAAAGCCCGAAGAAAAAGAAGCGATATTTGCCACTTTTGTTAAAGTGGTTGATGGTCGTGTTCCTTTGGTGATGGGTCTTGGAGGAAACAATACTCAAGGTTTGGTAGAGGAGTTAATTGCAGTGGATACCACAGGGTATGATGCGATACTTTCCGTCACACCATATTATAACCGCCCTACTCAAGAAGGGTTGTATCGCCACTACATGGCCTTAGATAATGTGACAAAAATTCCATTGATTTTGTATAATGTGCCCGGTAGAACTGGCGTGAATATGACAGCACAAACCACATTACGCTTGGCTCAAAATGCCAAAAATATTATCGGTGTAAAAGACGCAAGTGGTGACTTGTCCCAGGGTTTGGACATAATAACGCATGCGCCAAAAGGGTTTTTAGTGTTTTCTGGCGATGACGAGACGGCAATTTCGCTTACGCTTTTAGGTGGTTCAGGTGTTATTTCTGTAGCTGCTGGAGGATTTCCCAAAACATTTTGTGCTGGAATTAATGCTGCATTAGAAAAAGACGAACTCACGGCCAAACGCATCGCAAACCAACTTTTGCCAGTAATTGAATTGTTGTTTAAGGAAGGGAATCCTGCAGGAATTAAAGCGGTCTCAAAACTAAAAAACTTAACTAACGACACTGTTAGACTCCCTCTTGTTAAGGCCTCCGAGGAGTTGACCGCAGCGTTAAAGCCCTTTGTGGAGCAGTTAGATTAAATACAACACCTGTACGAATACCAATAGTATTGTGCCCCGAGTTGGGGAATTTTAAATCTGCATTTGATTCGTGACGAATTATTACAGCGTTGCTGAGCCATGTGTTTTTGGATAATTTGAAGGAAATTCCCAGCGCAAAGTTATCTGAAAACGCAAAGCCTTTCGCAAGCCTTTCCGTTTGTTGGAACCCCCACAAAGGCCCAATTGCGGCAGAGGCAAATAAATTTACTTGTGAATGAATTTGGTAAGAAGCCTCTACCGCTACATGAAAAGCCACTTGATGAATATTCTTTCTTTTTAGCATTCTTTGTTGAAAATCAGCAGGAAAATCTTTAAAGTAGTCCGTAGTTGTAAACCATTTGTTTAGCAGTTGATGGGTTGATTTAAAATATCCTCCCTCGGCAAGTAAGCTAAGTTGAATCTTTTTGTATGCTAATTTCTTTAATTCTACCTGACCAATGATAGCACCTTGTTCAAAGAAATAATCAGGGTTGTGAAAAGGGGCTGTTTGTTGAGTTCCGTAACCAAACTGTATGCCCCACCGTTTGGGTTTGATTTCATCTTTCTTTTGCGCATGTGTATTAAAAACCGTTAAAAAGCAAAATAAAGTAAGTAAAAAATAGTTCCGCAAAACTGTAATAGGTATGTGATTAGATTTAGCTAAATTTGTGATCATGAAAGTACCAAATTATTTATATACCACAATCTTAATTTTAATTATTGGTTGTAGCGATTACCAAAAAGCCCTTAAAAACGAAGATTTAGCTGTTAAAAATAACTTAGCGAATGAACTTTATGAACAGGGAAAGTTTCGCAAAGCAGCTCAGCTATTTACACAACTTAAGGAACTTTACCGGGGAAAGCCACAGGCAGAGCGAATTGTTTTTTTTTATGCGAATTCGTTGTTAGAAACCAAAAATTATATTTTGGCGGCATACGAATTTGAAACTTTTGTTAAAGCTTACCCGAAAAGTCAAAAAGCTGATGAGGCGTATTTTTTAATGGCATACTCCCATTATAAAACATCGCCAAATTTTAGTTTAGATCAAACCGAGACCTATGAAGCGTTGGATAAGATACAAGAATTTATCAACAGATATCCAGATAGTGAGCGCATGGTAGAGGCAAATGCAATGGCGCAAGAACTTCGTATTAAAACAGAGCGAAAAGGATTTGAAATTGCCAAGCAGTATAATACAATAAAAGATTATAAAGCCTCTATTAAAGCCCTAGATAATTTTATAGCAGATAATCCAGGCACTTTGTACAGGGAGGGAGCTTTATTTGTTCAATTTTCTGCCGCTGCTACTTTAGCTATAAATAGTATCGAATACAAGAAAGAACAACGCCTTCAAGATGCAAAGGCGAAGTTTGAAAATTTCAAACGTCTTTATCCCAGTTCTTCCCATATGAAAGTTGCTACAAAAATGTTGGAAGATATTGAGAAAGAAATCCGTACTTTTGCATCCAATTAAATTTGAACGGATGGATTTAAAACGCACACAAGCCGCAGAAACGACTAAAACGTATAACCGCAATACCTTAGACAATAACACAGGTAACATTTACGAAACCATATCTATTTTGGCAAAGCGGGCTGTTCAAATCAATGAAGACATCAAAACAGAATTGTTTGAAAAATTAGAGGAGTTTGCTACCCCTACTGAAAATTTAGAGGAAATTTTCGAAAATAAAGAACAAATTGAAGTTTCTAAGTTTTACGAAAAGCTTCCTAAGCCTCATGCTATTGCTATTGAACAATGGTTACAGGATAAAATTTATTACCGTCATACCGATTTGGGTACAGATTCATAAATCATGTCTGTACTATATGGCAAGAAAATCCTCTTAGGAATTTCGGGCAGTATAGCTGCTTACAAAACGCCAATTATAGTCCGATTACTTGTCAAAAAGGGAGCAACGGTTCAGGTGATCATGACGGATGCTGCAAAAACTTTTGCCACACCCCTTACACTTTCTACCGTTTCTAATCGCGAAGTATTAAGTTCCTTTACGCAAGAAACTAATGAAGATGCTCTTTGGAATAATCATGTTGAGTTAGGATTATGGGCAGATGTCATGCTGGTTGCGCCAGTATCAGCGAATACCTTATCAAAAATGGCTCAAGCCCAATCAGATAATCTCTTGATTGCTACTTATCTTTCTGCAAAATGCCCCGTTTTTTTTGCACCTGCCATGGACTTGGATATGCATAAACATCCTGCAAATAAAAACAATATCGCATCTTTAGTCAATAATGGTAACATTCTAATTCCCGCAACTTCTGGAGATCTAGCAAGTGGTTTAGAAGGTGAGGGGAGAATGGAAGAACCCGAACAAATTGTTGCAGCATTAGAAACGTATTTCCTTGAAACTTCACCCTTATCAGGAAAAAAAATACTAATTACAGCAGGACCTACATACGAACCTATTGATCCTGTACGTTTTATTGGAAATCATTCTTCAGGTAAAATGGGATATGCTATTGCAAATGCTGCAGCTAGCCAAGGCGCAGAAGTTATATTGGTAAGTGGTCCAACTTCAGGAAATGACGTGCATCCCAATGTTAGCCTTAACTCGGTCACTACTGCAGATGAAATGTTGTCGTCTTGTATGAAATTCTTTTCTGATGTTGATGCAGTTATTATGTCTGCTGCTGTCGCTGACTTTAAGCCCGAAAAATTGGCTTCCCAGAAAATCAAAAAACAGGATGGTTTACATGCCATAACACTTTCACCTACGACCGATATTTTGGCACAATTGGGGAAAAAGAAAAAACAACAACTTTTGATTGGATTTGCCCTTGAGTCACAAGATGGACTGAAAAATGCGCAACAAAAACTTAAAAATAAGAATCTTGATGCCGTTGTTCTCAACTCACTTACCGATGAAGGTGCTGGATTTGGTCACCCAACAAACAAAATATCTTTTATGCAGTATGGCAAAGATGTCGTGCACTATCCCTTAAAATCAAAAAAAGAAGTAGCCCAAGATGTGTTAGTTCACCTAAAAAACATGTTTGATGAAGTTTAAAACAATAGTATTTGCAATTGGATTTCAAGCGATATTATGGGCACAGCCCGTAAGCGTTTCATTGACAGTAAACACTGAATTAGTAAATCAGACCAATCTAACTCCAATTCAAACATTAGAAAAATCACTGCAAGATTTTTTAAACAACACGAAGTGGACTTCAGATACTGGTGCTCCACAATCTGAAATTTCAATAGAAATGTTGCTAACCATCTCGAACATAAATGATAACTTTTATTCGGGAACTCTTCAAGTTCAGTCCGGACGATTGGTTTACAACAGTAATTATACCTCACCATTGGTTAACTTACTTGACAGTAACTTTAGCTTTACATATCAAGAATTTCAACCGTTTTACTTTGATCTTAATCGATACAACAACAATATTGTTTCTGTGTTTTCATATTATATATATTTAGTGGTGGGTATGGAATTAGATAGTTTTTCACACATGGGAGGAACTTCATACTTTGAACGTGCACGTACCATCGCCAATGCTGCCCAAGCAAGTAATGCTTCAGGTTGGGATGCTAATCAAATCAATAATAATGGGCGTTACGATCTTATCGATAACATTTCTTCTCCTGCGTTTAATGATTTTAGAAATCTGCTATATGAGTACCACATAAACGGACTAGATGTAATGATTAATCAGCCCGAGGCTTCAAAAACACATATTGCCACTCATCTAGTTGGATTACAGAATTTGTTTAGACGTCAGCCTAACTCTTATTTGTTGCGCTCTTTTTTTGATGCTAAAGCTGAAGAAATCGGATTGCTTTTTAGTGATGGTCCAGCAGTTGATACAGCAGAACTCTTACGTTTTTTAAATCGGTTTGTTCCAAGCATGACTCCATATTGGAGTACAATAGCACGTTAATAACTTCATGTGTTCAAATGCCATAAACGCATTATATTTGGACTAACGACATTTTAGCACTGTGCTTACTTCAATATCCATAAAAAATTTCTCCCTAATCGAGGACCTTGAGGTTTCTTTCACTTCTGGCTTAAGTGTATTGACCGGCGAAACAGGCTCTGGAAAATCCATTTTATTAGAGGCTCTTTCTCTTGTATTGGGTCAACGCGCAGATTTATCTGCGATACGGTCAGGTGCAGCAAAGTGTATTATTGAAGTCACTTTTGATATTAAAGATTACAATATTGGCGTACTTTTTTCCGAACTAGATTTAGATTATGAAAATAAAACGGTTATTCGTAGGGAACTTAGCTCAAATGGCAAATCGCGTGCTTTTGTAAATGACACCCCCACTTCATTGGATAGCCTTAAACTGCTAGGAGCTGCTTTGGTAGATATTCATACACAACGTCAGACTTTACAACTTACTGACCCTACGTTTTACCTAACACTTGTAGATGCATTTTTAAACGACAAGGGTCTTTTGGAGCGTTATAAAATAAAATTTAAGGAGTGGAAAAGGTTAACCATAAAGTTGTCTCAGCTCAGCGAGCGTCAGCGGCATTCTAATGATTCACTAGATTATCATAAGTTTTTACTTGAAGAAATGGAGGGTATACAACTAACACCCTCATCAATTAATGATCTTGAAGAAGAAGCCACATTGTTGCAGAATGCAACAGGTTTACGTGTTGCATTGTCAGAAGTGTTATCATTGGGTTCGCAAGAAAATATTGGTGTTCAAGATCAGCTTGCATGTATGACTCAACTTTTAGGTAAAATTTCTTCTTTTGGGTCTACTTACGAAGCATTACACCAACGTATTTCTAGTTTAGGAATTGAATTTTCTGACATTTTAGAAGAAGCTCAACGTTTAGGTGAGATCATAACTGACGACCCCGTGCGGTTGCATGAAGTAGAGGAAAAGCTGAGTACGTTACACAATTTGTGTCAAAAGCACAACGTTCAAGATGCAAATGGTCTTATTGAAAAGCGTGAGGATTTACGTCAGCTATGTGGTGATGTAGAATCGTTAGACGAGCAAATACAAACCCTAAAGTCAGGAATACAAGAAGCTGAAAAAGCAATGTTAAGCGTAGCTAAAGAACTTCAAACCAAGCGTAAAGAATCTTGCAATCCCCTAACAGAATTGTTGGTTTCCCGAATACACGATTTAGGTATGCAACATGCTCGTTTTTTGTTTAAGTTTAACGAATTAGAAACGCCAGGACCAAATGGAACAGATGAAGTAGAGTTATTGTTTTCTGCAAACAAAGGCATAGATTTTTCTCCTATTGGAAAAGTAGCTTCTGGGGGTGAGTTGTCTCGAATTATGTTGGTCATAAAATCGATTTTAGCAGAGAAATCACAACTTCCTACGTTAATTTTAGATGAAATTGATACTGGAGTTTCTGGCGAAATGGCAAATGCCATGGGTAAGCGTATGCACGAGATGAGTCGCTTTATGCAAGTAATTTCCATTACGCATCTTCCTCAAGTAGCTGCTTTGGCAGACGCCCATTACAAGGTGTATAAGGAAGTGGTAAACGAAACAACTCAAACGTTCTTAACACCTTTAGATGAAGAGAAAAGAATTGAGGAACTTGCAGAGATGTTGGGTGGAAAAAACATAAAAGAATCAGCTTTGCGGCATGCGCAAGAGCTGCGAAACGTTTAATTATTAAATTTTAAGTATGAGTTACGGGTTACTAAGAGGTAAAAGAGGGATTATTTTTGGAGCACTAGATGAAAATTCAATTGCATGGAAAACCGCAGAGCGTGTACATGAAGAAGGAGGCTCCTTTGTGCTTACTAATGCACCGATTGCTATGCGAATGGGTACAATAAATGCATTAGCAGAAAAAACAAATTCAACAGTTATACCTGCAGATGCAACATCAATTGAGGATTTAGAAAAGCTAGTTTCTGAATCAATGCAAGTATTAGGCGGTAAGCTCGACTTTGTATTACATTCTATTGGTATGTCTGTAAATGTTAGAAAGGGGCGTTCCTATACAGATCAAAACTATGACTGGACCGCAAAGGGTTGGGATGTCTCTGCAGGATCTTTTCACAAGGTCATGCAAGTACTTTACAAACAAGACGCTATGAACGAATGGGGAAGTATTGTTGCGTTATCCTACATGGCTGCACAGCGCGTTTTCCCAGATTATAATGATATGGCGGATAATAAAGCGTTTTTAGAATCAATAGCACGAAGCTTTGGGTATTTCTTTGGACGTGACAAAAAAGTTCGTGTAAACACCATTTCTCAGTCACCAACACCTACTACAGCAGGAAAAGGGGTTAAGGGATTTGATGGGTTTATTTCATATGCAGAGAAAATGTCTCCATTAGGAAATGCTTCGGCCTTGGATTGCGCTAATTACACGGTTTCGTTATTCTCTGATTTGACTCAAAAAGTAACGTTACAAAATTTGTTTCACGACGGTGGATTCTCTAATATGGGCGTCAGCGATTCGGTTATGCAAGCTTTTGAGGAACAATAAATATAGGTATGTCCAAAAAGCAAAAGACATCTAAAAAGAGGTTTTTGAATTCTAAGCAAGGAATCTTGTTTTTAGTGTTTGCTGCTGTAATATGGACCTTAAGTGCCTTGTCAAATACCTATAACACAACGGTTCCTGTACAAGTTGAGTTAATTTCTGATTCAGAAATCTTTATACCACTTTCGTCTTCATTTCAAGTTCCTGCTCAAGTTTCTTCCTCAGGTTTTTCTATTTTATACAGAAGATTTTTCCCAAGAAAAATTGAATTAGTTGTGAGTAAACTTCCCATAAAGGATTTTGAAAACCCTATGATTTCATCAACATTTTTATATGATGCCTATGTGGCTAAGTTTTCTAGTGCTAATAGAATTACCAGCTTTGGTTATGGGACAGTAGATTTACCGATTACTCTTGCTTCAAGAAAATCCTATGCTCCTAGTATATCTTATTTGCCTTTAGCAAATGGATACCAACTAATGGCGCCATTAAAGTTTAGTGTTGATAGTGTTTCTGCATTTGGCAGTAAAAAAACACTCTCACGGCTAAATAAAGTAGTTTTTGAACTTGATTTTCAAGAAGAATTGAAGTCAAATTTTACCCTCCAAGCCAAATTAGTTGATAGCATAGCTAAAATGGCGTATTGGAGCTCGAATGTTATTGAAGTTAGTGGTATAGTTGATAGGTATTCTGATGTTACCTATTCCTTACCTTTGATATTGGTCAACGTTCCAGAGTCAGTTGCACTAACTCTCACACCAAATCAAGTAAAAGTTAAGTTTGCTGTACCCCTTAGTAGATTGAAGTCTTTTGATGTTTCTGCTCTGCGTGCCGAAGTTGATTTTGAGAAATCAGAATCAGGTCAATTGCCTGTTAACATACTTGGCTTATCAACAGAAATGAAACAAGTCTCAGTTTCACCATCCAGCGTTTCTTATTTTATTGTTGAATGAAGCACTTTGCACTTACCGGCGGTATTGGCAGTGGTAAATCTACAGTTCTTGCGATGTTTAAGAATTTAGGGATACCTACTTTTTCCGCTGATGATTCTGCTAAATATGCCATGCAAAATGATAGTGTAATAAAGCAAAAAATAAAAGCGTTACTTGGCGAAGAGGCATATCAAAATGGAGTTCTCAACAGGTTGTTTATTGCAGAAAAAGTATTTACCAACAATGAAAATTTAAGTGCTTTGAATGCTATCGTTCACCCAGTTGCTCATGCGGCGTATTTAAATTGGTGTAAAAAGCAATCAGGGCCTTATACGGTATATGAATTTCCAATTGTTTTTGAACTTAATGCGCAGGACAGATTTGATGGAGTGATTATGGTTTACTCCTCGGAAGAGGAACGAATTCAACGTGTAATAGCACGAGATGCAATTACAAGAGATGAGGTTCTTGCACGAATTGCTAACCAATGGCCAGATGATCAAAAATTTCCTCTTGCTGATTATATAATTGAAAATTCAGAACTTAGTGCAACAGAAATACAAGTAAGAGACTTACATAAAAACTTGCTCAAAATTTCAGGGAAATGAAAAAGAACCTTTTTACTGTATTGGTGACTTTTATGGGTTTATCTCTGTTAGGGATTATTATTGTGCAAACATTTTGGATTCAGACAAACCTAAATAATCGAGACCGACAATTTTCTTTAGGCGTAAACAATGCGCTGGCTTCAGTTTCCGAACAAATAAAAGAGCGGGAGTTAAGAGATTATATTGCCGCTACACAAAAACTAATGGACAGTATCGGTTCTCCAAAAGAATCACAGCTCACGGAGGTTTTTCAATACATAGATCGAACAACAGTAACTGATAAGACTCTTCTTGTTTCGAGAGGTATTATTGAAGACACATACGGCATTTTCCCAAATTTATATGACCCCTCTTCCTCAGATTCAACACCTATTTTAGACTATCGAAGCATAAAAGCAACAACAGTTCTAGAAGAAGATTTAGAGGGTACAATTAATAGAATGTCCTCATCTGAACGGATGCAACGCATAGAGCGATTGTCTTCTATGGATAAAGCAAAATACGAGAGTATTTTTATGGATATTGCCTCTAATAAACCCATTGAAAATAGGGTGAGTACTTTTGAATTGGAGCTTTTGTTAGGGCAAGAGTTATTGCTTCGTGATATTGATGCTAGTTTTGAGTTTCGGGTTTTTGAGGGAAATCGAATGGCTGGACTTGGAACAGAGTTCTTTCTCCAAAATGTAAATAAAACAACATATAAGACACCTCTTTTTGTAGATGTTAATGGCTCAAGTAAATATGAGTTACGACTAATTTTTCCTGATAAAAATGCTTTTTTACGTTCATCGGTTGTAAATTCTATTGCCTTGTCTGTTTTGTTTACATTGGTTTTGATAAGTGTCTTTGCTATTACCTTATCACAAGCGTTTAAGCAAAAGAAAATTTCTGATATAAAGTCAGATTTCATCAATAATATGACGCATGAATTTAAAACACCGATTGCAACCATACAATTGGCATTAGATGCACTTAGTACTCCTGTAATTGCCAAGCAACCTAATAAAGTAACTCAATATCTTGGTCTTATTCGCGATGAAAGTCGCCGTATGAATACTCAGGTAGAGAATGTGCTGCAAATTTCTAGATTAGACAGAAAAGAACTAGAACTTACAACCTTTGAAATAGATCCAAATGTACCTATTAAAACCGCAATTGAGCATGTAAGACTGCTCATTGATCAAAATGAAGGAAACCTGCATATTTCTTTAGACCCTGTAAACGTTAAGTTTTCAATGTCGGAATCGCATATGACTAATGTTTGGGTTAATCTTTTAGAAAATGCCATCAAATATTCTGAAGATAATGTTGATATAACGATTGCTACGGAGGTAACTGAAAAGATGTTTACTGTCACTGTTAAGGATAAAGGTATTGGTATGAGTAGTAGTGTTCGCCGTAAGATTTTTGATCGTTTTTATAGAGAAGAATCTGGGAATATACATACGGTAAAAGGGCATGGATTAGGATTGTCTTATGTAAAACGCATTGTGGAATTGCATAATGGCACGATATCTGTAAATAGTCAACTCAAAAAAGGGAGTACTTTTACAGTACAGTTCCCGTTAAAAAATGCGATATGATAACCGTTAAAAAAAAAGTATTACTTGTTGAAGACGACCTAAATTTTGGTGCAATACTTAGAGATTTTTTAGAGTTAAATGACTATGAGGTAATATTGGCTAGAAATGGAGTTGAAGGCGCAGAAAAATTTAACAAAAATACATATGACATATGCCTACTTGATGTAATGATGCCATACAAAGACGGGTTTACATTAGCTAAAGAAATAAGAAAGTCTGACACCACAGTTCCTATCATTTTTTTGACTGCAAAATCAATGAAAGAAGATGTTGTTAAAGGTTATAATTTAGGAGCTGACGATTATTTAACCAAACCTTTTGATTCCGAAGTCTTATTATTGAAAATGAAAGCCATGTTTGTTCGCATGGAACAGAATGTGGTAAATCTTGATAAAGCAAATTATCTTTTTTCTATAGGAAAGTTTGCCTTTAATGCAAAAATTCGAGAATTGTCATTTGAAAATAATGCGCCTGTAAAGCTGTCGCCAAAAGAAGGTTTGCTTTTGCAGTTATTAGCACTACATATTAACGATTTGATGCCAAGGGAGTTGGCGCTCAAAAAAATATGGAAAGACGACAACTATTTTACTTCGCGGTCTATGGACGTCTATATAGCAAAATTACGAAAGCACCTCAAAACTGATCCTTCGATTGAAATAACAAACATTCATGGAGAGGGTTTTCGAATGACAGTATCCTAATTTGAGCGTGGGTGAAATTGTGACAGCACTTTTTTTAATTGTCGCTGGCTCATATGAATATAACGTTCAGTGGTGGTTATGCTAGCATGCCCCATCATATGTTGAACAAGTTGAATATCGGCACCATTTTCAACCAAGTGTGTTGCAAACGAATGCCTTAGGGTATGTGGACTTACATTCTTTTTAATGTTTGCATAAAAAGCAGCATTTTTTACGATAGTAAAAACCATAATACGAGTAATTTCTTTTCCTCTATTGTTAAGAAAAAGTCTGTCTTCATGACCCTTAACGGCTTTTTTAATACGCCTTTTTTTTAGGTAAGCTTCTATTAGGGTTTGTGTTGTATCAGCAATTGGGACCCAACGAAGTTTATCTCCTTTTCCGATTACACGAATAAGTCCTTTTTCAAAAAACAAATCTGAGCAATTTAGTTTAGTTAGCTCACTAACCCGTAATCCACAACTGTAAAGCAATTCGAGCATACAACGATTTCTATTGAAATATCTGTTGGTTTTTTCTACCCCCGATATAAGCGCATCAACTTCTCTAGTAGCAAGAGTGTCTGGGAAGGTTTTTCGAAGTTTTGGCGACTCTAACAACTGCGTTGGATTGTTTTCTCGATACCCTTCAAGTTGTAGGTATAAAAAGAACCCTTTAATTCCTGAAATAATTCGAGATTGAGTTGGTGGTTGAACTTCTTTTGAAAGTTGATATGCAAAATCTTTTATGATTTCTGCAGATATCGTCAGTGGTGTGGCGTTAATTTTAAAATCTGTGCAAAAAGCTTTGAGACGCTTAACATCATATTGATACCCTTCAATAGTGTTTTCTGAAAGTCCTTGTTCTAGACGCAAGTAAAACGAATATGTCTCTATGGCTTTTTCCCATTGCATTTTTAAAGGTAGCTATTTTTCAGTGTTTCCAAGTCACCAATTTTTTTGACATCAATTTTAACCCTTGCGATGTATGATTCAATTTGGCTTAATTTTTACTACTAAATCTCCGTTGGTTTCCAAGAGTTTCTTAGTTTTGAGCAAATTTTAGTATGGAAATCACCATCATTAACGGACCAAACTTAAACTTATTGGGCAAACGCGAACCCGAAATATATGGTTCTGAAGGTTTTGAAGCCTATTTGGAAAAGTTAAAAGAGCAGTATTCAGATTGCCATTTCAATTATATTCAGTCTAATATAGAAGGAGAGTTGATAGATGCACTTCAGGATCATGGGTTTTCTGCTGATGCTATTATTTTGAATGCAGGTGCTTACACGCATACATCTGTAGGTATAGGCGATGCCATAAAAGCCATTAAATCTCCAGTGGTGGAGGTGCACATTTCAAATACTTTTGCCCGTGAGGATTTTAGACACATTTCTTACATTACACCCAATGCCGCTGGGCTTATTCTAGGATTTGGACTTGATGTATATCGCTTGGCAATTGAAAGTTTGCTGAAGAAGTAGATGCTAAATAGGGCGGTGTTTATTTCCACTTGTCAGGGTTTTATGAATAAACCAATCCACAAGTTTATCAGGTAGGTAGTATGCCAGTATTTTAAACATAAATTTCTTTCGGTGAACAATATATCGTGTTTTTGGGTTTTTCTTTGTAACGCATTTTAAAATAAGGGTAGATATTAGGGATACGGGCAAGGCTGATTTTTCAGCATTTTCAATCATTGTATCTGCCTTTTTTAACACATCGTAATAATCTGTGCTGGCGTATTTTTCCATGCTGTTTAGGTTTTTCTGCCATATATCCGTTTTAATAGGTCCGGGCTCTATGGCGATTACCTTTATTCCATACCGCCGAAGCTCTCTTCTGTAAACATCTGTCATGCTTTCCAACGCGTGCTTTGAAATGGAATAAGCTCCATTAAATGGAGAGTTAAATAATCCAGAAATAGAGCTTATGTTAATTATTTTTCCCGGAGTACCATCAAAATTAGGGGTAGCGCCCAAAAGGGGTAAAAATAAATTAGTTATACGCCGAACAGCTAAAAGATTAATATCGAGTTGGCGTACAAAATCTTCTTCAGACATGCATTGCAACGGCCCTGGTACAGCAATCCCCGCATTGTTGATTAAAGCATGGAGTGAATCACAAGTATCAAAAACAATTTTAGAAGCTTTGGTAACGGCATCTTGGTCTTGAACATCAAAAATTAGTGGTATAAAACGCTCTGGGTATTCATGTGTTAATTTTTTGGCATCGGTGATATTTCGCACACTGCCAAAAACATAATAACCTTTGTTGTGCAATAAGCGAAGGGAATCACGTCCAATCCCACTTGATACTCCAGTAATCAATATATGTTTTATCATGCGATAACATTACATAGAAATTGCAAAATAACAATTATGATTCAACAATTTGCTTTACGTGATGCTCTAAATGCTCTAAATAGTCATTTATGAGAAAAAGCAAGTTTGTGTTTTTTAGATTGGGTAACCTTGCTTGAATTTGCAACGTTTTTTCGTTTTGTTGCTTGAGAACATGAATGATTTGTTTGTTCAGTGATACCCAAAGCATTATAAGATCTTTTGGTTCAGCACGCTGATAATCATTTACAAGAACGAGTTCATCTTGATTATAATCAATTATTTGATAGGGTTTTGGTTTGATATGAATTTCAGTAAACCGTCTTAGGTTATAGTGAGCAGAGTCAATAAGATGACCTAAAATTTCTTTTTTAGACCATTTTGTAGGTTTATGCTTAGCTGCTAGTTGTTGCCGATGTGTTTTGGAAAGATAAGCCTCACCAATTTCTATTAGCTGATTTAGCCTTGAAATAGTACAATTCATGCTTAAGTAAATTTGGGGATAACATTTTTTAAATGTACAAAAAATAAAAAAGCAGTCAATGACTGCTTTTTGTATTCAAACGCTTTGAATTCTATAGGTGAATTACCTCGTCATAAGCGTCAGCTACAGCTTCCATCATGGCTTCACTCATAGTGGGGTGTGGATGTACGGCCTTTAGCACTTCGTGACCTGTGGTCTCTAATTTTCGCCCAAGTACTGCCTCGGCTATCATGTCTGTAACGCCCGCTCCAATCATATGGCAACCTAACCATTCTCCGTATTTAGCATCAAAAATTACCTTAATAAACCCATCAGTAGTTCCTCCAGCTTGGGCTTTTCCAGATGCGGAAAAAGGAAATTTTCCAACTTTAATTTCATAACCTTGCTCTTTGGCTTGCACTTCAGTCAGTCCAACAGATGCAATTTCAGGACTACTGTAAGTACATCCAGGAATATTTCCATAGTCGAGTGGTTCAACATGTTGTCCTGCAATTTTTTCAACACATAAAATCCCCTCTGCAGAAGCTACATGCGCTAAAGCTTGACCAGAAGTAATATCTCCAATAGCATAATACCCTGGAATATTTGTTTGGTAAAAGTCATCTACCAAAATTTTATCTTTGTCTATTGCAATTCCTACGTTTTCTAGGCCAATATTTTCAATGTTAGTCTTAATTCCTACTGCAGAAAGTAGCAAATCAGCTTTTATTTCTTCTTCACCATTTTTAGTTTTTACAGTAGCCGTAACCCCTTTGTCTGAAGTGTTAACAGAAATAACTTCAGCACTTGTCATTACGTGTATGCCGGTTTTCTTAAAGGAGCGTTCCATCTGTTTTGAAATTTCTTCATCTTCGACTGGAACAATACGGGGCAAATACTCAATTAAGGTAACATCGGTTCCCATTGCGTTGTAGAAGTACGCAAATTCTACTCCGATAGCTCCTGAGCCCACAACAATAATTTTTTTAGGCTGCTTTTCAAGTGTCATCGCTTGTCGGTACCCAATCACTTTTTTTCCATCTTGAGGCAGTGAAGGAAGTTCGCGAGATCGCGCTCCGGTGGCAATAATTATGTGTTGAGCAGATAGCTCTTGTTCGCTTCCGTCTTCGGCTTTTACATGGACTTTTTTGCCAGGAACTAATGAACCATAACCCATGATAACATCAATCTTGTTTTTTTTCATTAAGAATTGAACACCCTTACTCATGGTTTCGGCAACAGAACGACTTCTGTTAACGACGGCATTGAAATCTTTATCGTATTCCTTTACTTTAAGTCCGTAATCTTCGGCGTGTTGCAAATACTCAAACACTTGCGCGGATTTAATTAAGGCTTTAGTTGGGATGCAGCCCCAGTTAAGACAAACACCTCCAAGACTTTCTTTTTCAACAATAGCAGTCTTAAATCCTAATTGAGAAGCACGGATAGCCGTAACATAGCCTCCAGGGCCACTCCCCAAAACAATTATATCGTATTGACTCATATGTAAAAGTTTGCGCAAAAATACGAAACGGCAGCCTATTCTTATTGGCTATTTTTCGTTTTTATCATTCGCTGAAAAATCTAGTGCTACAGAATTTACACAATAACGTAATCCAGTACTTGTAGGGCCATCGTTAAATAAGTGTCCCAGATGACCATCGCAGCGATTACAAATAATTTCAGTCCGTAACATGCCAAGTGAAGTGTCTTTTTCGTAACGAATTTTCCCTTCAATAGAATTGTCGAAACTAGGCCAACCGCAGTCGCTTCTAAATTTTGAAGAACTTTCAAAGAGAGGTTCTTTGCATCCCATACAGCTATAAACACCCTTTTCAAAGTGTAAATTGTACTCTCCGGTATGTGGATATTCCGTCCCTTTTTCACGCAATACACGAAAAGCTTCTGGATCCAGTTTGTCTTTCCAATAGTTATTTGTCTTTTTCATGTCAATATTTGTTTGAGTATGTTTTTGAGCGGTTTCGGTTTGCTGTCCACAGGCATTTAAATAAAAAGCTAAACCGATGATTATAATAAGAGAGTTTGTTTTCATGATTGAATAAAAGATTTGATTTGTTGAAGCACGTTTTCGTCACGAAGTATTCTACGATGACCCAATCCTTGGGTTATGAGTAAAGTGGGGTTAAGATGATTTTTTGCAATATTAAAGGCACAACTTACAGCAACATCTGCATCCTCCTTGTCGTGAATTATCAACGTGGGCATTTGTTGATTTTGAACTACCACACTTGATGAAAAATGATCAATGTTGATGTTGTATTTTTGTTCAAAATAAGTAGTCATACGTACATTTGTTTTTAGGCTCAAGCCCACTGATGCAATAAAGTTATCAAAAACCGTGCGCATTAAATCTCCTGCCCCGATTGTAATTACTTTTTTTGCTTTGTTTGGGGTTTTACAATAGTTGAAAAGTGCCATTCCTCCTAGAGAGTGCCCAACAAAAAATTCAAAACCATCAAAAGATTTGTCTAAATGCGCTATCGCAGCAACCATATGGAGCATATTGGTAAGAGAACCGGAAGATTTTCCATGCCCTGGAGCATCAAAAGACACAACTTGATAACCTTCATTTTGTAATATCTCTGCAATTTTATACAGTTGCGTTCCTCTACCGCTCCAGCCATGAACAAGAAGTACTTTTTCTCCAGAATCCCCCCAGACATAAGTCATAATATTTTTGTTAAGACTTGGTACAAAAACCTGATTTTGCACACACGATTGCAGTGCTTGCTTTTCGGCAGGAGGGGGGGTAAACTTTATTGGTTTAGAGAAAATATATGCAGCAACCCGCATAGCTATATAGGGCGACGCGCGCTCTAAAACAATGAGGGTGAATCGAATCCATTTAGGCACTACTATTCCAAGTTGCTGCTTGTTTTTTTCATTCATAACACAAAGGTAGCGTTCTCATTTTTTCTTATCTAAAAACAATTTTGTTTATTTGAACAAACAATCAATATGCCACACCACAAGAAAGGTGACAAAAAACTTCTAAGTGCTTGGGCATCATACGATTGGGCTAACTCTGTTTATTTTCTTGTTATAAGTTCTACTATATTTCCGTTGTATTACGGCTATATATGCGGCGACTTAACCTATTTGGAAGTGTTTGGCATTTCTTTCAAAAACACCGCTCTTATCAGTTATGTAACTGCCTTGGCTTTTTTGGTTATTGCCTTCTGGTCGCCGATTTTGTCTGGAATTGCTGATTATATGGGTAACAAAAAGCGCTTTATGCAATTCTATTGCTACTTGGGAGCCGCAGCTTGTGTAGGATTGTATTGGTTTGATATTCAGAATATTTATTTCGGTTTACTTTTTTATTTTTTTGCTCTTGTGGGCGCTTGGTCAAGTTTAGTGTTTTATAATTCTTATCTACCTGACATTGCATTTCCTGAACAACAAAATCGTATCAGTGCTAGGGGGTATGCACTTGGGTATATTGGAAGTGTGCTATTGCTTCTTGTCAATCTATTAATGGTCTTAAAGCCCGAAATATTTAGTATTGATGATAATGGGGGAGATGCCTCTTTAAAAGCAATGCGATATTCATTTATTACAGTTGGGGTCTGGTGGTTTGGATTTAGTCACATAGCCTTTTATCATTTGCCCTGTGGTAATAGAGATAAAGTTTACACCAAGGATATTTTTTTTAACGGATATCGCGAGTTAAAATCTGTCTGGAATAGCTTAAAAAACCTTTCATTTTTAAAACGCTACTTGGGTGCTTTTTTTGTTTTTAGTATGGCATTGCAAACGGTCATGCTTGTAGCAGCTTACTTTGGTGAACAAGAAATTTCTTGGTCTGGTGATGAAAAAACAATGGGACTTATCATCAGTATTTTACTCATTCAAATTATTGCCATTTTTGGTGCATTGATGTCCTCAAGGTTAGCCAATCGCTGGGGAAATATAAAAACCCTGATATTGTTAAATATCATATGGCTTGTACTGTGTATTAGCGCTTATTTTATTTATGAACCTATTGAATTTTACATTGTAGCTGGATTTGTTGGTCTTTGCATGGGTGGAATCCAGTCGGTAGCTCGCTCTACATACTCACAGCTTATTCCCAAAACATTAGATACTACATCTTATTTTAGTTTTTATGATGTCGCCGAAAAGGTTGGGATTGTAATTGGTATGTTGCTGTATGCCACTATTGATCAAATAACAGGAAGCATGCGCAGTTCTGTTTTAGTTTTTGTTGTTTTTTTCTTTGTAGGCGCTATATTGCTTATCAGGCTCCAGCGTAACAATAATGAAACTATTTAACAACGATTACTTTTTGGTAACATCACCAGAACCAACAATCTTTTTTTTAATCCGCTTAACGCTTTTGTTAATTTTAATATCTCCAGAGCCTACAATTTTTGCATCCAGCTCTTCTTCAGCATAAAACTTAATATCTCCTGAGCCAATGACTTTTCCGTTGCATATATTTGAAGACAACTGTTCGCCATCAATATCACCTGAACCTGTAACTACTGCATTAAAATAGTTTGATTTTCCAGAAACGTCAATATCACCGGAACCAGTTACAGCGGCTATTACTTTTTTTGTATTTACGGCTACTTCTATATCCCCAGAACCGTTTACATTAAGCTTTATTTGATCTGATTTTAGCGAAAAATCACCTTTAATCCCTCCAGAACCATTTACTTCCAATTCAGAAATTTCTTTTACGGGGATGATGATGTGGATAATAGTATTTTTCGATGGTCTTAATTCGGTATAATCTTTACTTTTAATTTTAAGCACATCTTTTTTTGTAAAAACTTCAATATGAGCAAGGATGTTTTCATCTCCTTCTAACGTGATAGTTCCCTCATCCCCACTGATTATAGTGGCTTCAATGTTTCCGTTTAGAATTATTTTGTCGTAATTGGACACATTACGGGTTTCGGTAACTATAGTTCCATTCCCTATTATTTTTTTATTCCATTGTGCCTGGATAGGAACGAAAATTAGGGATAAGAAAAGGCTAAGTAGTAATTGACTTGTTTTCATGATAGTTTGTTTTGGGTTTACATATTGCTAACGAATAATGTTGATTTTTATTACAATGGCATGGCCTTTGAAACAATTGTTATGTGATAAAAATTGCCTTTCTTGTAGCTGCTTTTATAGTAAAAGCAGACAAAATGGCACATATTTAAATTATGTCAAAAACAAAAATATTATCCCTAGAATCACTTTCTGTACAAGACTTAGAAGAAGAAGCAGACCTTATTCCCTTAATGACTACAGATGAAGAGGAGGCTATTCATAAAGAACCTCTCCCTGAAGTGCTTCCTATCCTTCCGCTCAAAAACACAGTTTTATTCCCGGGGGTAGTTATTCCTATAACGGCAAGTAGAGATCGTTCAATAAAATTGATTAGGGATGTAAATCAAGGAAACAAACTTTTGGGTGTTGTAGCACAACAAAGAGGTGAAACCAAGTCTCCTGGTCCCGATGATTTGTACACTAAGGGTACTTTAGCAAAGGTGCTACGTGTACTTAAAATGCCCGATGGCAATACAACGATAATTTTACAAGGAAAAAAACGATTTCAGACCCTTGAATATACTACAGAACACCCCTTTTTAAAGGCTAAGGTGTCTTCTTTGGAAGAATTACGCCCTGAAGATAACGATCCGAATTTTGCTGCAATTATAGATTCTATAAAAGATTTGGCGTTAAAAATTATTGCCCAAAATCCAGAGATTCCTTCTGAAGCATCTTTTGCTATCAAGAATATTCAAAGCAGTGCCTTTTTAGTCAATTTTGTTTCTTCAAACATGAATATGTCTGTAGCAGAAAAACAAGATATTCTTGAAATTGACAACCTTGAGCAACGCGCACTAATGTGTCTTAAGCAAATGAATATTGAGTATCAAAAGTTATCGCTTAAAAATGACATACAAACAAAAGTTAGGCATGATTTAGATCAGCAGCAACGCGAATATTTTTTGCATCAGCAAATGAAAACTATTCAAGAGGAACTTGGCGGTGTTTCTCATGATGAAGAAGTTCAAGAAATGCGTGAGCGAGCTAAAAATAAAGCATGGGATGAAAAAGTGGCCAAACACTTTGATAAGGAGTTGGCAAAACTTGAACGAATGAATCCACAAGTAGCAGAATATTCTGTCCAGCGCAACTATTTAGATTTGTATTTGGACTTGCCATGGAATGTGTTTACTGAAGATTCGTTTGATTTAAACGCAGCACAAAAGATTTTGGACCGCGATCATTATGGATTGGATAAGGTAAAACAACGTATAATTGAACATTTGGCTGTACTCAAACTTCGTAATGACATGAAATCTCCCATACTGTGTTTGGTTGGACCTCCGGGTGTTGGAAAAACTTCTTTAGGTAAGTCTATTGCAGAAGCCCTTAACAGAAAATATGTTCGCATGTCATTGGGTGGAATGCGTGATGAGGCAGAGATTAGAGGACACAGAAAAACCTATATCGGGGCTATGCCTGGACGCATTATTCAAAATGTTAAGAAAGCTAATAGTTCCAACCCTGTTTTTGTATTGGACGAGCTCGATAAACTTGCTGAAAGTGCCCACGGGGATCCTTCTTCGGCTATGTTAGAGGTGTTAGATCCTGAGCAAAACACTAGCTTTTATGACAATTACCTAGAAACTGGATATGACCTTTCAAAAGTGATGTTTATTGCTACTGCAAATTCCCTATCAACCATACAACCTGCTCTTCGAGATCGTATGGAAATTATTGAAGTCTCGGGCTATACCCTTGAAGAAAAAGTCCAAATAGGTCTTCGTTATTTATTGCCGAAGCAGGTTGCTGAGCATGGATTAAAAAAGGCTGCCATTAAACTTCCCAAAACCACCATGCAACACTTGGTTGCAGGCTATACTAGGGAGTCTGGAGTTCGTGGTTTAGAAAAACAAATAGCCAAAGTGGTACGACATTTTGCAATGTTGCAAGCCAAAGAAACCCCACGAGAACCAAAACTTATGGCTAAGGAGCTTGAATTTATTTTGGGTCCTGCTAAAATGCTAAGGGACAGTTATGAAAATAACAATGTTGCGGGTGTTGTTACCGGTTTGGCATGGACTAGAGTAGGGGGCGACATTCTATTTATTGAATCTTTAATAAGTAAAGGCAACGGGGTGCTTTCAATTACTGGAAATTTAGGTAAAGTAATGAAGGAATCTGCTACCATTGCTCTACAATACATCAAGGCACATTCCGAGGAATTAGGTATAACGGATGATTTTTTTGGCAAACATAATTTCCATATTCATGTTCCTGAAGGGGCTACTCCTAAAGATGGTCCAAGTGCTGGAATTACAATGATTACATCATTAGTTTCAAGTATTTTGCAACAAAAAGTAAAAAACCGCATCGCCATGACTGGCGAAATTACCTTGCGCGGAAAAGTACTCCCAGTGGGGGGGATTAAAGAGAAGATTTTAGCCGCTAAACGTGCCAATATCAAGGAGATTATTTTGAGTCAAAAAAACGAAGCAGATATTAACGAAATTCCAGAACGTTATCTCAAAGGACTTAGTTTTCACTATGTTTCAAGTATAGACCAAGTTTTAAATATTGCCATTACTAAGCAAAAGGTAGGTAGTACGAAAAGGCGTTAAGTTTCGTTTTACTAATGATGAGAGGCTTTGGCATTTGTTGTTTTTTATTTTTTTCCTTTGTTGGAATTGCGCAAATTGGTGGTGATGCTGCTTTCAGATTTCTCGAGCTTTCAAGTACTCCACGTCAATTAGCATTAGGAAATCCGATAACTTTACGAGACCTTGATATCAGTACAACTCTTGCTAATCCTGCAACTATTCGCGGCGAGCATGGTGGACAGATAATGGTAACCTATGAGCCTTATTTTGATGGCATTCATAGAGGTAATGCTGCCTATGCTTTAACGTTAAATCGCGCAAAGGCATTAGTTTTTGATGTAAAATACATCAATTATGGAACTTTTAATGGTACCGACGAGTTGGGAAATACAACGGGAAACTTTAGTGGGAGTGATGTTGCCTTGGGATTGGCATCTTCTCAGTATTTTTTACGCCCTGACATTTATTTGGGAGCTAGAATTCGCTTTATCTTATCAACTCTTGAAACCTATTCCTCAACTGCCTTAACTACTGATATAGGACTTTATTTTAGTCCAGCTGGAAAAACTTGGAGAGTAGGTCTGTTGTATCAACATTTAGGAAAACAACTTAGTGCTTATGAAGATGTTTTTGAACCCTTGCCGTCAAATCTTACTTTAGGTTTTTCGAATGAATTAAAATATCTACCATTGCGTTGGCATTTTTCACTTCATCACCTTAACAAATGGCCACTATTGTTTGAAAACCCTGAGGAGGCAAGCGTGGATCTAAACGGAAATAGGACACAACAAAAGGCGGGATTTGCAAAAAAAGTATTACGCCACACCACAATTGGAGTTGAATTGTTTCCAGAGGGTTTGTTTTCTATTCGTTTAGGGTATCATGCACAACGCGCCGCAGAATTACGTATTTTGGACGTGCGTAACTTTTCAGGATTATCGTTTGGGGTTGGAATTCAGCTTCGTAGATTGCGTTTTCAGATTAGTCATGCGCGCTATAACGTGGCAGGAAATCGAACATTTTTGGGATTAACATTAGAGCCAAAAAACTAATGAAAGAATCGTTTATTATTGCTATAGACGGAGCGTCTTCTACTGGAAAAAGCACTTTGGCAAAAGGATTGGCTAGGGAGTTGGGATTTGTCTATGTAGACTCTGGAGCGATGTACAGAGGAATAACGCTCTATGCCCAACAGCAACAGTGGTTGACCGAAACCCATTTTGACAAGGAAAAACTAGTCTCAAATCTCGATGATGTTCAGTTAAGCTTTGCACATAACAGTTTATTGCTAAACGGAAAGGACGTTAGTCAAGAGATTCGAAGCATGCAAGTTGCAAACGCCGTGAGTAACGTTGCAGCCATTTCTGAAGTACGTACTTTTTTGGTAGCTCAACAACGTATTTTGGGTACTCAAGAAAGTATTGTTATGGATGGACGTGATATAGGTACTGTAGTGTTTCCAAACGCGAACATTAAATTCTTTTTAACGGCAAACGCCACCATTCGTGCCCAACGAAGATTTGAGGAACTTAAAGCTGTAGAGCCAAACATTACTTTTGAAGCTATTTTTGAAAATATTACTCGAAGAGATCATTTGGATAGCACTCGTGCTGACTCTCCGCTAATACAAGCAAAAGACGCTATTGTTTTAGACGCAACGAAATTTAATGTAGATGAAATGCTAGAATATGCACTAACGTTAATAAAGGATTATTAGTGAGTGTACTTGCTTATTTGGATATTCAAATTCAGCGATTTAACACGTTATATTGCATTTCTACCTTGATTTTTTGCCTATCTGCATAAAAACAGTAAATTTGCGCTCCTTTTGGTAGGCGCATGAGAGTATCCCCAGAAGGAAAAACAAAGATTAACCCTTCTGTACGGTGGCGCAATTACTCAACCTAACAGAATACAAAAAACCCGCAGCATGGCTGACGAAAACCAACCTATAGATGAAGCAACTCAAGACGTTGCTCCTGAAACCACTACTGAGGAGGTACAACCGACAACAGTAGAAACTCCAAAAGAAGATACTGAACCCATTGCTTCCGCAGAAGAATTTTTAGCCAATTTTGACTGGCAGAATTACGAAGATGGCATTGAGGCTGTTGAAGACAAGAAGCTCAAAGAATTTGAAAAACTTGTTACTGAAAACTTTGTGGATACACAAGGATCTGATGTTATCACCGGTAAGGTGATCCATATGACAGACCGAGAGGCAATTATTGATATTAACGCTAAGTCTGAAGGGGTAATTTCCTTAAACGAATTCCGCTACAATCCTGATTTAAAAGTAGGTGATTCTGTTGAAGTGATGATAGATACTCGTGAAGACAAAACAGGTCAATTGATTTTGTCGCATCGTAAAGCGCGTACCATTTTAGCATGGGACCGTGTGAATGCAGCCCACGAAAGTCAAGAAGTAGTAACAGGCTTTGTGAAATGTCGTACCAAAGGGGGTATGATCGTTGATGTTTTTGGCATTGAGGCATTCTTGCCTGGTTCGCAAATTGATGTAAAGCCTATACGAGATTACGATCAATACGTTAACAAAAACATGGAATTTAAGATTGTAAAAATCAACCATGAGTTTAAAAACGTAGTTGTATCGCATAAAGCACTTATTGAAGCAGATATTGAAGAACAAAAGAAAGAAATTATTTCGCAGCTTGAGAAGGGACAAGTACTTGAAGGAACTGTGAAAAACATTACCTCTTACGGGGTGTTTATTGATCTTGGCGGCGTTGATGGTTTAGTGCATATTACTGATTTATCATGGAACAGGATTACTCATCCAAGTGAGATATTAGAAGTTGAACAACAGCTAAATGTTGTAATTCTAGATTTTGATGATGATAAATCGCGTATTCAACTAGGTGTTAAGCAACTTACTCAACACCCATGGGAAGCTTTGGGCGAGTCTATGAATGAAGGTGATACTGTTAAAGGTAAAGTTACCGTTATAGCAGACTACGGTGCTTTTGTAGAAGTGGCTCCTGGAGTTGAAGGGCTTGTTCACGTTTCAGAAATGTCATGGAGCACACACTTGCGTTCTGCACAAGATTTTGTAAAAGTTGGAGATGAGGTCGAAGCGGTAATTCTTAATTTAGATCGTGAAGAACGTAAAATGTCTTTAGGTATAAAGCAGCTTTCTCAAGATCCATGGACAGATATAACAATAAAATATCCATTAGGCTCTAAGCATGCTGGCATTGTACGTAATTACACCAACTTTGGAGTTTTTGTTGAGCTTGAAGAAGGAATTGACGGGTTAATTTATATATCCGACCTTTCTTGGACTAAGAAAGTAAAGCACCCATCTGAGGTAGTTACTGTAGGACAAGAGCTAGATGTCATAGTACTTGAACTTGATGTTGAAGGACGTAAATTGAGCTTAGGTCATAAGCAGACTACGGATAATCCTTGGGAAAAGTACGGCAAAGAATATGCTGAAGGAACAGTACATGAACTTTCCTTAACAGAAATCGTTGATAAAGGCGCAACTATTGTTCTAAACGATGACATTACAGCTTTTGTGCCCGGTCGTCATTTAGATAAACAAGACGGTGGTAAGCTTGCTAAAGGCGAAACAGCAGAATTTAAAGTTATTGAATTTAACAAAGACTTTAAGCGCGTAGTAATGTCACACGCAGCAGTTTACAAAGGTGTTGAAGCCGATAATGTGAAAAAAGCTAGTCGCAAGATGACAGATAATGCTGAAGTATCTACTCTTGGTGATTTAGATGCATTAGCTGATTTAAAGCGTAAGATGGATAATGACGAAGAAGCTTAAATCCAGAATTATTTGAAATAAGAGGGGCAATTTTTGCCCCTTTTTTTATGCAATATTGTTAGCGATAAAATCTCCAACATCGCTCGTGGAATAGTTTCCTTCTGGAAAAACTTCAGGGGTACAAACACCATTGGCAAGTGCCAAATCAACCGCATCTGTAATTGCTTTTGCTTCAGTATCCATGTCAAAATGTGTTAGCATCATAGCTGCTGAAAGAATCATAGCTATAGGGTTTGCAATTCCTTTTCCGGCACCTTGAGGAAACGAACCATGGATAGGTTCAAATAAAGCGTATTTTTCACCAACCGAGGCTGAAGGTAAAAGACCAATAGATCCCCCGATAACACTTCCCTCATCAGAAATAATATCGCCAAAAAGGTTGCTTGTAAGAATGACATCAAACTGGTTAGGAGCCAAAATCATTTGCATAGCAGCATTATCTACAAACAAAAAGCGAAGCTCAACATCATTATATTCTGTTTGATGTAGTTCTGTAACCACTCTGCGCCACAAACGAGATGATTCCAACACATTGGCCTTGTCAATTAGCGTAAGAATATTTCGTCTTTTCCTGGCAGCAGCAAAAGCCAAATGCGAAATTCGCTCAATTTCACCGCGAGTATACTGACACAAATCTGATGCAGTGTTTTTGTCAGCAGATAATTTCTTTTCTCCAAAATAAATACCGCCAGTAAGTTCACGATACATTACAAAGTCGGTACCCTTTACTCGATCCTCTTTAAGGGGGGATTGATGTAAAAGTGCATCAAAAGTTTTTACCGGACGAATGTTGGTAAACAATCCTAGCGCTTTACGGATGGCAAGTAGCCCCTGCTCTGGTCGAACTTTTGCGTTAGGGTCATTATCATATTTTGGATCGCCAATAGCACCAAAAAGTACAGCATCGCTTCCTAAACTTACGTCTAGTGTAGCTTTTGGAAGAGGTTCGCCTGTTTTGTCAATAGCAATAGCACCCATGTCAGCATAGGTGTAATTGAAATCATGTCCAAATTTGGCTGCAACAACATCCAATACTTTTATGGCCTCTTGTACGATTTCAGGCCCAATCCCATCTCCTGGAAGTACAGCTATTTGCTTTTTCATGCTTTGCTCTTCAATATTTACGAACGATTTTGTTCAAATGCCTCAATAGCTTCCTTTTGATTTATCAAATAATCGATATCGTCATAGCCGTTAATTAAACACATTTTTTTGTAGTCGTTTAGTTCAAAATTTACTGAAATATTTGATCCAATAACTTGTAGTTGTTGTGCTTCCAAATCAATTTTGGCTTTCGTACCTGGATTAGTTTCAATCACTTCAAATAGTTGTTTTAATTCATCTGGAGTAACTTGTATTGGTAAAATACCGTTGTTTAAGGCATTTCCACGAAAAATGTCTGCAAAAAAGCTAGAAATAACTACTTTAAAACCATAATCTGCTAATGCCCAGGCTGCATGTTCACGACTAGAGCCACATCCAAAATTATTTCCCGCTACCAAAATGGATCCTGAAAAAGAGGGATTGTTTAAGATAAAATCTGCTTTTGGTTGGTTGTCTGCGGTATAACGCCAATCGCGAAACAAATTTTTACCAAAGCCATTGCGATCAGTGGCTTTTAAAAATCGTGCAGGTATAATTTGGTCCGTGTCTACATTTTCGACAGTTAGTGGTACCATGCTACTTTCAAGAATATCAAATTTTTCCATTAGGGTGACTTACATCAATAATTTTTCCTGCCACAGCTGCAGCTGCAGCTGTTACTGGACTTGCTAAAAGGGTACGTGCGCCTTGTCCTTGGCGTCCTTCGAAATTTCTGTTAGAGGTAGATACACAATATGCCTCGGCGGGAATTTTGTCATCATTCATTGCTAAACAGGCCGAACATCCCGGTTGACGTAACACAAAACCTGCTTCCTCAAAAATACGGTCAAGCCCCTCAGCAACAATTTGCTTAGCAACCTGCTGAGAACCAGGAACAATAAGTGCAGAAACCGAGGGAGACTTTTGTTTTCCTTTTACATAGCTAGCAGCAGCTCTAAAATCCTCGATTCGTGAGTTTGTGCAGCTACCAATAAATACGTGGCTTATAGGCAGGTTGAGCATATTAGTACCTGCTTTTAGTCCCATATAGTTTAATGACTTTATAAAACTAGCATCGTCCAATTCAGGAATGGATTCTCCAATTTTTATCCCCATACCTGGGTTTGTTCCGTAGGTAATCATCGGTCGAATATCTGCAGCATCAAATTCAAATTCAGTGTCGAATGACGCACCTTTATCAGTGGGTAGCGTTTTCCAATACGCAATTTTTTGTTCTAATTCATGACCCTTGGGCGCAAACTCACGTCCTGAAACATAATCAAAAGTGATTTGGTCGGGTGCAATCATACCCCCACGGGCTCCCATTTCAATACTCATGTTACAAACGGTCATGCGTCCTTCCATACTCATCTGTTCAAAAACTGAACCTGCAAACTCCACAAAATGCCCTGTTCCGGCGTCGGTTCCGAGTTTTGAAATGATATATAAAATAACATCTTTTGGTTGTACATCAGGGTGTAAATCGCCCGAAACGCTAACCCGCATACTCTTCGGTTTGCCCACCAAAACGCACTGACTGGCAAATACTTGTGCCACTTGACTTGTGCCAATTCCGAAAGCAATGGTTCCAAACGCACCATGAGTAGAGGTGTGGCTGTCACCACAAACCATAGTCATTCCAGGCTGTGTGATGCCAAGCTCTGGACCAATTACGTGAACAATTCCTTGGTAGGGATGTCCAAGTCCATAAAGTGTAACCCCATGGCTTTCACAGTTTTTTGTAAGTTGAGTTACCTGTTTGCGTGAGAGCGCATCTTGAATTGGTAAATGCTGATTTTCTGTAGGTACGTTGTGATCGGCGGTTGCCACCACTTGATTGGGTCTGAAAAGCGGAATGTTTTTTTCTTCCAACACATTAAAAGCCTGTGGACTGGTAACTTCGTGAATTAAATGCTTATCAATATAGAGGATGTCTGGGCCGTTTGATACGGAAGACACTACGTGGCTGTCCCAAACTTTGTCGAAAAGTGTTTTTTTCATGTGGATATTAACTAATTCCAGCGGATTTGATGATTTCCGGGATATCGTCGTCGGTTATTTCTTTCTTTTGGTCTGCAAAAGTTAAAAAAGTTGCATATACCAAATCGAGCTCGTCTTTAGTAAGTTCAATTCCAATATTTTTAGCACGATAGGCTAGTGCCGCCCGTCCGCTTCGTGCAGTAAGCACTATAGAAGAAGTATCTACTCCCACATCGTGAGGATTGATAATTTCATAAGTTTCACGGTTTTTGATGACGCCATCCTGATGGATTCCTGAACTGTGCGCAAATGCGTTTGCGCCTACGATAGCTTTGTTGGGTTGCACAACCATGCCCATTGCTTCAGAAACCATACGACTGGTTTCAGAAAGTAATTTTGTTTGAATATTGGTGTCAAGGCCCAAATGAGGGTGTTGGCGCATAATCATAACTACTTCTTCTAGAGAAGTATTTCCAGCACGTTCACCTATGCCGTTTATAGTACACTCAATTTGACGCGCACCATTGATAACTCCTGAAATGGAATTAGCAGTAGCTAAACCTAAATCGTTATGGCAATGACATGATAGTGTAGCTTTGTGTATGGAGGGAACATGCTCCATCAAGTAATTGATTTTTGCTCCATATTCTTCCGGAAGACAATATCCTGTAGTATCAGGAATATTGAGTACAGTTGCTCCAGCTTGTATCATGGCTTCGCACACTTTTGCTAAATAAGCGTTGTCTGTTCGTCCAGCATCTTCAGCATAGAATTCTACATCTTCAACAAATTTTTTGGCATGTTTTACTGCAGCTACTCCACGCTCGATTATTTTTTCTCTAGTAGAACGGAATTTGTGTTCAATGTGGGAGTCCGAAGTGCCAATTCCGGTATGAATTCGTGCGCGTCTTGCAGGTTTTAGCGCCTCTGCTGCGACTTCGATGTCTTTTTGAACAGCACGAGTAAGACCGCAAACAATAGCGTTTTGTACTGTTTTGGCAACATCACTAACTGCTTCAAAATCACCCGGGGAAGAGATGGGAAATCCTGCCTCAATAATATCAACACCAAGGACGTCGAGGCGTTTTGCAAGGATTAACTTTTGTTCTTTGTTGAGCTTACATCCGGGAACTTGTTCGCCGTCGCGTAGAGTGGTGTCAAATATTTGAACGTGTTCTTTTCCCATTCAGTTTTAGGTAAAGGACAAAAGTAACCAATTTTAGGTATTTTGAAAGTAGAAAGTTGGCGCTAAAAATTAACAAAATTTATTTTAAAATATATAAGTTAAATCAATTCGAAAGAATAACATCCCATAGCGGATCTTTTGGAGGCGTTGCCGTAAAGCTAACAGTGTCTTTAAGAGTAGGATGAATGAGTGTTAATTTTCTAGCGTGTAAATGAATACTTCCATCTTTATTTGGTCTTGGGGCGCCGTATTTTAAATCCCCTTTAATGAAAATTCCCTCACTGTTGAGCTGCGCTCGAATTTGGTGATGTCTTCCTGTTAGGAGTTCAATTTCAAGCAAACAGTAGCGATTTAATATTTTTCTTTTGGTGTAAATGAGTTCAGCCCGTTTGCTATTTGGCACTTCTTTGTTGTTCGCAAAAGACTTGTTCTGCGCGGGTTTCCGTACCAAATGATGCACCAGCCGGGTGGGACCGTCAGCAGGAGTTCCTGCTACTATAGCCCAATATGTTTTTTGAGTGGTTTTTTCAGCAAATTGTTTGTTTAGACGTGCTAATGCTTTTGAAGTTTTTGCCAGCACCATAACACCACTCGTAGGGCGGTCTAGTCGATGAACTAAGCCCAAAAAAACAGCTCCGGGTTTTTGATCACGTATTTTAATATACGCCTTGACAGAATCTAACACCGAGGCATCGCCAGTGTTATCTCCTTGTGCTAACATTCCTGCTGGTTTATTGATGACCAGTAAATGATTGTCCTCAAAAAGAATTTCTGGGTGCAATTAGTATTGTTCGTCTGTGTTTGGAAAATCGCTTGACTTTACGTCTTTTACATATTGCTGAATAGCATTTGTCATTTGGTCATATAAATTCATATACCGACGTAAAAACCTTGGGCTAAATTCGGTGGTTAGGCCAAGCATGTCGTGCAAAACCAATACTTGCCCATCAACTTCGTTTCCAGCACCAATACCAATAACAGGAATAGTTACAGCTTTTGCAACTTGTTCTGCCAGTCCTGCAGGAATTTTTTCTAGAACTAAAGCAAAACAACCTAGTCTTTCCAACAATTTAGCATCTTCTAAAAGTTTAGCCGCTTCTGCATCTTCTTTTGCTCGAACCGTGTAGGTGCCAAATTTATATATGGATTGTGGTGTTAGCCCTAAATGTCCCATGACAGGAATTCCAGCGTTAAGAATTCGAGTCATTGAATCTTTGATTTCAACACCGCCTTCAATTTTGATAGCGTGCGCACCTGCTTCTTTCATAATACGAATTGAAGATCGTAAAGCTTCTTTTGGATCTGATTGATAGCTTCCAAAAGGTAAATCTACAACCACGAGTGCACGTTTTACAGCACGGACCACTGCTGAGGCATGATAAAGCATTTGATCAAGGGTAATGGGGAGGGTAGTTTCATGCCCTGACATCACATTCGAAGCGGAGTCACCAACTAAAATCACATCAATATTTGCAGCATCAACTGCCTTTGCCATAGAGTAATCATATGCGGTAAGCATAGAGATTTTTTCGCCCGCTTGCTTCATCTCTGTGAGTGAATTAGTGGTAATACGTTTATAGGATTTTTTAGCAGCCGACATATATACTTTTTTTCAAAAATACATTATTGAACGGATATGCGTGCAATATGACATCCTGTCATGAAATGGTTATGGCACAATGATTGAATAATTATTAAAAAATAAAACTAAAATGAGTAAGATAATCGGTATTGATTTAGGTACAACGAATTCTTGTGTTTCTGTAATGGAAGGTAATGAGCCTGTAGTTATTCCAAATGCAGAAGGCAAACGTACAACCCCTTCTGTTATTGCTTTTGTTGAAGGTGGTGAGATTAAAGTAGGCGACCCTGCAAAACGTCAGGCGGTTACTAATCCCACAAAAACAATTTCCTCTATTAAACGCTTTATGGGGAATAAATTTTCGGAGTCTAAAAATGATGTTGAGCGTGTTCCTTATAAAGTAGTTAAAGGGGATAATGACACTCCACGTGTAGATATCGATGGCCGTTTATACACTGCGCAAGAGCTATCTGCGATGGTGTTGCAGAAAATGAAAAAAACAGCTGAAGACTATTTAGGCCAGTCTGTTTCTGAAGCTGTAATTACGGTGCCTGCTTATTTTAACGATGCACAACGTCAAGCTACTAAAGAGGCTGGTGAAATTTCTGGACTAAAAGTACAACGAATTATAAATGAACCAACTGCTGCTGCTCTTGCATATGGGCTAGACAAAAAAGGTTCAGACAGAAAAATAGCAGTGTATGATTTGGGAGGAGGAACTTTTGATATCTCTATTCTCGAGCTTGGAGATGGTGTTTTTGAAGTGCTTTCTACCAATGGTGACACTCACCTTGGAGGAGATGATTTTGATGACGTTGTCATTCACTGGTTAGCCTATGAATTTCAAGAAACAGAGGACATCGATTTACGTAAAGATCCTATGGCACTTCAACGTCTAAAAGAAGCTGCAGAAAAAGCAAAAATCGAATTGTCTTCTTCTACACAAACAGAAATCAATTTACCATATATTACCGCTACTGCTTCTGGGCCAAAACACTTAGTGAAAACACTTACACGAGCTAAGTTTGAGCAATTGGCTGATGAGTTAGTAAAACGTTCTATGAACCCTGTTAAAAAAGCGCTTGACGATGCCGGACTTTCTACCGGAGATATCGATGAAGTGATTTTGGTAGGTGGTTCTACAAGAATCCCTGTAATTCAGGAAGAAGTTGAGAAATTCTTTGGGAAAAAACCTTCAAAAGGAGTGAACCCAGATGAAGTTGTTGCGGTTGGTGCAGCCATTCAAGGAGGTGTTCTTACTGGTGATGTAAAAGATGTATTGTTACTTGATGTTACGCCACTTTCGTTGGGTATTGAAACTATGGGTGGTGTAATGACCAAACTTATCGAATCAAACACCACTATACCTACCAAAAAATCGCAAGTGTTTTCTACAGCAGCTGATAATCAGCCATCGGTAGAAATTCATGTATTGCAAGGAGAGCGTTCGATGGCATCAGATAATAAAACTATCGGTCGTTTTCACTTAGATGGTATTCCACCGGCCCAGCGCGGTGTGCCTCAAATCGAGGTAACTTTTGATATTGATGCCAATGGATTGATTCATGTAACAGCACTTGATAAGGCAACCAATAAGTCTCAAGATATTCGTATTGAAGCGTCTTCTGGACTTACCGAAGAAGACATTGAGCGCATGCGTAAGGATGCCGAGGCAAATGCAGATGCGGATAAAAAAGCTAAAGAGCAAGCTGATGTATTGAACAATGCTGATCAAATGATTTTCCAAACGGAGAAACAGCTTAAAGAATTTGGTGATAAGTTGTCAGATGATAAAAAAGCACCTATTGAGGCAGCTCTCGAATCTCTTAAAAAAGCTTATGAGTCAAAAGATTTAGAGGCGATAAAGCCTGCGCTAGATAACATAAATGAAGCGTGGAAACAGGCTTCTGAAGAAATGTATAAGGCGCAGCAAGGAGCCGAAGGTCAAACACCGCCAACCGAGGATACTTCATCTTCTTCATCTAATGATGATGATGTTGAGGATGTTGACTTCGAAGAAGTTAAATAACTATATTTACATACGCCCCGCATAGCGGGGCGTATTTCTTTTTTATGGATAAAAAAGCCATTTTAGCGAAATTGCAAGAACGTTGCTCTAATACTTTTGTTGACACGCTAGGAGTAACATTTATTGAACTAGGCGATGATTTTTTGGTTGCTAAAATGGAAGTTACTCCCTCAGTTCACCAAGTTGATGGTGTTTTGCACGGGGGAGCAACAGCAGCTCTAGCCGAAACAGTGGGTAGTGCAGCGTGTGCAATTTTTTGTGGTTCGGAGGAAGTAATTCTACGTGGTATTGAGGTCTCTGCCAATCACGTCAGAGGTGTGCGCTCGGGGTTTGTGTTCGCTAAGGCTACTGCAGCTCACAAAGGTAGAAGCATGCAGCATTGGGACATTCGAATTAGAAACGAAGAAAATAAACTCGTTTCTTCATGTAAACTGACTACGCTCACTCTTCCAAATAATCGATAGTTTTTGTACATTTCTAAAAAAAAAATCAAGGATGTATATAGAGCAAGTACGTAAAGAATCCAATAATTTTTGGTTATATGTTGTTGGATTTTTTTTAATAGGAGTGGTCCTTTTAATTGGAAACATTCCCTTCAGTATTGCTCTCGTCGCTGAGGGTGGTATTGATGCAGCCCAACTAAGCATTACCAAGCAATTACAAGTGCTCCCCGCCAACACCACACTTTTTTTGCTTTTACTTCCTTTTGCTATGGTTTTTGGTGCAATTCTATTAATTACTAAAATACTTCATAGACTTTCGCTTAGAGAATTGATTACATCACGTTCAAAAGTGGATTGGAGTCGGATTGGTTTTGGTTTTATATCTGTGGTTGCGCTTTCAGTTATTATGTTATTGATTACATATTATATAGATCCCGAAGCCATGCAATGGAATTTTAAACCAAAAGCTTTTGCGCTACTTGTTGTTATCAGTGTTTTGATGGTTCCCTTACAGACGAGTGCTGAGGAATTGTTTTTCCGAGGTTATTTGATGCAAGGACTTAGTCGAATTTTCACAAGTCGACTGGTTCCTTTTGTTGTCACTTCGGTGTTGTTTGGATTACTCCATTTTGCAAATCCTGAAGTTGAAAAATTAGGAGAGGTTATATTAATAGCTTATTTGTCAACCGGATTTTTTCTGGGTGCTATTACATTAATTGACGAAGGATTAGAATTAGCTCTTGGGTTTCATGCTGGAAATAATCTTTTTCTTTCGCTGTTTTTAACCTCTGATTGGACAGCTTTTCAAACGGATTCCTTGCTTATAGACGTTTCAGAACCTAATGTGAATATGTATGTCATAGCTCCTTTAGTAATTTACACACTGTTGTTTATGCTATATGCACGCAAATACAAATGGAATGATTACGCCAAACATTTAATGGGCTAAAAATTAGATTTAATTACTTACGCCCAATCATATCTTCGGGTTTTACCCAGGTATCAAATTCTTCTGCTGTAAGGTATCCTGTTTTAAGAGCTGCTTCTTTAAGCGTTAGTTTTTTCTCGTGTGCTAGGTTAGCAATTTCGGCTGCTTTGTAATATCCAATTTTAGTGTTTAATGCTGTAACCAACATTAGGGAGTTATTCAACAATTCGTTAATTGTATCCAAATTGGGTGTGATCCCTTTTGCACAGTTTTCATTAAAACTTATACATGCATCACCCAACAAGCGCGCAGATTCTAACACATTTGCAGCCATTACAGGTTTGTATACATTAAGTTCAAAATGTCCTTGTGAACCGGCAAAAGCCACTGTGGCATCGTTGCCCATGACTTGAGCACAAACCATTGTCAACGCCTCACATTGTGTAGGATTCACTTTTCCTGGCATAATAGAGCTGCCGGGTTCGTTAGCAGGAATATTAAGCTCTCCAATACCAGAGCGTGGACCACTAGCCATTATACGAATGTCGTTTCCGATTTTAAATAAGGAAACAGCCAACTGGCGTAGTGCACCATGTGTTTCTACCAATGCATCGTGTGCAGCAAGTGCTTCAAATTTATTTTCAGCTGAAACAAAAGGAAGTCCTGTAAATTCAGCAATGTACTGGGCAACTTTTTTGTCATATCCACTAGGGATATTGATTCCTGTTCCTACAGCAGTCCCGCCAAGTGCTAGTTGTGCCAAATGCGGAAGAGAATTTTCCAGTGCCTTTATGCCGTGGTTGAGTTGTGCTACGTAACCTGAAAACTCTTGACCAAGACTAAGAGGAGTGGCATCCATAAAGTGGGTACGCCCAATTTTGATGATTGCATCAAAATCTTTGACTTTTTGCGCTAAGGTATCTCGCAATTGTAGCACTCCTGGAATTGTGGTTTCTAGAATACGCTTGTAAATGGCAATATGCATTCCAGTAGGGAAGGTGTCGTTAGAAGATTGTGATTTATTAACATCATCGTTTGGAGCCAGCGTGCGTTCTCCTTTGCCAAGAGTTTTGCCTTCTAAAACATGCGCCCTATTAGCAATTACTTCATTCACGTTCATGTTTGATTGAGTGCCCGAACCGGTTTGCCAAGTAACTAGAGGGAACTGATCGTCAAGCTTACCTTGAATAATTTCATCACAAACTAAGGCAATTAGGTCTCTTTTGTTTGAGTCCAGCACACCTAAATCGGTGTTGGTAAACGCTGCGGCTTTTTTTAGAATTGCAAACCCATAAACAATATCTATAGGCATTGAAGCTACAGGTCCAATTTTAAAATTATTTCTTGAACGTTCTGTTTGTGCTCCCCAGTATTTATCTGCAGGCACTTGAACAATTCCCATGGTATCTTTTTCTTCCCTAAAATTCATGTGGTTGTTTTGTGCAAAAATACAAAAGCATATGCATTTGAAGTGTTGCTCGGTAAAGAAGCAATATGTAACTTTGTCAAAATTTCAACCATGATTGAATTTGATCAATATCTAGGCTTTTTAGCTTTCCTAACCATTCTTACTATTGGTTTTTGGCTAATGATTTTCCTCATCACCTTTGTTGTCCCTTTTTGGTTGACAGGAAATTTGATGCAGTGGCTAAAAGAAAAGCGTCAGAAATCAAAGAGTTAACTATAACTCAAAACTTTCTTCTCCATCAAAGTCCTGCCCTCTTCTACGTTGGCGTTCTTTTTCTTGTCTAAATCTGTAGGTAAATGTTAAGGTGTACATGGGTTTTCTACGCTGATATTCTCCTTCTGTTGTTATCGTTTCTGTAAACGTTTTCCACCTGTAGATGCTTGTGTTAAAAACATCTGAAAAGTTCAGATTTATAGTAGCGTTATCATTTAGAATGTCTTTGTTTAAACCAAGACTAACTCCTCCAAAAGCTTTTCTACTGCCAAAAGCAGATTGATTTGCCCCTACAAACCACACGTTTATTTGTGTATTAATTTTTTTAGGCAGGCTTAGGTTGTTTCTGAAATTTCCTGTCCAACTATCATTTTCATTGTCAAAAATCTGTCCTTCATAACTCCCTTCTTCAACACTCCTAAAGATGTTAAAACTTAAATTTGACCTCCATTTTGGCGACCATCTAATAGAGCCGTTTGCTTCAATTCCTAGTTGATCTCTACGACCTAAATTCACAGGAAATCGCTTAATTACCGGTGTGCTTACTCCATTAACCTTTACAAAATCTCCAGATTCAACAGAAATACGGTTTTCTGGTTTTTCGGTCCTTCTAAAATACAGCGAACTGTTAAAAGTGAATTTTTTGAATTGCTTCAGGTATCCAATATCAAAACCGTTTGAATAACTTGGCTTTAAGAATGGGTTTCCTTGAAAAAAGCTGGTTTCACTTGACCTTGATTGAAAAGGATTTAGACTCCGTGAACGTGGTCTAGATATTCTCCGATTATAGCCAATGGTAATGTTTGCAGTTTCTGAAAGTTCAAATCCTAAGTTTAATGTCGGGAAGAAGTCGTTAAAAGTGCTTTTACCGTCCTCGTTAGTAGTTTTTTGAATTACATTCATGGCGGTATGCTCAAACCTTAAACCAGAAAGAATTGAAAACCCTCCCCACTTTTTGCCATATTGAGAATAGAAAGCATGTACTTTTTGATTAAAATCCAAAAAATTAGTGAGACTAGCGTTTACAATCAAATTTCCGTTACTATCTACTGTTTGCACAACAAAACCCGTGTTTTGGTCTTGGTTTGTTCCGCGATATCCCGCTTCAAATTGAGTGTTTTTATCAATAGGCCAAACGTAATCTATTTGTGCTAAAAATCGCTTCTCTTCTTGTTCAGTATTATTTTCTTCCAATAGGCTCAAAATGTTTTGTGGGATGAATTGCTGGGTTTGAAGGTCAGCAAACTCATCTTCAATATTACGTTCGCGTTGTAAGGTGATGTCCAATTTATGCCCATTGTCATTGAAGTTGTGTGTTAATGAAAGGCTAAGTTGTTTATTTAGCCCATAATCTTCTTCAACTTCGGATCGCAATGACTTAGTAACTACTCCATTTTCAAGAAAATGATTTTGATCATTTTTTGTTTGATCATCACCTTCACGTTTGTTTTGTGTATATGAAATTGTGAGTTTGGTTTTTTCTGTAGGGGTGTAATCAAGTCCAATATTGACGTTTGTTCCTACTCTTCTTCTGTCAAAACTTCTAGTTTCGACAAATTGGTCATACGTAAGGTTGTTATTGTAGCTGTTGTCTTGGAATGCACCTCCTAGGTTTGTGTTATCTCTGTATCCTGAGTTTGTAAAGAAATTAACTTTTTTGACCTTATAATTAATACTTGCATTTGCTCCGTAACTATCGTATTTGCCCCCAGAAAGATTAAAAACACCGTTTAAACCTTTGAACGTGTTTTTTGCTAGTATAATATTTACGATACCAGAACTACCTTCGGCTTGATAGCGTGCCGAAGGAGCTGTGATAACTTCTACACGTTCAATGGATTCGGCAGGTAAATCCGCTAGGGCATCTATTCCGTTTACTCCCACCAGTCCAGAAGGCTTTCCATCAATAAGAATTCGTACATTGGTACTACCTCGCAATTCCAAATTACCATCCAAATCTAATGACAGCGAAGGGATGTTTTCTAAAACATCTGAAACATTTGTTCCCTTGGCATTGAGGTTTTGCCCTACGTTGTAAACCCGTTTATCTAATCGAATTTCAACATCAGACCTTCTTCCTACTAAATCAATTCCAGCCAATTGACTTTCCTTTGGAGATAAACCCAAATTTCCTAAAGTCGTTTTTTTATTCAAATCAATGCGTGTAATTACCAAGGTTTCATAGCCAATATAATCCACTTTTATTTGGACACTGCTAAGACTACTTTTAACCGAGATTAGACCATTTTCGTCAGATACAGCACCACCAATTAAAGTTTGATTATTAGGGTTTAAAAGAGTAAGGGTGGCAAAAGGAAGCTTGTCCTGTGTGGCTTTATCAATAATGGTTGCAGTTATTGTATAATATTCTTGGCTGTAACTCATAAATGAGATTATGACAAGAATGCAGACGGCTAACAGTCTTTTCATGCAATTTTTTTTGTAAAAGTAGTGTATTTTTAAATATCCTGTAAAATACGCTAAAGGCTAAACCTACTTTAAAACACCTAGGATAACAAGCTCTTTTTCAAGCACTTCGGATGTTGTAAAATGTATACCATGTATCCCTTCCCGAACGGCTGCAACTACATTTTCTTTTTTATCATCAATAAAAACAGCATTTTCAGCATTGATATGATACCTATTCAATGTGAGTTGATAAATACGCGGGTCTGGTTTTTTCATTTTTTCAGTACCAGAAACTACAATACCATCAAATAAATGAAGAAATGGGAACCGTTCTAAAGCTACTGGAAAAGTTTCATGACTCCAGTTCGTTAGTCCAATAAGCTTATGGTTTCCTTTACTTTTAATTCTGTTGAGCAATGTAACAGTTTCATTGTGTTCATAACCCAACATCTCATCCCACCGGTCGTAATACATGCGAATCAAGTGTTCGTACTCTGGAAACATTGCTATACGATCTTCAGTAGCTTTTTTTAGAGTTTGTCCTGCATCTTGCTCTTCATTCCATTCCCATGAGCAAATGGTATTTAAAAAATAACTCATTTTTTGGGCGTCTCCTCTAAACTCTTTCAGAAAAACATAAGCAGGATTCCAATCAATAAGCACGCCGCCAAAATCGAATATTACTGTATCTATTCTACCCATGGTTTTTCATCTTTGTTAGTTTTTTGAGACATTAAAAAAGCTTTAAGAAAGCGGTCTAAATCTCCATTTAATACATCATCAACTGCAGCCGTTTCCTCATGGGTACGCACATCTTTAATTAGTTTATAGGGATGAAGTACATAATTCCTTATTTGAGAGCCCCATTCAATTTTCATTTTGCTTGCTTCTATATCTTCGCGAGCTTCCATTCGTTTCTGCAATTCAATCTCATATAGCTGTGAACGAAGCATTTGCATCGCACGTTCTCTATTGTCGTGTTGTGAACGCGTTTCTGAACAGGCTATTTGTATTCCGGTGGGCTTGTGTACCAATTGCACTTTAGTTTCTACCTTATTTACGTTTTGTCCTCCAGCACCGCTAGATCGAGCAGTAGTAATTTCAATATCAGATGAATTTATTTCAATTTCAATTGTGTCATCAACGAGAGGGTATACATAAACTGAGGCAAAGCTAGTATGTCTTTTGGCATTGCTATCGAAGGGGGAAATACGTACAAGTCTGTGTACGCCGTTTTCACCTTTTAACCATCCAAAGGCATACGCCCCATCAATTTCAAGCGTAATAGTTTTAATTCCTGCGACATCTCCTTCTTGTAGATTGAGTTCTCTAATTTTAAAACCTCTTTTTTCGGCCCACATTTGATACATCCGCATCAACATAGCAGCCCAATCACAACTTTCTGTGCCTCCTGCCCCAGCAGTGATTTGTAAAACAGCACTTAAACTGTCACCCTCATCAGAGAGCATGTTTTTAAACTCTAAATATTCAAAATGTTCGATGGTGAAGGACCAATTTTTTTCAAGCTCAATGTCATCAACATCTCCAGATTTGTAAAATTCAAACAAAACCTCAAGGTCATCAACAAGTTGCTTTGCTTTTTCATAGTCGATAACCCATTGTTTTATGCTGCGGAGTTCTCTCATGTAAGTCTCAGCGGCTTTAGAATCGTTCCAAAAGTTGGGGTCTAAGGTTTTTTCTTCTTTGTTAGACACTTCAATACGTCTAGCATCGATGTCAAAGATACCTCCTTAACGCACCCAGGCGCTCAATAAGACTTTTAAGTTGGTCTTGTGTCAATTTTTACTAAATTAGTGAACAAAAATACATTATTATGTCCTCAAAAACCATCTTGCCCGCTTATTTTTGCTTCTTATTTTTTAGCTGTAATTACATGACTCATACACCACCCGATGCTTCTGTTAAGGAGAAAGAGCTTAAAATTCATAATGACCTTAGAATAGATCCATATTATTGGTTAAACGAGCGTGAAAACCCCGAGGTGATTAACTATTTGGAAAAAGAGAATACCTATACTAAAGCTATTCTTAAGCCTACCGAAAAATTACAAAAGAATCTTTTTGAAGAGATGAAGGGTCGTATAAAAGAAGACGACAGCTCTGTTCCATATTTTCTCAATGAATATTGGTATATCCGACGATATGAGAAAGGAAAAGATTATCCCATATACACCCGCAAACACAAAACCTTAGATGCTGAAGAGGAAATTTTAATTGATGTAAATGAGTTGGCCAAGGATTTGTCTTATTGTCAAGTATCAGGGCTTAGTGTTAGTCCAGACAACACCAAACTCGCTTATGGCATTGATACCCTTTCTAGGCGCATATATACCATTAAAGTGAAAGACCTTACAACTGGCAAGTTGTTAAAAGATGAAATCAATGGTGTAAGTTCATATGCAGCTTGGGCTGAAGACAGCAACACCTTGTTTTATACTTCTAAAGATGAGAAGACGCTTCGTACAGATCGAATTTTTAGACATGAATTAGGGAAAGTACAGGCTGAAGATGTTTTGATATTTGAAGAGAAAGACGAAACGTTTTACACTTTTGTGTACCCTTCAAAGTCACGAAAATATATCATGATTGGTTCCACAAGTACTTTGACTTCAGAATATCAGTACTTACCAAGCAATACGCCATTGGGCACATTTAAAACGATTCATAAGAGAGAGCGAGGATTAGAATATAGTGTTGCACATTTTGAAAATCATTTTTACATTTCCACAAATGCCGATAATAGCACAAATTTTAAGTTAGTAAAAGCCCCTGTTTCAGCACCAAGTAAGCGTAATTGGGTTGATGTGCTTTCGCATCGCGAAGATGTTTTGTTAGAAGACGTTGAGCTTTTTCGAGATTTTATGGTAGTAGCAGAGCGTAAAAACGGCCTTTTACAGCTTCGAGTAGTGCGTTGGGACAAATCAGAGGATTACTACTTGAATTTTGACAGTGACACCTATACCGCATCGTTAAGTACTAATTTAGACTTTGACGCACATATTTTTAGATACAATTTCTCATCCTTGACTACCCCCTCAAGTGTTATTGATTACAATACCACCACCAAAACCAATGAGGTAAAGAAAGAACAAGAGGTCCTTGGAGGGGAATTTGATAAGAAAAATTATACCTCAGAGCGATTATGGGCTACTGCAGATGATGGAACAAAAGTTCCAATATCATTGGTTCGTCATATAGACACGAAATTATCTTCAGACACCCCTTTATTGCAATACGGATATGGTTCTTATGGAAATACCATTGATCCATATTTTTCTTCTGTTCGTTTGAGCTTATTAGATAGGGGTTTTGTTTTTGCTATTGCGCACGTAAGGGGAGGAGAATATCTTGGTCGCCCTTGGTATGAAAACGGACGTTTGCTAAGCAAAAAAAATACGTTTACTGACTTTGTTAATTGTTCAGAATTTTTAATTGAAAAGGGATATACTTCACCAGAGCATTTGTATGCTATGGGTGGGTCTGCTGGAGGTTTGCTTATGGGAGCTGTTATGAATATGGCGCCTGAGTTGTACAATGGAGTAGTAGCAGCTGTACCTTTTGTGGATGTGGTAACGACAATGCTTGATGACAGTATTCCACTTACTACAGGAGAGTACGACGAGTGGGGCAATCCTAACGATGAGACGTATTATAGGTATATAAAATCGTACTCGCCCTATGATAATGTCCGTGAAGTTTCTTATCCAAACACTTTAATTACAACAGGCTTACACGATTCTCAAGTACAGTATTGGGAACCTGCAAAGTGGACCGCTAAATTGCGTGATTTTCATCAAGGAGACAATTTGATTTTACTTCATACCAATATGGATGCTGGTCATGGTGGTGCTTCAGGACGCTTTGAGTCGCTTAAGGAAATTGCGATGGAATATGCTTTTTTGCTTTATTTAGAAAACATCTAAACATAAGTAAAATGTTCAGTTTGTTGAATTTTTGTAAATTCGCATGCAAATTATCCGCACCTTGTGTTAAGATATGACAACCAATAAAATAGCAGCATACAACAGCGCTTTAGAGCTAATAGGTAACACCCCGCTTGTTAAGCTTAATCATATTACTAAAGATTTTGCAGGAAGTTTTTTCGCTAAGGTTGAAGCATTTAATCCGGGTCACTCCAATAAAGACAGAATTGCTTTACATATTATAGAGCAGGCAGAAAAAAAAGGCCTTCTTAAGCCTGGAAGTACCATTATTGAAACTACTTCTGGTAATACGGGTTTTAGCCTTGCTATGGTGAGTATCATTAAAGGATATGAGTGTATTCTAGCGGTTACATCTAAATCCTCACCTGATAAAATTGACATGCTTCGAGCTATGGGAGCAAAAGTGTTTGTTTGTCCTGGACATGTTAGTGCAGATGATACCCGTTCATATTATCAAGTCGCAAAGCGATTACACAATGAAATAGAAGGCTCTGTATATATTAACCAATACTTTAATGAACTCAATACAGATGCGCATTATCTTACTACTGGCCCTGAGATTTGGGAACAAACCAAAGGAAAAATAACACATTTAGTGGCTGCAAGTGGAACAGGAGGTACTCTTTCTGGAATTGGTCGTTTTTTGAAAGAACAGAACAAAGACATTCAAATCATTGGTGTAGATGCATACGGGTCGGTTTTAAAGAAATATCACGAAACACAAGAGTTTGATGCCAACGAAATTTATCCTTATCGTATTGAAGGATTAGGAAAAAATTTAATTCCAACAGCTACTGACTTTGATGTTATTGATCATTTTGAAAAGGTTACAGATGAGGATAGTGCTCATGCAGCCCGTGAGATTACTAAAACCGAAGGTCTTTTTGTAGGCTATACTTCAGGCGCAGCTTTGCAGGCAATACGGCAGCTTGATAAAACAGGCACCTATTTTGATGACAATAGTGTAGTCGTTGTTATTTTTTGCGACCATGGTTCTAGATATATGAGTAAAATTTACAGTGACCATTGGATGCGTGATCAAGGATTTTTTGATGCACAAAACATCGAAAAAGAAAAACCTATTGAGTACATTCGCTAATTATTTTATCTCTTATTTTAGGAGCGAATTCATATATTTGCAACAACTTTAAAACCAACACATTGACAACCGATTTGTTTGCTAAAATCCGTGAAAATAAAGGACCACTTGGAAAGTGGGCATCAGTTGCGGAAGGATATTTTGCTTTCCCAAAACTTGAAGGTCCCATAGGAAATCGTATGCGTTTTCAAGGCAATGAAGTTATTACTTGGAGTGTAAACGATTATTTGGGCTTGGCAAACCACCCCGAAGTGCGTAAAGCTGATGCAGATGCTGCTGCAGAGTACGGTTCTGCTTATCCTATGGGCGCAAGGTTAATGTCTGGACACACTTCTTTCCACGAACAACTCCAAGATGAGTTGGCAGCATTTGTAGGTAAAGAAGCTGCTTACGTGTTAAACTTTGGTTATCAAGGTATTTTGTCAACTATTGACACCTTAGTGTCAAAAAATGATGTTATCGTTTATGACGTAGATTCTCATGCTTGTATTGTTGACGGGGTTCGATTACATGTAGGGAAGCGCTTTACTTTTAGACATAATGATATTGAAAGTTTAGAAAAAAATCTAATTCGAGCGACTAGGGTTGCTCAAGAAACTGGAGGTGGTATCTTGGTAATATCTGAGGGGGTGTTTGGTATGCGTGGCGAACAGGGACGTTTACGTGAAATAGCAGCTCTTAAAGTAAAATATGGTTTTCGCTTTTTGGTTGATGATGCTCACGGCTTTGGAACGCTTGGTGCAACAGGCGCAGGGGCAGGTGAGGAGCAAGGTGTTATGAATGATATTGATGTGTATTTTGCCACTTTTGCTAAGTCCATGGCTAGTACAGGTGCCTTTATTGCTGGCGACAAAGAAATCATGGATTATATGAAGTATAATATGCGCTCGCAAGTGTTTGCAAAATCACTACAAATGGTTTTGGTTAAAGGAGCACTTAAGCGACTTGATATGCTTCGCACGATGCCTGAAATCAAAGCCAAATTGTGGGAAAATGTAAATGCGCTTCAAAGCGGTCTCAAAAATCGAGGATTTGATATTGGGACGACACAAAGTTGTGTTACTCCTGTTTATTTAAAAGGTAGTATACTAGAAGCCATGGTATTGGTAAGGGATCTTAGAGAAAATTATGGTATTTTCTGTTCAATTGTGGTATATCCCGTTATTCCAAAAGGGTTGATTTTACTTCGCCTTATTCCAACGGCTACGCATACGTTAGCAGATGTAGAGGAAACCCTATCAGCTTTCTCTTCTATACGAGAAAAGCTGACTTCTGGAGTATATGAGCGTTTGTCAAAAAACCTGGAAGTAGGAGTAAACGTTTAATTTGTGCCATAAAGAGCAACAACCGGATCTCCCTCAAGGGAAATATATCCTCTAAACATTCCTTTAGTATTAAATGGCATAACAACATTACCGTTGGCATCTAAACCAATGACACCCCCTAATCCTCCCTTAGCTTTTAATGCTAAAATTACCTCATTTGATGCCTGTTGAATACTTTGATTGGCATATTTAATTCGTGCTGCAATATCGTGTGCTACCACATGGCGAATAAAGTACTCACCATGTCCTGTAGCAGAAATTCCGCAAACTCCGTTTTCGGCATAAGTTCCAGCGCCAATCACGGGAACATCTCCAATACGTCCATAACGTTTGTTGGTCATGCCACCTGTTGAGGTTCCAGCAGCCAAATTCCCATTATTGTCTAAAGCGACTGCACCTACCGTTCCTAATTTATCTTGCTTTACCACTTCCATAGAGGCTTTCGCTTTAAGAAGTTTGTCATAGTTATTTTGAGTAAAAAAGTAAGAAGAGTCTACTTGTTTGAGCCCTTGTTCTATTGCAAATTCTTCTGCACCTGCACCGCTTAAAAACACATGAACTGAATGGTCAAGCACCGCTCGCGCTACCTGAATTGGATTTTTAATCGTAGCAACACCCGTGGCGGCACCGGCATTTAGTGTGGCGCCGTCCATGATAGCACTATCCATTTCATTGGTTTCATGATAGGTAAAAACCGAACCTTTTCCAGCGTTAAACAAGGGAGAATCTTCTAAATGCTCAATAGCAATTTGCACAGCATCCAGACTTGGACCTCCTTTTTGTAATATTGCCCTGCCTTTTAATAATGATTCTTTTAACGTATTGATATAGGCTTGTTCCATGCTATCAGTAACACTTCCACGGGAAATCCATCCCGCACCCCCATGAATAACCAAAACCGCTTTGGGAGTATCTTTAGTTGTACAACTCATGACAAATAAACTACAAATTAGTAAAGAAATATAACGAATAACTTGTGTCATAACTTCTACTAAAGTATTAAAATTCAATTAACTAATTGCAATACAAGTAAAAGAGTGTTAGCGACTAAGCTTAAAATGAAAATGTTAAATACTATTCTGACATGAATTTGAGCTAAAATGGCACCCAAATACATCGTTGTTGCCGCAATACAAACTAGTAGTTGAATCATGTCCCACCATGTGGGCCTTCCTTGCAACAAAAAATAAACGATAATAGAGCTAATACAGGCTTGAAATATAATTGTAAGAGGGATAAGTTGGAAGTAACTTCCGGCAAAATAACGATAGGTTTTTGAAAGCATAATTGTAAGATTTAAGGTAATTCAAAAGTATGTATTTTTTTCAAATGCAAGTAAAACGTTAAAAACCATCAATTTTTTCTATTTTTGTAAAAATTTTGGGATGAGCCAAAAGCTACTACTAAGTACCGAAGACCTCCACATCATCCTTTTTCGTTTAGCTTGTCAACTTAAAGAAACCCACGGCGATTTTGCCCAAACGCTTTTAGTTGGTCTTCAACCACGAGGTGTGCGTCTTGCCGAGCGTCTCTTACATATTTTAAGACATGAGTATAAGGTGGCTAATGCACAGTTATGTAAACTTGACATCACTTTTTTTAGAGATGATTTCCGTAGAGGGGATAAGGTTTTGAGTGCAAACGACAATAGTATGGAAGTAGGTGTAGAGGGGAAACGCATTGTCCTAATTGATGATGTGCTTTTCACTGGACGGAGTATTCGAGCCGCTCTTACAGCTATTGACTCTTATGGTCGTCCTAAAGAAATACAACTTCTTACGTTAATTGATCGTAGATTTTCACGACACCTGCCCATTCAACCAGATTACTGTGGTCGACAGGTTGATGCAATACAAAATGAACACGTAATAGTGTGTTGGCAGGAAGAAGATAATGAAGATGCAGTATATCTTGTAAATAAATAATATGAGTGAGCTAAGCGTTAAACACTTACTGGGCATCAAATACCTAACAGAAAAAGACATTCACCTCATTTTTGAAACTGCCGCACAATTCAAAGAAGTTATCAATCGCCCCATTAAAAAAGTACCTTCATTGCGAGACATTACTATAGCTAACCTTTTCTTTGAGAATAGCACACGAACTAAACTGTCATTTGAACTTGCTCAAAAACGTCTCTCTGCAGATGTTATCAATTTTGCAGCCTCCATGTCATCTCTCAAAAAAGGAGAAACCTTAATTGATACGGTAAATAATATTTTGTCTATGAAAGTCGATATGGTAGTCATTAGGCATGAGAGTGCAGGGGCAGCCAGCTTTCTTGCACAACATGTTGACGCTGCAATTATAAATGCTGGTGATGGAGCACACGAACATCCCACACAGGCCTTGCTAGATGCATTTTCCATTCAAGATAAGCTTGGCGCTGTTGCTGGAAAAAAAGTAGCAATAATTGGAGATATATTGCATTCAAGAGTAGCATTGTCAAATATTTTTGCTCTTCAAAAACTTGGTGCCGAAGTTTGTGTTTGTGGTCCCTCGACCCTTATTCCAAAACACATATCGAGTCTAGGTGTGGCAGTAGAAACTGATGTAACAAAAGCTCTTCAATGGTGTGATGTTGCAAATGTACTTCGTGTACAATTTGAGCGAATGTCAGCGAGTTATTTTCCTTCTAATCGAGAATATGCAGCCTTCTACGGGATTACAAAGCCAATGCTTGAGAAACTCGATAAAGAAATAGTGATTATGCATCCTGGGCCGATCAATCGCGGCGTAGAACTTTCAAGTGAAGTGGTTGATTCAAATCAAGCCATAATTCTAGATCAAGTTGAAAATGGTGTAGCCGTTCGGATGGCAGTGTTATATTTGCTAGCATCTAAAAAGTAGATTATGCAAATCAGCCAAAAAGAACAAACAACTATTTTTTTGTGGGAAATAAATGACCCCATTGGTGTAGATTTTAGAAACCTTATTAAGGGGCATTATAAAAATATGGAAAACCAAAATATTGTTGTGGATTTTTCTTCTGTTGTCAAACTTCAAACAAATCATATATTAGAGTTTTCGGAGTTGAGTATATATAATAAAGAGAAGGTAAATAAATCATTTGTTTTGGTAGTGGGCACTATGAATATTGATGACCTTCCTGAAGGTATTTCTATAGCACCAACACTCCAGGAAGCCTTGGATTTAATTGATATGGAAGAAATTGAACGTGATTTGGGTTACTGATGAAACTAACTATTTTAGGCTGTCATTCTGCAACACCTCACGAAAATAAAAATCCTACTGCCCAGCTTCTTGACATAAAGGGTCATCGTTTTCTTATTGATTGTGGAGAAGGTACTCAGGTTCAACTTCGTATAGCTAAAGTTTCTTTTGTGCATATCAAGCACATCTTTATTTCCCATCTTCATGGAGATCATTTTTATGGACTTCCAGGGCTGGTTTCATCTTTTAGGTTATTGGGGCGTGAGGCCCCTTTGCATATTTATGGACCAAAAGGTATAAAAGAGGCCCTTACTTTATTGCTGAAACTTGCGAATTCTTGGACAAACTATCAGTTATACTTTCATGAATTACAAAGTGGAGAATCGGTTTGTGTTTTTGAAGATGATAGCGTTAGTGTGTATACTATCCCCTTAAAACACCGTGTTTATACAAATGGGTTTTTGTTTACTGAAAAGGAAGGTTTCCGTAGAATAAACAACGATGCTGCACTTAAGTCAGGGATTGATAAAAGTCAATTTAAATTGTTGCAATTAGGCCAGGATATTCAGGTTGGTGATGTTCTAGTTAAAAATGATGAGGTGACTTTTGATCCACATCCACCAAAAAAATATGCCTTTTGCAGTGATACGGCTTATCACCCTTTAATTGTTCCATTTATAAAAGGAGTTGATTGGCTTTATCATGAAGCTACTTTCTTGGAGCAGCATAAGGCCCTAGCACAACAAACTCAACACAGTACTGCAAAAGAAGCAGCTACTATAGCTCGTGATGCCCAAGTGGGACGTTTACTTTTAGGTCATTATTCTTCCCGATACAAAGATCGTAACCAATTTCTTAAAGAGGCAGAAGAGATTTTTCCTAATGTTACTTTGACAAATGACGGCGCCGTTATTTCATAAGGTTATTTGTACCTTTATAGTATGAAAAGGCATCTTGGACAATTGCGAAAAAATTATAACATAAAAACACTTACTGAGGATAAGGCACCTGACTCCCCATTGGAATTGTTCACACAGTGGTTTGATGAGGTTTCCCTTGCAGGTAGTGTTGACGAGGTAAATGCCATGACACTTAGTACGGTAGATGTTAATGGAATTGTACGGGCTAGGGTAGTGCTTTTGAAAGACCTATTGAATGAAAACTTTGTTTTTTACACTAATTATAACAGTGATAAGTCCAAGGCAATGTTTGCCAAATCAAATGTGAGTTTATCTTTTTTTTGGCCCAATTTAGAACGTCAAGTACTGATTTCAGGAGTAGCTCAAAAAACCGATGCGTCTACATCAGATGCTTATTTTGCTTCTCGACCACGAGGAAGTCAATTGGGTGCTCATGTTTCTCCTCAAAGCGAACCTATTGATTCCAGAGAGTTTTTAGAAAAAAAACTTGAAATTCTCAACCATAAATTTGAGGGGAAAAGTATTCCACGCCCAAAGTATTGGGGAGGTATTGCCGTGCTTCCAGAACGAATAGAGTTTTGGCAAGGCAGACCAAATCGTCTTCACGATCGCATTGTTTACACTAAAGGGGAAAATAATTCATGGATACGTCAGCGTTTGGCGCCATAGTGAAAAGCTAAAATTATATGAAAACTTGGATTATGATGCGCCACGGAAAGTCGTCATGGGAGTTAAACGTGTCTGATGCAGATCGTCCATTAAATGCACGTGGCATAGCTGATGCCCATCAAATGGGAGCATTTTTGGCTTCCAAAAAGCTTGCTGTTGATGCAGCTTATAGCAGTCCTGCTGTACGAGCTTCCCATACAGCCCTTATTGTTATTAAAGAATTGGAACTGTCTCTGCATAAACTTTCTTTCAGTAAAATGTTATATGATTTTAGTGGTGAAGAAGTATTGGAGTTTGTTCGCTGTCTTCCGGATGAACAAAATGTTATAATGACATTTGGTCATAATCATGCATGTACAGCTTTAGCAAATAGCATTGGAGGCTTTTCGGGCGATAACATTCCAACATCAGGTGCTGTCATTTTTAGCTTTGATGTATCTTTGTGGTCATCAATTAAAACAGGAACTGCAGCGTTCTTTTTTCCTAAAATGTTAATATAGCTTGGAATTTCCTTTTGTAAATCGTGAACTCAGTTGGTTAGATTTTAACCGTCGCGTGCTTCAAGAGGCACAAGATACACGAGTGCCCCTTATTGAGCGTATTCGCTTTATTGGGATATTTTCTAATAATTTGGATGAGTTTTACAAAGTACGTTATGCAACGGTGAAGCGTATTGCTCAAGTGGAGGCTGAAAATCCTTCTGCTGAAGCTCAAAAAGCGGAGCAATTGCTTCATGAGATCACTCAAAAAACCATAGAACTCCAAGATGAGAGTTTTGCTACGATACAGCACTTAACAGAAGAACTCAAAAAGGAGCAGATTTTTGTCTTAGATGAACACGCTTTGGATGACGATTACACATTGTTTGTTCACCAGTACTTTAAAGAAAAAGTGAGTCCTTCGCTTTTAACAGTCTTGATAAATGAAGACACACGTATGCCCAAAATTAAGGGGAGTAATGTGTTTTTGAGTGTCCGTATGACACAAAAGGATGGAGCCGCTCCATTGTTTGCTCTTATTCAGTTTCCTACACATTTAGATCGAATTGTAGTGCTGCCCCCAAGAGGTAATAAACAATATATAATGCTTCTGGATGATATTATTAGGCACCAGATGAAATATATATTTTCCATGTTTTCACCAATTTCGATTACTGCTCACATGGTGAAATTTACGCCTGATGCGGAGTTGGATTTTGATGATGATATTAACAAAAGCTACATTGAAAAAGTTGCCTCAAGTGTTCGTGAGCGTATTGATGGAGATCCTGTTCGATTTGTTTATGATAGCAATATTGAAAAAGACACTCTCGAATTACTTCTTGATAAATTTGAAATAGGTTCTCACGATAGTATTATTCCTGGTGGCCGTTACCACAACCGTCGGGATTATATGAAATTCCCGAGTCTTGGACGTACAGACTTGCTCTACAACAACATGTCACCATTACCCATTTCGGGTTTTTCTCTTCAAACAAGTTTACTTGATCAGATTAGTAAAAAAGATTTTCTTCAATACACACCTTATCATACTTATGCATACACCATTAATTTTTTACGCGAAGCTGCTTTAGACCCCAACGTTAAAAGTATATTTATAACTATTTATAGGTTGTCTAATGATTCCCAAGTTGTAAACGCACTGATTCAAGCGGCACGAAACGGAAAGCGCATAACTGTACAAATAGAACTCCAAGCCAGATTTGATGAGGCAGCAAATATTCACTATGCAGAAATGTTAAAGAACGAGGGAGTACATCTTGTTTTTGGTATTCCTAAACTTAAAGTTCATTCTAAAATATGCCTTATTCATCGTAAAGAGAAAAATAAAATTAAACGATATGGATTTGTAAGTACTGGAAATTTTAACGAATCTACAGCTAGAATTTATACAGATTTCACGCTGTTTACATCCGATCAGAAAATTTTAAAAGAAGTTAATCGTGTTTTTACCTTTTTGGAAACAAGCTTTAAGGTACCTTCGCATAAACATCTTTTGATTTCTCCTTTTACTACATATAGCGGTCTTAAACAGCGCATAAACAGAGAGATAGAACATGCCAAGCAAGGAAAGCAAGCATTGATTCGTATTAAAATAAACAACTTAACCAATTTTGAAATGGTAAAGAGGTTGTATCATGCAAGTCAGGAAGGAGTGCGCATTCAAATGATTGTTCGAGGTATATGTTGTTTGGTGCCAGGCGTTAAAGGGTTTAGTGAAAACATTGAAGTGATTAGTGTAGTGGATCGTTTTTTGGAGCATCCAAGAATGATCATTTTTGAGAATGATGGAAACAGAGATATTTTTATTTCATCATCTGATATGATGACCCGTAACTTAGATAATCGTGTTGAGGTTTCTTGTCCAATTTATGACAAAGACATTCAACAAGAATTAGTTGATACTTTTGAAATAAGCTGGAATGACAATGTGAAATCTAGATGGGTTAATGTTGATACAAAACCTGTTTATCGTACGAATCAGGCGAAACCATTTCAATCACAAATAGAGATGTATACCTATTATCAAAATAAAGTTGAGAATCAATGAGGTTATCCAAATACGCTGCTATAGATATCGGTTCAAATGCGGTGCGTTTGCTTGTTTCTAACGTTATTGAGCGAAAAAATAAACCCACTCTTTTTACTAAAAATGCCATTATTAGAGTGCCCATTCGTTTGGGACAAGATACTTTTACCCACGGTTCCATAGGAATGTCAAATCAACAACGTTTAATCCACGCCATGCATTCATTTAAAATGCTAATGGAAGTGCATGGTGTTTCACATTATATGGCTTGTGCGACTTCTGCATTGCGCGAGGCAAAAAACGGTAGAGAACTCATCGACCGTATTCGCAAAGAAGCCGAAGTGACTGTTGAGTTAATTGACGGTAAACGTGAAGCGAAAATTATTGCCATGACCGATTTGTATGAAGTCATGAAGCCTCATAAATCCTATTTATTTATCGATGTTGGTGGAGGTAGTACAGAGCTTACTATAATGCAGCAAGGAAAAACTATTGCTTCCAAGTCATTTAAAATTGGCACAGTTCGATTATTGAGTAATATGGTGAAAGACAGTGAGCTAGAAAACTACAAAAATTGGATTGAGAAAAATACAAATTCAATTGATGAAATTTCTGCAGTGGGTTCTGGAGGAACCATAAATAAAGTTTTTAAAATGATAGGAAAGAAAATAGGGAAACCCATTTCGTATATGCTACTTTCTGAGCAGTACCAATTCCTAAAAAACAGAACGCAAAAAGAGCTGTTAATTGATTTGCGCTTAAACCCCGATAGAGCCGATGTAATTGTTCCTGCGGTTCAAATTTATTTGCTTGCTATGAAATATAGCAGAGCCAATAAAATATTTGTTCCCAAAGTAGGTCTTGCCGATGGAATGGTAAAGCTTCTTTACCAAGAACTACATTAATACTCTAGGTTAAAATTCTTTTTGAATGTTTCTAAAAGGGGGTTTTTTTGAACCAATTCCTGGTATTTGTCTTCTGCTGTGTATATGAACTTTTTTTCTTCTTTAGCATCTACATGAATTTTCAGCGATAGATGGTCATTTTCTAATGTTTCTCTAAGATAGTTAAGTAAACTTCCACTTTGTTTTTCTAATTCTACACGATTGGTGTTGTTTGGAAGTGTTAAATGAATTTCGTGTTTATTTTTAAGTCTGGGCACATCTAATTGCAATAAGGCTACCATGTTTCGCGCCCCGATTTCAACCATTTTATTTGTGTAAGTTTCCCAACAAGAGTCAATGTTTTCTTGGGTCACTTCTTGTTCATTTACTGATGACTCATCCGGTATTTTTTCTGCTTTTTTTTGATGCTCTTTCTGAATGCGCAAGCTCGAAATCGAAAAACCTGAAACTCCTTGAGAAGCTAAATCTAGTTGAATGGGTTCTTCGGTAATTTGTATGGGCACATTGGTTTGTTCGTCACTAAGTAATTTCTTTTCTGCTACTTCTTTACTCTCATCGTGCACATGATTTTTTGATTTAACAGCAGGAGCTGACTCTTTTTTTTCTTCTGCTGTAACACTGGAATTATTGTTATTATTTGGTTTTATATAGGGCTCAGACTTTTTTTTTTCACCTTCCTTAAGTGATGCTATTTGCATCAAACACAACTCAACCTGTAAGTGCGGATTTAAACTGTTTTTATACTGTAACGCATAGGTGTTTGTAAGCTCCATTGCCTCAAGTAAAAAAGTAGCCGTAATGGATTTTGCTTGCTCATGAAATTTTGCTTCTGTTTCCTGTCCAAGTTCTAAAAGTGATGATGTACCTTCGTTTTGACACATAAGCAAATCCCGAAAATGTTTTGACAATCCATTTATAAAATGATACCCATCAAAGCCCAAATCAATAAGTGAGTTAAATTTTAAAACGACATTGTGTAAATCGCCCATTTTTAACATTTCTGTTATTTCCAGATAACTATCATGGTTGAGAATGTTAAGATTTAACGATACATGTTTGGCTGTGAGTTCAGTTCCTGAATAATTTACCATTCGATCAAAAATTGAAAGAGCATCTCGCATTGCACCATCTGCTTTTTGGGCAATTAAATGCAAGGCATCGCCTTCGGCAGATACTCCCTCGCGTTGAGCAATGGTAGCCAAATAGTCTTGCGCATCTTTAATACTAATACGTCTAAAGTCAAAAATCTGACAGCGAGACAAAATGGTTGGAATAATTTTTTGTTTTTCTGTTGTTGCCAAGATAAAAATGGCATGTTGTGGTGGCTCTTCAAGAGTTTTTAAAAAGGCGTTAAAAGCTGCTGAGCTAAGCATGTGAACCTCATCGATTATGTATACTTTATAACTGCCCTTTTGAGGCGGAATACGTACTTGTTCAATTAGATTTCTAATATCTGCAACAGAATTATTAGAGGCAGCATCGAGTTCAAAAACGTTAAAAGCAAAATCTTCATCAGGGTCAACAGCCGTGCCTATACTATTGATTTTTTTTGCAAATATTCGTGCACAAGTAGTTTTTCCAACTCCGCGAGGTCCACAAAACAGCATCGCTTTTGCAATTTTCCCTAAATCAATGGCATTTTGCAGGGTTTGTGTGATGGCCTGTTGCCCCACAACATCCGCAAAAGTTTGCGGCCTATACTTTAAGGCAGATACAACAAATTCACCCATGAGGTAAATATACGTAAACTCACATTGTTGACCTATGCAAAATTGAGATCTAACAAAAGAATACAGTACTTTTGTGCAGCAGGCCACCTTATCGCTGTTCGCCGTTGGCGAAGAGAGGAAAGTCCGGACACCGTAGCGCAGCATAGCGGGTAACTCCCGTCGTTCCGAATATTCGGTTCAGGACTAGTGCAACAGAAAGCAAGTACAGTTTGGCTGTAGTGAAATCAGGTAAACTCTATGCGGTGAAACGCCATGTAAACCAACGCTTGAGGGTAGTGCGCCTAAGTTGGAGGGTAGGCGGATTGAACGCTGCAGTAATGCATCGTCTAGATTAATGATAAGGCACGACAGAATCCGGCTTACGGCCTGCTTTTTATTTGTTTGTTGGAACTTTCATGCTGTCAAAAAACTCCTCTTTTGGTTCCCAGAGTTCTATGGCATTTCCCTCGGGGTCCAAAATGTGACAAAATTTTCCATAGGGGTAGGTTTTTATTTTGTCTACAATAGTAACCCCAATGTTATTTAAATTTTCGACTAATTTTTCAATTTCTTGTACCCTGTAATTTATCATAAAGGGTTTTAGGGAAGGATTAAAATACTCAGTGTCGTTTGCAAAAACAGACCAATGAAGATACTTTTTTTTGGTAGGTGTATTTGCATTTCGCATTTCAAAAGTTGCTCCATATGGATTTAGAATCAACCCCAAATGTTTTGCATACCACTTTTGTAGTTTTTCTGGAGATTGGGATTTAAAAAATATACCACCAATCCCTGTGATTTTGGGTTCGTCCATCAAGAAGGATTTAATAGGGTAATTTACAAAAAATTAGGAAGCGCACACCTTTTAAGTTTGCTTAAGCTTTCTGGACCGAGGTTAAAAAGGAGATCCAGTACCGAAAGATTTGGAATAAACCCGTTTTTATCCCTAAAAACTTGTGCATATTCTAGTGTTATGACTGGAGCCTTTTTTTTTACCTGTAGCAAATGTCTCGTGTCCAAGGTTGTTGTAAAAGGAGTATATTTTTCAGTGAAAGTAACTGTAGTATTGATGCCCATTAAGTTCTTTAAAACATCAAATAAGGTTTTGTTAAAGGTGTATAAGCTCGTGTATTTATTTTTGTAAATAGGAGCTAATTCACATTCATAGTATTCAAAATAGGGGGATGATCTATAGGCATTTTGAAGTGATTTCCAGTGTTGTGATTGCCATGGAAAACTGTTATCAATTTTTATGTCTTTATATGATTGGTGTCCTTCTTTACCTAAATGTTTTATGGGAATAGATAGCAGTAGTATTCCGTTTGCTCCATGAATATATTGTCGATTTCGTTGGGTTTGTTTTTGGTAGTGATCGTGTTTTTCAAAAATAATAGCATCTGCCTGTACTAAATACGCCCAAAGCGTAAGTGAACCACCATAAGCGAGGGGAGCTAAAACAGGGTTCATCTAAGCCTTTTTGTTTCGTTTACGAAACCAAACAATCCCTTGCCAAAGCGCAATAAAGGCAACAAAAAACCAGCGATATGAAACGGGTTCGCCGGAACCTCCAACTGTTGTGAAAACCCTATTCCAGCGCACACGCCAGTTGCTAAAACCTTCCATAAAGCCGTCTATGCTCAACCATATAAAGACAGGTTTTCCTACAATATGGTCTTCTGGGACAAAGCCCCAATAACGACTATCTTCTGAGCGATGACGGTTATCACCCATCATCCAAAAATAGTCTTGTAAAAAGGTGTAGGTGTCTGTTACTTCTCCGTTGATTTCAATCACATCACCATTTTTAGAAACCGTGTTGTGCTCATAATCTTGGATAATTTTTTTATACAAGGGCCAGCTTTCCTGATTGAGTTGTACTGTAACACCTTTTTTGGGAATAACAAGTGGTCCAAATTGATCTTGGTTCCAGTTATACTGTATTGTGTTTGGGAAAATATTAACGTCGGGATACTTTGAGTTGTTAATACGTCGCTTTAAGCTATCCAGAGGAATAATATTCTGAAGTTCAGCAGCTTCTTCAAGAGTTAAAAACAAGGTTTTCTGTTTTTCGAGCAGTTCTTTAGCTTGAATCCTGTATTGTTTTACCAATTTAAGAGGAAGCCCTTTTGCACCTGTAGACACTTCATAATTATTTTGGTCTCCATACCCATAACCTGTTATATAAGGGATTAAAGCGTTTAGCATGGATTGGTTAATATTTGAAATTGCGTACTTTCGAGTTAAATCATTATATCCAAGAGCTACCAGTTTCCTCGCTGAAATTCCTTTGCTGTTATATGCTGTGTAACCATAAAGGGGTTTTGCTCGGTCGGGCATTTTCGATTTTCGACCATTGATGTGAATAATGCCATCAATCAAAGAAAGGGTATCGCCAGGAAGCGCAACGCAACGTTTTACGTAATTGGATTTTTTATCCACGGGTTTATCTACACGAGCCTCTTTTTTAAAGAATTGCCTGACGGTATCTGCTGGCCAACTAAACACCACAATATCGTTGCGTTTTATTTTTTGAAGCCCTGGAATACGATAATAGGGTAGTTGAGGTTTTTTAAGGTAAGAACGTACTTTTACTAATGGGATGGTATCATGAACCATTGGAAAGGAAACCGCTGTTTGTGGAGTTCGAGCCCCATAATGGAATTTGCTAACCAGCAAAAAATCACCCACTAAAAGGCTTTTTTCCAGTGAACCTGTTGGTATAATATAAGGCTGCATAAAATAGGCATGTACAAGAGTGGCAAAAACAACAGCATAAATAATAGAGCCAATGAATTGGCCAAATCCACTTTGTGGTTCTAATGGCCTGTCTGTACGATAAGTTACTTCTGAAACATAATTGAGATAAAACCCATAAAACCCTAAAGTTGCCCATGAAAGAAAACTGTCTGTAAGACTAGTTTTTCCAAAACTTCTAGCGGTTTCAACCCATATTACTGGGAGCATCAAAAGGTTAATGATGGGTATATATAGTAAAATCACCCACCACTTTGGTCGTTTAATGATTTGAAGCAGAATAATGGAATTGTAGAAGGGGACTAAGGCCAAAAGGGGAGAAAATCCTGCTTTTTTATAGAGTTTCCAAAGCTTTACGAAAATGTAAACTTGGCAAATCCCGATAAATAAAATCCATTGTGTAACTGTCATAATAGCTGTAAGATTAGGTTATGTTAAGCACATCACTCATGGTAAAAATACCACTTTTTCCAATGATCCATTCGGCAGCAATAACTGCACCTAGTGCAAAACCATCTCTATTGTGAGCAAGGTGTTCTATATGTATTTTATCGATATCTGATCTGTAGGTTACTGTGTGTGTTCCAGGGACGTTGGGTTCACGAATTGCTTTTATAGGAATGTCGTTTTCACTAGCACTTTTCTCAAGTTTCCATCCGTTATGTTGTGAATAAGGCAAAATCCCCTCCGCTAATGTAATCGCAGTTCCACTTGGTGCATCTAATTTTTCAGTATGATGAATTTCCTCAATAGCTACTTTGTATTGGTTGTAAGGAGCCATCATTTCAGCAAGTTTTTTGTTTAGTGCAAAGAAAAGATTTACCCCAAGACTAAAATTTGAGGCATAGAGAAATGCTCCATTAGTGTCGATGCATAATTTTTCAATAGCAGTCTTGTGTTCTAGCCATCCAGTAGTTCCACAAACCACAGGAATACCCTGATTTAGCCCGTGTGTAATGTTGGTTGCTGCAGATGAAGGCACACTGAAGTTTATCGCTACATCTGCCTTTTGAATGGAATCGTTTGGGTTGTCTTTGTCGATTTTTGCAACAATTTCATGTCCACGTTCTTTGGCAATGCTTTCTATGGCTTTACCCATCCTTCCATATCCTAGTAAGGCTATCTTCATACTAAAAAGTTAAAGCGACACGCATACCTGCCACTGGTGAAGCATCTATAGGTGCCACATCAATAAAAGGTCTAACACTCAAGTCGCTGTTTACATTATATTGCTTTAAATGCGCATCGATATTGGCATCTAAAATATTTAAAAAATAAAACCCCAAGATAAACAACATTGATCTATCTCGATTTCGTTTATAAAAATCTTGTCCATCAATAAGCCGATCAGTACTGGCAATAAGCCCTTGGAACTCGTCATCAGTGTATCCAGAAATACGTCTTTTGTAGGCTTTTCGATAACGTAAGTAATTTTTATTGTTGATGTCATAGGCATATATAGACGCCCCAAGACCACCATATACAAGTGGTAACTTCCAATAGCGTTTGTTGTAAACTTGTCCCAAGCCTGGAAGAACCGCCGAGTAAAACGCTGCTTTTGCAGGTCTTAACGGGTCTTCGTTTTCATTTTTTTGTATGTCTTCAGCTGTGATTTTTTGAGCAGTAATTGTACCCCAACAAAAAGTAAACAGCAATAGAAAGACAAGTCGGTTCACTTCTTAATTTTTTTGAGAATTGAGTTAAATTCTTTTTCGGAATCAAATGAGATAATGATTTTACCACTCCCTTTTTTATCAACTATAGTTTTAACCACTGCTCCAAAAAAATCGTTTAGGGTATCAATTTGTGAGCTGGTAAAGTTTTTAATAGTTGAGGGTTGCGTTGTTTTTTTTGGCTTTACCGCTTGCTCTGTAGCTCGGACAGACATTCCACTAGCCACAATTTTTTTGTAAAGATGGAGTTGTTCTTTAGTGTCTTCAATGGCAAGAAGTGCCCTACCATGTCCCATAGAAATAAAACCATCTCGAATTCCAGATTGTATGATAGGATCAAGTTGTAACAGGCGTAAATAATTGGTAATGGTTGACCTCTTTTTTCCTACCCGTTTACTCATTTCTTCTTGAGTGAGTTCTATTTCATTTATGAGTTGTTGATAACTAAGTGCAATCTCTATAGGGTCTAAATCATCTCTTTGAATGTTTTCCACTAATGCCATTTCCAAAGACTCTTGGTCATTTGCTACTCTGATAAAAGCAGGAATTGTTTCTAGATTTATGGATTTAGAGGCACGGAACCGCCGCTCACCAGAAACTAATTGATATTTTTCGTCCCCCATTTTACGAACGGTTATGGGTTGAATAACACCTAGTTCAGCAATAGAAGAAGCAAGTTGAGTAAGCGTTTCAGGGTTAAATTGAGTTCTGGGTTGAAATGGATTTGTGTCAATCTGACTTAGCGGAACTTCTAATACACGTCCCTCAACAGTTCCCTTTTTTAAATTTTCGTCAGTTGGAAGCAAGGCTGAAAGGCCGCGCCCCATGGCTTGACGTTTTTTTGCTTTTGCCATTTTATTTGTTTTTATGAATGAACTCTTGCGCGAGCTTTAAATAGCTTGATGCACCTCTACTTGAGGCATCATAATCAATGATACTCTCGCCGTAGCTAGGGGCTTCACTTAATTTTACATTTCGTTGAATGATGGTGTTGAACACCATAGTGCTAAAATGTTTTTTCACTTCATCTACGACTTGATTAGAAAGACGTAAACGAGAGTCATACATAGTAAGAAGCATGCCTTCAATGCCAAGGGATGGATTGTGGATTTTTTGAACACTTTTAATGGTGTTTAATAGTTTTCCAAGTCCCTCAAGAGCAAAATATTCACATTGAATAGGAATGATAATGGAGTCTGCTGCAGTAAGTGCATTAAGTGTAATCAAGCCGAGTGATGGGGCACAATCAATAAAAATGAAATCGTAATTATCTTTTATGGGATTGAGTGCTTCGCGTAACATGGTTTCCCTGTTGGGTTTGTCTACCAACTCAATCTCAATAGCTACTAAATCAATATGGGCAGGAATAAGGTCTAAATTTGGAGAAGTGGTGGTTATAATAGTTTCTTCGGCTTTTAAGGTGTGTTCCAAAACTTGATACGACCCTTTGGATACACTATTTACATCAATACCAAGACCTGAAGATGCATTAGCTTGCGGGTCAGCATCAATGAGCAACACTTTTTTTTCTAAAACACCTAAAGAAGCAGCAAGATTTACGGAAGTAGTAGTTTTACCAACACCGCCTTTTTGATTTGCTACAGCTATAATTTTGCCCATATTAAGTTCAAAAGGTAAAAATACTATTTATACGGTGATAACAAATCAAAATTTTGTTAACTATTTTTTTCTGCGAATCGCAAGTTCTAATACATTCCACATCGTATTGGTGACTTGTTCTAAGTTATTAAATTGTCCTGCTCCCTTAAGCCACTCGCCACCATCAAGTGTAATCACTTCTCCGTTAAGGTAAGCACCAAAATCAGATATCATATATGCTGCCAAATTAGCAAGCTCTTGATGATCTCCAACTCGCCCTAATGGAATGCGTTTTTTTGGATCAAATTTTTTCTTGATAGGGGCAGGTAATAGTCTATCCCATGCGCCTTTTGTAGGAAATGGTCCTGGGGCAATTGCATTAAAGCGCATACCATATTTTGCCCACTCAACTGCCAACGATCGTGTCATGGCCAGTACTCCTGCTTTTGCACAAGCAGAAGGAACTACATAGCCCGAACCTGTGAATGCATAAGTGGTTACAATATTGAGGACAGTGGTGTTCTTCTGTTTTGTTTTAATCCAATGTTTTCCAAAAGTGAGCGTACAATTTTTGGTTCCCTTAAGTACAATATCTAGTATAGTATCAAAGGCATTTGAAGATAAGCGTTCCGTGGGAGCAATAAAATTGCCAGCAGCATTGTTGATAAGAATATCCACCTTGCCAAACGTATCCAATACTTGTTGATGCATGCTTTCCACTTGATCTACATGACGCACGTCACAGGCTAAAGGCAAGCATGTTCCGCCAGTTTCTTCTGAAAGCTCCTGAGCAGTACCTTCTAATTTGTCTAGATTTCGGGATGTGATTGCCACTTTAGCGCCTAACTGCAAGAAATAGCGTGTCATGGACTTTCCCAATCCGCTACCCCCACCTGTAACTACAACCACTTTGTTTGCTAGCGCTTCATCTCGAAGCATTTGTCCTGCATAATTCATCATGTTCAATTAAAATTAATTAACGCTATCACGAAACTCGATCAGATACACGTCCTCGTTTTTTCTTTTCATCAAATACCGCTCTCTTGCGTACCGTTCTACTTCAATGGAATCATTTAATTGCATCAGAATTCTTTTATCCTGTGCAATATCGTGTTCTAAAGATGCTTTTTGTCGTTCTAACTCAGAGAGTTTGCGCTCCAGATTCAAATAAATGAGTAGCGAATTGGTGTCTAAAAACACCATCCAAATTACAAAAAACAATCCAATGAGCGCATATATGTTCGTTGCGAGTTTAAACCAAGGGTTTTCACGTAATTTCTTCATGTACGTATGGTTTTAATCCAATTGCTAAGTTGTTTGGTTGCTGTTTGGATAGTGGTATTGTTAGTTATAATCAAATCTGCTTTTTGTTTTTGGGGTGCAATAAAAATGTCGTGCATGCTGTGCAATGTTGTTGAAAAACGTTTTCTAACTTCCTTTTCTGTTCGTCCGCGCAAGGCAACATCGCGTGCTATACGTCTTTGCATACGAATGTCTTTTGCCCCTTCAATATAAACCATATAATCAAACCTGTCCACTAAGGATGGACACGTAAAGATTAAAATTCCTTCGACCAATATATATCTTTTCGGGGTACATAAGGTAAAGGATGTTTCTCTAAGGTGTTTTTCAAACGAATAAATGGGTTGGCGAATGTTTTTTCCAGCTTGCAATAGACGAATGTGTTCAGTTAACAACTCAAAATCTATTGCATTTGGGTGGTCAAAATTAATCTGCGAACACTCCTTTAAAGTAAGTTCTGGGTGGTTTTTATAGTAATGATCTTGAGTAATGATAAGCGTGTTTTCTTTTCCAAGCATTGAAGCTGCATATTCAACTAATGTTGTCTTACCCGCTCCTGTTCCACCCGAAAACCCTATAACCACAGAAAAAAATATTTATGTAAATATACTATGCCTAAAGGTGAAACAAAAACCTCACTTCTAAGAAGTTAATTATATAAAAGTTGGGAAAACAGGTTTGCACTTCTTAGACAAATCAATACGTTACATTTCAAGCCGAAAACCTTCAGTTTTTCGGAGTAGGTTATGGGGAAATAGTTGTTGAAAAGAAAGTCGGGATGACAGGATTTGAACCTGCGACCCCACGCACCCCATGCGTGTGCGCTACCAGGCTGCGCCACATCCCGTGGTAAAAGTTTGTCGGGGTGGCAGGATTCGAACCT
>JAURNV010000028.1 GCA_030830005.1 Flavobacteriaceae bacterium | reverse complement strand
GAAGATATTATTGCAATAGAAATTAACCCGCGAGTATCGCGTTCCTCAGCTTTAGCTAGTAAGGCTACCGGTTATCCCATTGCAAAAGTAGCTACAAAATTAGCTATAGGCTACTCGCTAGACGAGTTAGACAATCAAATTACTAAATCTACCTCCGCTCTTTTTGAGCCTACATTAGATTATGTTATTGTTAAAATTCCACGATGGAATTTTGATAAGTTTGAAGGTTCCGACCGTACGCTAGGATTACAGATGAAGGCTGTTGGCGAGGTTATGGGTATTGGGCGTTCTTTTCAAGAGGCCTTGCATAAAGCTACACAATCGTTAGAAATAAAACGAAATGGCCTGGGTGCTGATGGAAAAGGATATACTGATTACAATACCATAATTGATAAGCTTACAAATGCATCATGGGACAGGGTTTTTGTTATTTATGACGCCATTGCAATGGGCATACCACTTAGTAAAATATATGACATCACAAAAATAGATATGTGGTATCTTAAGCAATACGAAGAGTTGTTCCATTTGGAGAAAGAAATTTCGACCTACACTATCGAGAATATAGATAAAGAGTTGCTTTTGGAGGCTAAGCAAAAGGGTTATGGCGATCGTCAAATTGCTCATATGTTAGGCTGCTTAGAAAGTCAGGTTAATAAAAAGCGCGACGTGTTAAATATTCACAGAGTATATAAGTTGGTGGATACATGCGCAGCCGAGTTTACAGCAAAAACGCCATATTATTATTCCACGTTTGAAAGTACCATGGAGACTTCCGATGGTGAAGTTTCTGTACAGAACGAAAGTGTGGTTACTGATCGGAAAAAGATTGTTGTGCTTGGCTCAGGACCCAACCGAATCGGACAAGGGATTGAATTTGACTATTGTTGTGTCCATGGGGTATTAGCTGCTAGCGAAGCGGGTTATGAAACCATTATGATAAACTGTAATCCAGAAACAGTCTCAACCGATTTTGATACCGCCGATAAGCTTTATTTTGAGCCTGTTTTTTGGGAGCATATTTACGATATCATTCGTCATGAAAAACCCGAAGGGGTTATTGTTCAGCTTGGAGGTCAAACCGCACTAAAACTTGCAGAAAAGTTAGACCGCTACGGTATTAAAATTATGGGCACCAGTTTCCAGTCCCTTGATTTGGCGGAAGATCGTGGAAGCTTCTCTACATTATTAAAGGATAACAATATTCCTTATCCCGAATTTGGAGTGGCTGAATCAGCAGATGAAGCACTTGCTCTTGCCGACGAATTGAAATTCCCCATTTTGGTAAGGCCTTCCTATGTATTAGGTGGTCAAGGAATGAAAATAGTAATCAACAAAGAAGATTTGGTAAAGCATGTAGTAGATTTACTGCACAAAATCCCAAACAACAAGCTTCTTCTAGATCATTACTTAGATGGGGCTATTGAAGCTGAAGCCGATGCGATATGCGACGGTGAAAATGTGTATATCATAGGTATTATGGAACATATCGAGCCTTGTGGTATTCACTCGGGTGATTCTAATGCTACGTTGCCTCCATTTAATTTGGGTGATTTTGTGATGCAACAAATTATTGATCACACTAAAAAAATTGCCCTTGCACTTAATACTGTAGGACTCATTAATATTCAATTTGCAATAAAGAATGATGTGGTATATATCATAGAAGCTAATCCACGAGCTTCGAGAACAGTTCCTTTTATTGCAAAGGCCTATAAGGAACCTTATGTGAACTATGCCACCAAAGTTATGATAGGTGACAAAAAGCTTTCTGATTTTGATTTTAATCCACAATTAGAAGGTTTTGCAATAAAACAACCTGTGTTTTCATTCAGCAAATTTCCCAACGTAAACAAGGCACTAGGGCCCGAAATGAAGAGTACGGGCGAGAGCATCTTGTTTATAGACAGTTTGAAGGATGACCAATTCTATGAGCTATATGGTCGCAGAAAGATGTATTTGACCAAGTAGATTGTAGTAATTCACGTATCTTTAAAAAAAGATTTTAAAATTGGAGTGGATTCCTGTTTTTATCGTAGTTTTTGCTTTAGTTGTTTTTTACTTCGTTAGCCAAAAGAATAATGCTAAGGGTGTGTCAAACGAATTTTTGATGCAACTTAATGGTCAATTGCGCGATGAAATTCAGGCTATAAGACGCGAAACAGATGCAAACGCAAAAGAAACTCGGGTTGAATTAGAACAAAAACTGAATACCATTACCAAAGGGATAAGCGATTATCAGCGTTCTTCAAATCAGTCTATTACACAACAATTTGCCGAGTCTAAAAAAGCGATTACAGACGTTACTAAAGCCCTGTCTGAAATTAAAGGAACAAACGAACAAGTGTTGAGCTTTGCAAACCAAATGAAAACCTTAGAAAAGATTCTTGGGAATTCTAAACAACGAGGTATTTTGGGTGAAATACAGTTAGAAAACCTTTTGGCAAACGTGTTACCCCCCGAATTGTTCCAAATGCAGTATTCGTTTTCAAATGGAGAGATGGTCGATGCCATCGTAAAAGTGGGAGATTTTATCATTCCCATTGATGCTAAATTTTCCCTTGATAATTATAACAAAATGGTAGAAAGTAGCGATGCGGAAGCCATAAAATCGTTAGAACAACTTTTTAAAGGGGATATTAAAAAACGTATTGATGAAACGGCGAAATATATTCGTCCTAATGAGTCAACTACCGATTATGCCTATATGTTTATTCCCGCTGACGGGTTGTATCAGGATTTACTTAATAGTAGGGTAGGTACGCTACAGATTAACTCTCGGGATTTGGTGTCGTATGCTTATGAAAAAAAGGTAATGATAGTATCGCCTATGAGTTTGTTTCCGATGCTGCAGATTACGGTTAAGGCGTTACACAACCTAAAAATTGAAAACTCCATTCAGGATATTTTAAAGAATGTAGATAAACTTTCAGCTCACCTTAATTCTTTTGAAGACGTACATTCCCGATTAGGTAAATCTATTGGCACGGTGGTAAACCAATATAATGCCTCCGCTAAAGAGCTTAAAAAGATTGATAAAGACATTGTCCGGCTTTCGGGCGAGGAAAATACATTAGATTACGATCCTGATTTATTGGATCGTCCTGCAGAATAGAAATTTTACGTACTTTTTAAAATAGCGTTATTTACTTCAATCCAGTAGTTATCTGGATCTTGTAAATAGATTTGTTTAATTCCATCTTTACGCACGTGGACTTTGTTTGTCGCGCCATGCCAATCCGAATAGGGTATTTTTAATAAACACAAATGCTCAACAAACAAATCTATATTGGGAGTAGCTAAAGCGAAATGGATTTCCTTAATCGGACTTGTGTTCCCTTTTTGCCTGGGTATTAGGTGCAACTCTTTGCCATTACCAATCGATAACCACCGTGTTTTGGAATTCGATGCAGTGTTTTCGATTTCTTCAAAGCCAAAAACCTTTTGGTAAAAAGCAATCGTCTCATTGACATTTTTTACGGCAACCGCAATATGATTAAACTGGAAACCTTGCATGATAAGCAATCAGAAACTTAAGCAAGTTGTAAGCGTTGGGCAGCAAAACGATACCCAAAAAGCAGTGATACGCTAAAAAATAAATCTCCTAAAATGGAATTGATAAAAAAGGGAATCGCTAGTGTAAAACAGGTGATTAACCCCTCAGGGGTAAGGGGGTAATATAGTGCCCAAACACCAAGATTGGTAAGTACAAAAAACACCATGCTACTTAATATTACCATACCAAAATTCATTTTTTTAAAAACCATTCCGATAACAGTAATTGCGATAAAAGACAAATACACCACTGGTGTAATCATTGAAAAGCCAAGAAATAAATCGGTAAACGTCATCGCTATTAATGGCATAAGTATTGCCCAGTGCTTTTTATCAAAAAAAGTGCCTGCAAATAATGCCACGGCGGTAATGGGTGCCACGTTGGGTGGGTGCGGGAACAAACGTATTAAAACGGCAACCAAAATAAAACTTACTAAAACGATTTCTTTTCTGCTAAATACCATGATACTAACTTCTTGCACAAAGTTACATTTTTTTCATCCATAAACTACCTCTGAAAAAATAAACACCTACCTTTGTTTTTAGCTTTTAGGTTCTTCCATAATGGAAGATGAAAAGGGAAAAAGGTGAAAGTCCTTTACTGTTCCCGCAACTGTAAATGCTATAATTCGCAATTCTTTAAGCCACTGTGTGCCCAAGCGCATGGGAAGGCAATTGCGAAGCACAAGCCAGGAGACCTGCCTAAGAGATTTACGCTGCGATTGCTCGGGATAAGCAACAACAGTTTATTTTTTATTACATAAACATGAAATATTTTCTTGCGCTATTGCTATGCGCAGGTGCTGTCAACGCACAAGAGCTTTTGGATGAGGTTGTCGTTTCGGATACCCGTATACCAAAAACAAGAAAAAATAGTGGTAAAGCCGTAGTGAAAATAACGGCAAAAGACATTGCCAAAAATCAAGGGTTAAACCTTGCACAACTCTTAAACCAATATGCAGGAATCTATATTTCTGGAGCCCAAATGCATCCCGGTCAAAATTTATCCTATTTTATTCGAGGGGGGAATAACCGTCAAGTTTTGGTGCGCATAGACGGTGTTTTGGTTAGCGACCCATCACAAATAGAGTCTGAATTTGACTTGCGCCTTCTTTCGTTAAATCAAATTGAATCCATTGAGGTGGTAAAGGGAGCTGCAAGTAGTTTGTATGGCAGTGGGGCAGCAACTGCCGTGATTGATATCACAACTAAAAAAAGCACATCCCAGAAAACAAGCCTTGCCCTAGCTCAAGAATGGGGTACACAAAATACCCATAACCAAAAGTTAGGCTCGCTATCCAATGCACAAAGGCAGTTTGTGCAACTACAACACAGTATGGCTAAAATTGGATTTAGCGCCGCCATGAGTCGTGTTACATCTGACGGTATGTCCTCTGTTGTAGGTACAGAATCTGATGCTGTAGAAAAGGAAAACTTCCAGCTTAATGCCCAAAGTCAATATGATGGTCCGTGGGCTTGGGCCGCATTTTATCAACGCGATATCGTTGATGCTGAATATGATGCTACTTTCCCAACCTATTCTGATGCATTACATTCATTTGTTAGCAAACAGCAGCGCTTTGGTTTTGTACCGTCATTTACCAAAGGCGTATCGAGTGTTCAGGCGCATTTGTCATGGTCGGACGCCAAGCGTTTTTTTACTAGCGATTACCCCGTAGATTACACTTCAAATGTGTTTACCACCGAAATTACATGGCGCTATCTTGCTTCCGAGACATTAACTTTTTTAAGTGGCGGTTTGCTCCAAGATATTCGTTCTTCTAGTGAAAATGCCAACAATCTGACAGCGTTTCAGCACGATAATGTGGCACTTTTTGTAGGTGCGCATTGGCAGCATCCCAAGGGCTATGCGCTACAGCTCAGTGGTAGAAATTCGGTACACAGCGCATTTGGGGCACATCAAACGTTTACTATTAATCCTTATTACATATTTTCTTTTTCTGAGGAGGGATATTTGAAATTTTTCAGCTCTTTGGCAACATCGTTTATTGCTCCCTCACAGTATAAGCTTTTTGACCAAAATTATGGCAACATCAATTTACAGCCCGAAGAGAATCGCACATTTGAACTGGGATTTGAATATGTTTCCAGAAAAAGCCGCATTACACTCGTGGGTTTTCAACGAAAGGAAAATAACGTTGTGGATTTTGTCTTTAATCCTGATTTTACGGGGCAATATCGTAATAGTACTAGTGAATATAGGGTTCGTGGGCTAGAGGTAGAAGGAGATTTTTCCATTAAGAATCTGAACATCCAAGCCAATTACACCTTTACTGAAAAAGTAAAACAAGACCCGTTACGTTTACCAAAACACGTCGCAAATTTGGGGTTTGATTACAATACCGCAAAGGCGCAATGGGGGTGGCATTTGCGTCACGTGGGGTCTAGGGAAGATACTAATTTTGAAAATGGCAAGCGGGTTTATTTGGCTGCTTTCACTCTGGTTGATGCGCGTGTGTCATTCCCAAATTTAATTGGTACTGCCTCGACACGTATTTCGGTCACCAATCTGTTTGATGTGCAATACACCGAGTTTTATGGGTTTACTACACTTGGTAGAAACTTGAATATCGGACTTGAATATCGTTTTTAATTATTTTGAAGCTCGTAAATCGCCCTGCCTTGCTCCACGGGAATATTTTCGAAAGAAGATAATATTCCATTGGTAGAAAGTGAGCTTCCGACAACAACTTTTCCACTAATAACATCGAGGGCTTTTTCCAAGAGAGGTTCGTTGGTTTCACCCAAAACGCCTAAGTTTTCAAGATTTTCATCTAAATTTATATTCGGCTGAAACCCATCGCTATAGTCTCCGAAATCAACACTATTAAATATGCCAGAAGTAATAGGCAGTAAAGCCCATTTATGTTTTGGGTTTTTAGTTTTATTTTCGTCTATATAATCATAAACGATAAAAGAACCAACGTTTTTCCCAGAGGTTCTATTCCCAATAAGCACTGTTGATAAGTACGGATTCAAACCATTGATAATCATTTCACTAGCTGAAGCAGTACCTGAGGTTACGAGAAAAAGCACTCTAGAAAGCCCCAGTTTGATGTTCGAATCCGTGATTTCAATTTCGCGATTGTATTCAGAGAGTTTTTGATTGTACTCAATTTTACCAAAAACTTTTCCAGCATGTTCGCCAGCAATAAGGCCAGCCAAAAATTGTGAAGTAGATATACTACCACCAGGATTATACCGTAAGTCCACTACGAGCTCATCTATTTGTTGTGCAGCAAAATTGGTAAATACATTTATTAAATCGTCCTGCTGAGTATCATTAAACCCGTTATACATAATATACCCGACTTTTTTGCCGTCATGATCAATGACTTTCGAAAGGTGCAACTCTTTTTCTTGTAATTCAGAATTGTTTAAAGTCAAACGTATTCCAGTATTTTGAATTTGCCCACTGCTAATGTTTGCTAAATCAAGAGTGTAGCTGCTGCTATTCGAAAAAAGGAGATTAGTATAATTTTCAATTGTTAACTGCGTTCCATTTACATGCGTAAAAATATCGCCACGTTTTATACCTTTTAGTTCAGCATCTGTATTAGGCAAAACATAGCGCACATAGCCAAAAATCTCTGAACCTGTAGCAGAAATACGACCCAAGCCAAACTTCATCCCATTACTCATAGAGATAGAGTTTAATTGATTTTCTAAATCAACATAATTATCAGTAATAAAGCTAAATCTATCTTGAATATATTGCAAGTTGTCAAACAAATCTTTAGGCCCTTCAAAAGATTGTAAAAAAGCAGTGTATTCCTTGTCGTTGCTAAATTTATCATCTGCCAAGTTGGCTACGTCTTTTTGCCAATAGTATACATAATTCATGGCTTTATAGATAAAATCTTCTACCTCTAGATTTTCAGTAGGTTGTACTTGGACGATATCATCTTGGTCGTCTTTACATCCGACAAAAAGAATAAAAACAATAAGGAAAAGTAATTTTTTCATAGGTTTGATACAAAGGACTTGACGCTAAGTTATTAAAAATATATTTTCTCACTTGTAACAAGCTAAGTTTATAGTCGTTATTTTAACAAACCCCAAGTATCTTAGGTAAATCGAATGGATGAGCGCGTTTTTTTAGATCGCATTTTGGCTGTAAAGGACAGCATGTACCGATTGGCAAAAAGGATGTTAACGTCTTCAGAGGAAGCCGAAGATGCTGTGCAAGAGGTGTTGGCAAAATTATGGCAAAACATGCATAAAATAGCAACGTTATCAAACATTGAAGGCTACGCCATGACCATGGTAAAAAATTACTGTTTGGACAGGCTAAAGTCAAGGCAGGCAACTCAGTTACGTTTGGTTCATGTGCATCACGACAAAGCCACAGCGTCTTTGGAGAGTCAAATTGATAACCGCGATAGCGTAGCACAAGTATTTGTTTTTATGGAGAGCTTGCCTGACCAACAAAAAATGATCTTGCAGCTTCGAGATGTAGAACAATACGATTTTGAAACTATTGCACAGATTATGGAACTCTCAGAGGGAGCTGTTCGTGTAGCCCTTTCGCGTGCAAGAAATACTATTAGAAAACAACTTTTAAAAGCACACAATCATGGAATTGAAACAGGTTCATAAATGGATTGACCTTTATTTTGATGGCAAAACAACTCTGCTACAAGAGCAGGAACTCTTTGCCTATTTTTCTCAATCTTTAATTGATGAAAGTTTGCTGCCATACAAGCCTTATTTTGCTGCTATTTTGCAAGAGCGCAAAGCTTACTTTGAAGCAGATTTTATTCCAAATAGAAACAAAAGCCGTTGGTTATATCCGCGTATTGCTGCAGTAGCAGCATCTGTTGCAGTTTGTTTTTTTGCTGTTCAACAAACACTTTTAGCCCCACAGCCTACTGCCGAAGAAATTGCATTTGAAGAGTTTAAATCTAATATGTATTTAGTTGCAGGGCATCTCAACAAAGGGAAGCATGGCATGGCATACATAGACACCTTTAATCAAACTACAAACAAATTCATTAAATCAGAATAACATGAAAAAGAAGATTATTTTAATTGCTCTAATTACAGCTTCGTTAAGTTGGGGGCAAGACGTATTTGAAAAATACGAGTATGACGATAGCGTAAGCTACTTTTCGATTAGCCCAAAAATGTTTCAAATGTTAGCAAAGCTCAGCATTGAAACCAATGATCCCGAAGCAGATCAATTTATAAAGCTTGTACAAGATATAAAGTCTTTTAAGGTAATTACTACAGAAAGTAGTGATATTGCCAATGAGATTCAACGTTGGGTTGATAATCACATTAAGGCAGTAAATATGGAAGAGTTGATGCGAGTACGAGACCAAGAAGCCTATGTTAACTTTTACGTCAAATCTGGACGTAACGACGACTTGGTAAAAGAACTGTTAATGTTTGTTACTGACATTAACTCAAAACAACTAAATATTGGAAAACGCAAACCTGAAACTGTATTACTTAGTCTTAGCGGGGATATTGATCTAACACAAATTTCTAAGCTGGTAAATCAGATGAACCTTCCCGGCGGACAACAGTTAGGTAAATTAAATGATAAAGAGGATGAATAAGCTATGGGTTTATATCACTGTGTTGGCGTTTGTGGGGTGCTCTACTACACCAAGCATTCAGGAGTATTATGCTTCTAAAACTGAGGATCCAAACTTTTTGGTGATAGATATTCCAACTTCTATTTTAGGAATTGACAGCAGTTCCCTTTCTGAAGAAGAACAAGAAGCACTAAACTCTTTCCAAAAACTCAATGTGCTTTTATTTCGTAAAACGGATAAAAATGCAACGCAACTCCCAAGCGAGTTAAAAATGGTTCGCGCCATAATCGACGGTAAAAATTTTGATCCCTTATTGATTATGAGTGATCGTCAATACTCAGGAAAATTAGTGCTTGAGGGGTCAGTGGAGCGCCCTGATGAAATCGTTTTCTATGGCTCTGGTGATGAAGGCTTTGTTTTAGCACGGCTTATCGGACGCAATATGCAAGTAGAAAAAGCAATGCTATTAGCAAACGCAATTCAACGAGGCAATGGTTTGGAAAATGCAGCTAAAGCACTAGGTGGATTTTTTTAGATTCCTGTGTAAGATTCTGGACGTAAGGCACGAAGTTCTTGTTTGATTTCATCAGAAACGTCAAGTGTTTCTATAAAATTGCGAATCGCATTTTCGTCAATGTTCGTATTGGTGCGTGTAAGTGATTTTAATGCTTCATAGGGTTTAGGATAACCCTCGCGTCTCAAAATAGTTTGTATAGCTTCGGCAAGAACTGCCCAGTTTAGATTTAAATCTTGTTGAATTTTTTCTTTGTTTACCAAGAGTTTTTCCATTCCTTTTATAAGCGAAGCAAAACTTATTAGTATGTGAGCTATTGGCATTCCAGCATTACGAAGTACAGTGCTGTCGGTCAAATCTCGTTGCAAGCGCGATATAGGTAGTTTAGCAGCTAAATGTGAAAGTAGCGCATTTGCAATGCCTAAGTTACCTTCGGCATTTTCAAAATCAATAGGGTTTACTTTATGTGGCATCGCCGAAGAACCCACTTCACCTTCTTTAATGTGTTGTTTGAAGTAATCCATTGAAATATATGTCCAAATGTCACAGCAAAAATCAATCAATATGGTGTTGATACGTTTTTGCGTATCACATAGTGCAGCAAAGTGATCGTAGTGTTCAATTTGTGTGGTAGGAAACGAGTAGTGTAATCCCAATGTTTTTTCAACAAAAGTTGTTCCAAATTTTTTCCAATCAATGTTAGGATAAGCAACATGATGCGCATTAAAGTTACCTGTTGCACCACCAAATTTAGCAGCAATTGGTACCTGCTTTAAAAGGGCAATTTGTTCTTCGATACGTACTTTAAAAACCTGTAATTCTTTGTCTAATTTCGTGGGCGATGCAGGTTGCCCATGTGTGCGTGCCAACATCGGCGTGTTGGCGCATTGATCAATAAGAGCATCTAAAGAGCATAATACGTTATCTAACTCTTTTGAATAAATATTTTCATTTGCTTCTTTGATAGAAAGCGGAATAGCGGTATTGTTTATGTCTTGTGAGGTCAATCCAAAGTGAATAAATTCTTTGTATTCGCCGATGTTTAAGTCATCAAAAAGCTGCTTTAGAAAATACTCAACGGCTTTTACGTCGTGGTTGGTAACCTCTTCAATTTCTTTTACTGCTTGTGCCTGCTCGAGACTAAAATGACGGTACACACTACGTAGTTCTTCAAATAGGGAAGTAGGGAAGTTTTTAAGTTGAGGTAATGGGATTTCACAAAGCGCTATAAAGTATTCCACCTCTATACGAACGCGATATTGAATCAATCCAAATTCTGAAAAATAAGGGCTAAGCAATTTGGTTTTGGCACGATAGCGACCGTCAACTGGAGAAATGGCATTTAATTTATTTAATAGCATATGATTTCAAAATGCAAAGGTAGAGATTTTAAAGATTTCTACTAGCGATTAAGTACTTTAAACTCTTCATAACAATTGCTAATGGCTTCGAGGATTTGCAAATCATTAGCCCCTTTGATAAAACTATCTGAGAAACTACACTTCCGTAAGATTTCATCAAGATCAACACGACTTATTTGTAGTAACTCTTCTAATGTTTTTCGATCATATTTAACAGCTAGTAAATCACGAAGTTCGTTATTAGAGCGTGCTTTTTTAAGTTTTCGCAGTTGGTTTGGTTTACTTCCGAAGATATTATAGAGAAAATCTGCGGGATTGGAAATCGCTTGGAGTATTCGAATTTCACCAATGGGTGTTCTACTGCCCCCTTCATATCCTCCAGAAGGCAAACCTGGGATATTGTATCGGCGAGATCTATTGATAGGTATATTTCGAGCATCGATGTCTAAATACCCAGTAAGCTGATAAGGCCTTACAACAACTTCTTCGAGTGCCAAGGCAAGTTCTGTTAGCTGAAAACGAGTATTTGGATATTTGATAAGGTCATTTGACACGCGTACTTTTATAGATTTATAGCCTAAATATGACATGTAAAGAGTGTCATTTACTTCTGCATTTATTGTAAATCTACCTTCTTTGTCTGTTATTGCCATAGTCACCTTGTTTAGGTTAATGACATGAACAGTTGGAATGGGTTTTTGGTCAGCTGAACCTTCAATAATTCCAATAACTTCTTGGCCATAAACGATGGTAGTGGCTAGTAACAAAAAAAAGGATTGCGTAAAACGTCTTATCATACCGAATTACAAACTAAATGCATTCTGTCTTGGTCTGCAATATTTTGTCATAAAATTAACATTATGTTTTGGAATTAAGGTATTCACAAAGCTTGGCTATTGCACGACTTCGATGACTCAATTGAAGCTTTACAGCATTTGGAAGCTCTCCAAATGTCATGTCGTAGCCTTCAGGAATAAAAATAGGGTCATATCCAAACCCCCCCGAACCACTAATATGATGTGCGATTTTACCTTTAATAACTCCTTCAAATGTATGTTCATTAGCACCATCTACATATGCGATTATGGTTTTAAATTGAGCTTCACGATTTGTCGTTTTTTCTAGTGCCTCTAATAATTTATTATTGTTTTTGGCATGATTTTTATTTTCACCCGCATAACGTGCCGAATAAACGCCAGGCGCACCTCCAAGGGCAGTAACCTCTAATCCACTGTCGTCAGCAAAAACAGGAGTTCGAAATATTTCAAAAACATGCCGTGCTTTTAGGAGTGCATTTCCAACAAATGTGTTTTCGGTTTCTGGAATGTCATGGTGGTAATCAATATCAGCTAAACTCAACACATCATAAGCAGAAAAAACCGCTTTTACTTCATTGACTTTATTCTTATTGTGTGTTGCAAATATGAGCTTCTTCATTCGTGGTGATAGGGTTCGTTATTAAGAATAGAAAAGGCTCTATAAAGTTGTTCAGCTATAAAAATTCGCACCATTTGGTGGGAAAAAGTAAGAGGAGATAGCGAAATTTTGTTTTGCGCTCTTTTATACATTTCCTCAGAAAATCCATAAGGTCCTCCTACGGCAAAAACTAATTTTTTAGTTCCAGCATTAAGATGCTTTTGTAAAAAATCAGCAAAGCCCTTAGAGTTTTGATTGCTTCCTTTTTCGTCAAAAAGAATTAGGAAATCAGTAGTGCTTATTTGTTTTATGAATCGTTTGCCTTCTTCCTCTTTTTGTTCTGTTTGGTTTAGGTTTTTGGTATTTTTTAGTTCAGGAAGCTCTGTCCATGTGAATCTAACGTAGTGAGTCAGGCGCTTGATGTATTCTGGCAGCCATTGGCGCAATGCACTGTGGTTAGTTTTACCCATACAAATCACTTCTATTCTCACAGTGTAAAGGTATCAACTTTTATGCAAGCCTCCATTTTAATGGTTATTTTAGCAAAATGCTTAACAAGTATATCCAAAAAGGGACTGAGGTATTACAAAGCATTCGCTTTGGCGATGCTCGTTCCATTTCATTGTATCAACTGATTGAACTTTATGTGTTTGGTATATTAAAAGGAGCGCTTACTACTCGAGCAGGTAGTATTGCGTTTAGTTTTTTTATGGCGTTGTTTCCATTTTTGATTTTCGTACTAAATCTTATCCCTTTTATCCCTATTGAAAATATTGAAAACACCTTTTCATCATTTTTTTTATCGATTGCACCCACAGAAGCCCAAGATTTTTTGAATAATGTGTTATATGATATACAATCAAAGCCTAGACGAGGCTTATTATCTTCAACCTTTGTTCTTTCAATATTCTTTATGGGGAATGGCATTAATGCTATTTTTGGAGGCTTTAGCGAGTCTATTCATGTAAATTTAAATCGCCATTTTTTACGGCAGTACACTTATGCGATTGGTGTTGGTGTTTTGCTAGGGATGGTTTTACTTATTTCTATTGCAGGTTTTTTATTTTTCGAATTGTTACTGGCACAGGTTTTTGACTTGGGTTTTGAGCTAAGCCCTTTAGTAAGGCTGGCGTTTTTCTTTGTTATGGCGTATTTAGTTAGTGCTACCTTATTTTATTTTGGAACGGATCGTGGTTTTACAAGTTTTTTCTCAGCAGGGGCGCTGATGACTACGCTGTTGTTTTTATTAACTTCATATGGATTCGGTGTTTATCTTGACAATTTTGCACAGTATAACCAGCTTTATGGCTCTATAGGCGCGATTCTAATTTTAATGTTATACATATGGCTCAATGCAATTGTTCTTCTCTTGGGGTTTGAGCTTAATGCATCTATAGCAAAACTCAAACAGTCGGTATAATGCATTTTTTTTTAGATGTTGCTCTTCCATTGCCGTTAAAAGACACATTTACTTATGTTATTACATCAGCCGAGGCAAAATGCATTCAGCCCGGAATGCGTATAATCGTTCCTTTTGGGAAGCGTAAACAGTACACGGCTATTGCGCTTAAAGTTCATCAAAACCCACCTAAAGCATATGAGCCAAAGCATATTGAAGGAATTATTGATAGAAGTCCCGTGCTTTCCACAATCCAATTGTCTTTCTTACAATGGATATCTTCGTATTATCAAGCACCATTGGGATTGGTTATTAGAACAGCCTTACCAACAGTAATGTTGCTGGAAAGTGAAACGGAAATAGTTACCCATCATTGGGACACGATATCAGCCGAATTGACCAAAGGTGCACGTCTATTGTTAGATCAACTACCCCAAAACAGTGTGTTAACACTAACTCAAATTCAACAACTGATTTTAGTAAAAAACCCGTATCCTATTTTAAAGGAACTTGCAAAACCAGGATATATTTCTCTCAAAGAAGAGGTATATGCACAATATAAACCCAAAACGCAGAGTGAAATTATCCTACATCCAAATATGAATTCTGATAATGCGCTCAAAAGTAAACTCTATGAATTATCGGCTAACGCTAAGCAGCATAAGACCTTTTTAACGTTTTTACAACAGCGCGCGCCTGTGGTCGTTTCGGAATTTTCAAAATTAGAAACGGTAAGTCCATCATCGCTAAAAACACTCATTAAGCATCAGGTTTTGTTAAAACAAGAGCGTATTATTGATAGGCTACCTGCCAAGACAGCTTCCGATGAAGTTTTGTTGCCGCTCTCACTATCTCAAGAAGAAGCTAAAAATAGCATTGATGAATTTTGGAAATCAAAAGAGATAACATTACTCCATGGGGTTACGGGTTCAGGAAAAACCGAAATTTACATGCATTTGATATCTGAGCAGTTGGCAGCTGGAAAGCAAGTGTTGTTTTTGGTGCCCGAAATTGGGCTTACCACACAACTAATGCAACGATTGTATCGCTTTTTTGGACAACATTTGGCAGTTTACCATTCCAAATATAGTCCTACTGAACGCGCTGAAACTTGGGAAAAAGTTAATACAACTAATTCAAAATCACTATTGGTTTTGGGCGCTCGATCTGCAGTTCTTTTGCCTTTCCAAGATTTGGGACTTATTATTATTGATGAATCTCATGAAACGTCTTATAAACAGTATGATGCAGCACCCCGTTATCACGCCAGAGACGCTGCCATGGTTTTAGGGCGTATGCATAACGCCAAAGTGTTGTTGGGCACTGCTACTCCATCTATAGAAAGTTACCGACATGCTAAAAACGAAAAATACGGATTGGTTTCCCTAACTACACGGTTCAACAAAGCAAAAATGCCCGAAATTTCATTTGTGGACTTGTCAAAAGCCTATCAAAAAAAACAAATGAATGGTCATTTGGCTCAAGAGCTAATTGCTGCAGTTGGTCAAACATTGGATGCCCATAAGCAAGTGTTATTGTTTCAAAATAGACGTGGTTATGCAAGTTTTGTTGAATGTAGTCAATGCGCACATGTTCCCCAATGCCAAAGTTGCGATGTCAGTTTGACCTATCATCAAGTGAATAATGAATTGCGTTGCCACTATTGTGGCTACGTAGAACCCTACACCCCCGCTTGCGTTGCGTGTGGTACAATTACGCCACAAACACAAGGGTTGGGAACGCAACAATTAGAAGAAGAAGTACGGCAATTATTTCCTCTGGCTCGGGTAGCACGTATGGATTTAGATACCACCCGTAAAAAAAATGCACACAAAAACCTCATTACAGCTTTTGCTAGGCATGAAATTGATATTTTGATAGGCACACAAATGATTACCAAAGGTTTAGATTTTGAGCATGTAACTTTGGTTGGGGTGCTTTCGGCTGATAATTTTTTACATTTTCCAGATTTCAGGGCACATGAACGAGCGTTTCAGGTGCTAACGCAAGTAGCAGGGCGAGCAGGAAGAGTAGGGGATAGTAGTAAGGTTTTGATTCAAACATTTCAACCCAAACACCCTGTTTTAAAATATGTTCAAGAGTACGACTATCTTTCATTTTATGAGCAACAACTTATTCAGCGTGATCAGTTTGCATACCCGCCTTTTGTACGAATGATTCGCATTGAACTTCGACATAAAAACATGGCAACTCTTTTACAAGCAGGGGATTGGTTAAAAAAAGGGTTACATGAACGCTTTTCATTTGTTCTTGGTCCGGCTCCTCCACCTGTTGGTCGTATACGAAACTATTTTATACTTTATTCGTTGATAAAGTTACCCCTTGATGCTTCACAGACTAGTGCAAAAGAACGATTAGAAAAGCTGTTGGAAAGTTTTGCTCAAGTGGGCGTTTTTAAGCAAGTTAAGGTGGTAACAGATGTTGATCCACAATAATTACGTTGACAGGTTTGTACAACACAATAAAATGCGTATTTTCGCCGTCCAATTAAAAAAACATTTATGAACCATTACGAAACTGTTTTCATATTGAATCCCGTTTTATCTGAAGATCAGATAAAGGAAGCAGTAGAAAAGTACGAGACGTTTATTACGTCTCGAGGAGGCAATATTATTGCCAAAGAGGATTGGGGCTTGAAAAAGTTCGCTTATCCTATACAAAACAAAAAAAGTGGCTTTTACCACTTGCTTGACTTTAAACTTAACGGCGAAGAAATTGGCCCGTTTGAAGTTGAATTTCGCCGCGATGAGCGCATCATGCGCTATCTTACTGTTAAGTTAGATAAGCACGCTGAGGCTTGGGCTGAAAAAAGAAGAGAACGTTTAACCGAAAAAGCATAATCATGTCTATAGAACAAGAAAGCAAAGGTGGAAAGCAAGGGGAGATTCGGTATTTGACTCCACTTGACATTGAAACGTCAAAAGCCAAAAAATACTGCCGATTTAAAAAGTCAGGGATTAAATATATTGACTATAAAGACCCAGACTATCTTTTGAAATTTGTTAACGAACAAGGTAAAATTTTACCGCGTAGACTAACAGGAACATCACTTAAATATCAACGTAAATTATCGGTTTCTATTAAGCGTGCGCGTCACTTGGCGCTTATGCCTTATGTAGCCGATTTACTTAAATAATTTGCTATGGAACTTATTCTTAAACAAGACGTTGAGAACCTAGGGTTCAAAGATGACATCGTTTCTGTAAAAAACGGTTACGGACGCAATTTTTTAATTCCACAGGGATTCGCAATTTTAGCTACCCCATCTGCCAAAAAAGTGCTGGCTGAGAATTTAAAACAGCGTGCATTTAAAGAACAAAAAAGCGTTGAAGATGCACAAAAAATAGCCAAAGCCCTTGGAAAACTTGAAGTAAAAATTGAGGCTAAAGCGGGAACAGGTAATAAATTATTTGGTTCTGTAGGAACAATTGATTTAGAAGCTGCATTAACCAAAGCGGGTCAGCCTGTTGAGCGTAAGTGTATTAAACTTCCTGGGGGGTCTGTAAAGACTTTGGGTAAGCACACTGCTAAAATTCGTCTTCACCGTGAGGTGCTTTCCGATATGGATTTTGAAGTTGTTAAAGCCAAGGAGGCATAATTATCTTCGTAAACAAAAAACATAAAGCCGCTTTTGCGGCTTTTTTTCGTTAAAAGCTGATATTTGTATAAATTGTTGCCATGGCACAGAAACCAAGCATTCCAAAAGGCACTCGCGATTTTTTACCCGCCGATGTAGCGCGTAGATCATATGTGATTGATATAATTAAAACCCAATTTGAACGATTTGGTTTTCTACCTATCGAAACCCCAGCAATGGAAAAAGCCGCTACGTTGCAAGGAAAATACGGGGAGGAGGGTGATCGACTAATATTTAATATTCTTAATTCAGGAGAGAAAGTAAAGAAAGCTGATGTGTCTGCTTTAGCAGAAGATGAGCTTAAGCGTTTTACGGCTTCTGTTTCTGAAAAGGCATTGCGATACGACTTAACTGTCCCTTTTGCGCGTTTTGTGGTACAACATCAAAACGAACTTACGTTTCCATTTAAACGATATCAAGTACAGTCTGTTTGGCGTGCCGATAGACCACAGCGAGGACGTTTTCAAGAATTTACTCAATGTGATGCAGACGTTGTTGGAGCTGTTAGTCCGGTTTTAGAAGCAGAGTGTATCCAATTATTTGATGCAGTTTTTCGCGATCTTTCGCTTAAGGGAGCCACCATTCGAATTAATCATCGAAGTATTCTTTCAGGAATTGCAGCTTATTTGGGTGCGCCTGAGCGCATCACAGACTTTACAGTTGCATTAGATAAAATCGATAAAATTGGTGCTACGGGTGTTTTTGATGAATTAACTGAAAAAGGCTTTGATAAAAGCGCGCTATCCAAACTTTCTCCACTACTGCAAGTTTCAGGGGATATTACACAACAATTGGAGACTCTCGAAAAAATATTATTCAATTACCCTGATGCCTTAAAGGGAATTACACATTTGCGTGATGTGTTGCGCTTTGTTTCGCCACTTCAAGCAAGTCATTTAGTATTTGATTTGTCTTTGGCTCGTGGATTGAATTATTATACAGGAATTATTTTTGAGATTTCACCACCCAAATCAGTTGAGATGGGTTCTATTGGCGCAGGTGGCCGATACGATGATTTAACCGCTCTCTTTGGATTAAAAGACATGCATGGTCTTGGTATTTCCTTTGGTTTAGATCGTTTGTGTATGGTGTTAGAAGAGCTCGATTTGTTTCCCTTAACGCTAAAGCAATCGGTTGATGTTGTGGTGTTAAATTTTGGTAGCTCTTATATGCAGGATTTGATGCCGCACATTGCCCATTGGCGCGCTGATGGCGTTAGGGTTATGGTATACCCCACAGACCATAAGCTCAAAAAGCAAATGCAATTTGCTAATCAATCCATGACACCATGGACTCTTTTTTATGGTGAGTCTGAACAAAAACAAAAAATAATAACCTTAAAAAATATGCAGTCAGGAGATACTAAGGAAGTAAAACTTAGTGAATTTACTTACAGCTTACTTGCTACTTGATGGAATTCACTTCTTTTTCAAGTTCTTTGAGAGTGTTTTTTATGTTGAGTATAGTTTCTTTGTTTTCTGAGTCTTCCCCAGTTAAAAGCCATTCTAGGCTGTAATGAGGAAAGTTATTTTTAATTCCAATTAGCACATGATGGCTAATACTGGAATATCTTCTTAGGCATGTGGATACAGAATTTTGACCAACTCCAATGATTCTTTCAAAGCCAGAAATTGACAACCCTTCGTCATCAATTAATTTTCTCAATCTATCATGAATTTCCATCGTTCAAATGTACTTGTGAATTCACTAATAATTGTTTTAATATTTACCTTATAATTACGGTATCGCTAAATTTTTTTATTTTTTTTTTCTTCTTTTTTCATTCACAGAAATAAATTTATTGCTCAATATTTAATTAGCGTATCAAAACAGATAAAGGAAAGGGTTACAACCCCATACATTAGATAGTCGCCCTAAAATGTTTTTAGTTCATTGAACCTAAACGAACATAATTTATAAAGCTTATGTTTAATTTATGATTGGAGACACTCAAATAGAAAATAAGTTTAGCCTTTTTTGTTTTTAATCACGAAACACAATTTATCAATAAGATTTAGATGATAATAGAAGTGAGAGGAATTTTAACAAGGTACATCATTTTGCTGACAATTCTGAAATGAATATTACCCTCTAGCTATTTGTAAAAAAGCGTGTCTAAATACTAAAATAGCTTTATATGTTTGGATACAAGTAAAATATGTAAATTTGCCATTGTTGAAAAAGAAAATAAACTTCGTGATAAGACAAACCCATTTTTTGTTTTTTTCTCCTAAGATGATTAGACTAATTCTCTTATTAGTCATATTTTCTCAGTTAAATACAATTGTTATTTCGGGTTTAGACTTTTCTTATTCGGAAACTTTTATTGCTGCAAAAGAAAGTGAAGATCCAAAGCCAAAAGAGGGAAAAAACGCTTTCGATTTTCTTGAAGAAAGCAAGTTTTTGGTTGCAAGTCTTCCAATTGTTTCTTTTTTTTCGTTTGAAATTTCACATTCATTTCATAAAGACGTAATCTTTTTTGAGGTAATTGAATCTTTAGAATCTCCACCTCCCGAAATAGTTTAGATACATAGCGTTCCCAAGTCTCAAACAATATATTTATCTAAAATTATTTTTTATGAAAAAAGCATTCGTTCACATAAGGGGCGATATCTTTGGTGGTCTTACTGCTGGTATCGTCGCGCTTCCCCTAGCACTAGCATTTGGAGTTTCTTCAGGATTAGGACCCACAGCCGGGCTTTATGGCGCAATTTTTTTAAGTTTTTTTGCTGCTCTTTTGGGTGGTACCAATACTCAGATTTCTGGGCCCACCGCACCTATGACTGCGGTAAGCATGGTAATTATCAGTACATTAATTGCAGCTAATGATGGAAGTGTACAAAAGGCACTTCCTATTATTCTAGCCGTGTTTATGCTTGCAGGACTCATGCAAGTAGGACTAGGTTTTTTAAAGCTTGGAAAATATATTCGTTATATTCCTTACCCAGTGGTTTCCGGATTTATGACTGCCATTGGCCTTATAATTTTAATTACGCAGTTGCTTCCTGTTTTAGGATATTATGCAAAAGAAGACACCGCATATGTCGATACATTTAAACCTCAAGCCGAGGCTATCATTTTAGGAAATATACTTGATGAAGAGGCAGGAGAAGGGCTTTTAGTTTTAGAAGATTTTTCTGAAACTTTAGCTCGCGGAGGAGCTATTACTGAGCACCAAATTTTAGAAGAATCACAGACGTTAGCTGCTAAAGCAGCTTCTGGAGTACTGGGTGCTTTGCGGGTATTGCCCAGTGCACTTAAGAACACAAGCTGGATTGAATTGTTGTTGGCACTTGGCACAATAATAATTATTTATGGGTTTAAACGGATTACCACCGCAGTCCCGAGTACGTTGGTAGCTTTAGTGGTTATGACAGGTGTTGCGATTCTTTTTGTTCCAGATTATCGTCCCATTACCGCTATTCCACAAGGGTTTCCTATTCCAAAATGGGAGGTATTTACAGAACTTAGTTTAGTCCAACTAACGCCATATTTCTTTACAGCCTTAACTCTTTCGTTATTGGGTGCCATCGACTCTTTATTGACAAGCGTTGTTGCGGATAACATGACTAAAACACGACATAGACCTAATAAAGAATTGATAGGTCAAGGAGTTGGAAACTCGATTTCTGCGTTGTTTGGTGGTATTCCAGGTGCTGGAGCAACCATACGTACGGTAGTAAATATCAATTCTGGAGGTAAAACTCGTATTTCAGGTATGATTGCTGGATTAGTGTTGTTGCTAATTTTACTTCTCTTTAGTTCTGCAGCCTCTACGATTCCTGCCGCAGTACTTGCTGGAATTCTGGTAACTGTTGGAATTGGTGTTATGGATTACAAAGGCTTACGTGCTATTCCATCGCTTCCTAGAGATATAAAAATTGGCAAACTGGGCATCAGCTCCGAGGTGGTAGTTATGCTTGTTGTAATGGTGCTTTCTACTTTTTGGAATTTGGTGTATGCTGTTGGAATTGGTCTTATTATGGCATCTTTGATGTTTATGAAAAAGATTGGTGATCTTACAGCGACACAGTCAAAAGTGTCAACAGGGGCTAAGGAAAAATTATGGGAAGATGAAACGGCTTATGAGGAGCTTAAGAGCGATAAGATTGCAATTAAACACATTAATGGGCCGTTGTTTTTTGGATCAACGGACGGTTTTAGTAGGCTTTCAAAAAGAATACCTTCTGCTGCTGAAATAGTCCTTTTTAGATTGGATCGTATGGAATATATTGACCAGTCTGGGTTGTATGCAATAGAAGATTTATTGGTAGATTTAAGTAAAGACAACAAGACAGTGTATTTAATTCATTTACCAAAACAGCCTCGTTACATGATGGAGCGGATACGTTTAGTTCCACGACTCGTTCCTGCCGAAAATATTTTTGAGGAACTATCCGATTTTTTAACACATATTAAATCATTAAAAAAATAATAGTATTATGAGAAAAGATATTTTAACATCAAATGCGCAGGCACAACTAACGCCAGAGGTTGTTCTTAAAAACTTAAAATCTGGTAATGCTAATTACGTTAACAATTCTCTTACCCAAGCAGACAACAGTAGTTTGCGCGCGGCTTGCGTTTCAGGTCAAGCGCCTCAAGCTATAGTACTCTCTTGTATTGATTAGCGCGTGGTGGATGAGGAAGTTTTTGATCAAGCATTGGGTGATGTTTTTGTAGCTCGCGTTGCTGGAAACTTTGCCAATACAGACATTGTGGCTAGCATGGAATATGCCTGTAAGGTTGCTGGGAGTAAGCTCATTGTGGTGCTAGGCCACGAAGGGTGTGGTGCTGTAAAAGCGGCTTGTGATGGCGTTGAACTTGGTAATATTACGGCCTTGTTGGCTAATATTCAGCCTGCAGTTAATGCTGTAAAGTCAAGTAATGAGAGTCCGCATAATAGTGAAAATGTGGAGTTCGTAAATGCAACAATTGTAGAAAATGTAAACCATACAATTACTCAAATTCGTAATATGAGTCCTATATTAGCTGAACTAGAAGATGCAGGCGATATTGCCATTAAAGGAGGTGTATATCAACTTGCTTCGGGCGAAGTTAGTTGGTTGTAGCCTCTTATTTGAATAATTAAACAAAAGCACCCTTTTGGGTGCTTTTTTTTGTGGAGAAAAGTGGTGTTTTCTCGAACTATTTTGGGGAGGATTTTCGAAAAATAATTAATCCACAACATTAGGGGGTTGTGAATTTATAATTTCTATTAGCCAAGTTTTATTTTCTAAAACTCACTCCTCCTCAATCATCTATATAAAGATAAACACCTTTATTCTTATTGTTATTTAAAATAATGTAGCTTTCATCGGGTTCTAAATAATTTAGTAGATCCATCTGTTCCGAAAGTTGTGAGAACAAAAAACGGAAAATATTCACTGATGATTTGATGTTAAGATTTGTTTCTGGTTTTAGCTCTTCTGGCCATAGTATAGAGAGCTGACTACTGAACATAGAATATATCAAGTCTCTATCTTCTGTTTTATTCTTAGCCTGCATAGTGTAATCAAGTCCTACATAGCCACCATGGTCACTTAGAATAATTATCAAAGCTGTTGGGTCTTGACTTAAAATGCTATTTACTAGAATTTTAAGTGTATTTTCGGCTTTAATAAGACGCTGTTTCCAAAGTAATTTTTCTTTAGACATTCCTAAAGAATTCTTCTTGTAGGTGCTTATGTGAGATGGATTAAAAAATTGAACGAAATAAAACTGAGGCACCGAATTAGCCTCAAAGGATTTTTAACACTAATATTATATTTAAATTTACAACTAACAGATGTTTTAAAAATTTAATATGTTTCGATTCAAAAGGTTGATTTTTTTAGTGTTTACTAGTGTTGTATTCAACAACTGTGCTAATGAAGCAGATTTCATAACAGTTAGCTCTCCTTCCAAAATAAATACCCTAGATGTAACTTTAGAAAACGGGATAATTTTGTACAACGTCAATCATGGATCCAAGAAAATTATTCTGCCCTCCCAACTGGGTTTTAAATTTAAGAGTGGCCAATCACTCTTAAATGCTTTTAAAATTGTGGATGTTAAATTCGCCGAGTTTGATGAAACCTGGGACCAACCTTGGGGCGAGGTAAAAACTATACACAATAATTATCAGGAATGTACGATTTCGCTTATATCCGAAAACAACACTAATAATCAGCTTGATCTTATCTTGCGGGCTTATGATGATGGGGTAGCTTTTAGATACCATGTTAAAAAACTCGGAAACAGAGAAAAGGTAATCATTTCTGATGAAGTAACTGAGTTTAACATAGCCTCAAATGCAGAATCATGGTGGATAAAATCATACCACCCTAACAGGTACGAACAACTTTATACACAGTCACCGATATCTGAGATTGATACGGTTCACACCCCATTGACCATGCGATTTAAAGATGGAACACATTTGAGTATTCATGAAGCCTCACTAATTAACTATTCATCTATGCAAATTGCCAACCGAAATTCGACTAAACTATATTGTGACTTGGCTCCGTGGTCAAATGGGGATAAGGTAAGAACATCAATCCCCTTTATGACCCCATGGCGTACAATCAAAATTGCCGATTCTGCTACTGATCTACTGTCGTCATACCTTACACTGAACTGTAATGAGCCAAACAAATTGGGTAATGTGTCGTGGATTAAGCCGACGAAGTATATTGGAATATGGTGGGGTATGATCATTGGAAAATGGACTTGGGGTGAAGGTTTTAGACATGGTGCTACTATGGAAAGGAGTAAAAAATATATTGATTTTGCTGCTGAAAATGGTTTTGATGAGGTTTTAATTGAGGGTACCTCTGCCGGCTTTACGGGCTTGTTTCCTGGAGACACCGTAACAACTAGCTTTACCAAAACCACACTAGATTTTGATTTAGAAAGTGTGCAAAATTATGCAAAATCAAAAGGGATATCCCTGCAAGCATACCACGAAACTAGTGCCAGTACACGAAACTACTTAGCTCAAATTGATGATGCTTTTTCATTATTACAAGATTTAGAGATACAAAAAGTAAAAATTGGCCATGTAGGAAATATGATGGATAAGACAGAATATCATTATGGTCAGCATGGTGTTAACTATTATAGAAAAGTATTGGAGAAAGCTGTAGAATATCAAATAGCAGTTAACTTCCATGAACCTATAAAAGATACAGGGGAAAGACGCACATTTCCAAACATGTTAACTAGAGAAGGAGCTAGAGGGATGGAATACAATGCTTGGGGAAATGGAGGAAACCCTGTAAGTCATACCACCATACTACCGTTTACTCGAATGTTAGAATCTCCAATGGATTTTACACCTGGAATATTCGATTTACTTTATCAGAAATTAGATTCAGATATATCTAATCAATTTCCTGTGAAAATCACATTGATAGACCAAGGTAATGGGTATTCCAATGTTAGATTTAAAGGAGGTGAATCATTTTGGCAAACTAAGCCAATGTCTATGGCTTTTAATAAAAAAGGCAAAGACTCTATATACGTATGGTCAATTACTGAAATGATGAAACCTGGAAAATGGGAATGGGGGATTACTGCTCATGATGTAGCATCTGACAATAATGATGTTTGGCTTCCCGACTTGCTAAATCTTAATAACAGGATAGTAACAATTTCAAAGAAGGGAAAAGTATCTGGAGAAACCAGCATTACAATACCAAATCAAGGGTTTGATGCTAGAGAAAGACAAACCGCCTCAAAAGAAGATATGGAATCAATTGGTTCCAACGTTTTCGGAAAAACACAAAGGGTAAATACTACCTTGACAAAACAACTTGCGTACTACTTGATTTTTTATAGCCCCATCCAAATGGCAGCTGATTTTATTGAAAACTATAAAGATCAACCCCTCTTTCAATTTATCAAAGATGTGCCTGTAGATTGGAAAAAAACATGTTATATCAATGGAGAAATTGGTGAGTTCATAACCACAGCAAGGAAAGATAGCGCTTCTGATGATTGGTATCTAGGATCAATTACGAACGAAAAAGCTAGAGATTTTTCAATTTCTCTTGATTTTCTAGATAAAGAAAAAAAATATATTGCAACTATATATAAAGACGGCCAAGATGCGCATTGGGATAAAAATCCAGCCGACTACGTCATCGAAGAAATTTTACTAGATAAGAGCGATAACTTACATTTAAAACTTGCATCAGGTGGAGGAACTGTAGTACGTTTTAAGCCTATTGAATAGTAAGATGCTATCACAAGATATATTCAAGCTGTCGAACAAATAATTAAATAGTTGTAATACTATTTTGTTGTTCTCTTAGATAAAAAGTGGAGGCTAAGGGAGTGTGTCGAACTATTTCGAAGCTGATTCAAATCCTTTTATATTAAATAATAAGTAAACGTCTTTATCCGTTTTTTTTTTACATTTATACAATGATAAAATATTTACTAACCCTTTCTGCATTATTTACTTCTTCTTGTTTATTTAGTCAAATATTAACCGTAAGTTCTAATTCTTCTGTGTCCATTGCTTCGGGCAGTTCCATTAACCTAGGTGGGTTGGAAATTGCACCTGATGCTACGTATGTCATCAGTGGAGAAAATGCTGTAGCAAGATCTGCTACTGCCATTAGTGGAATTGAAAACAGCTCTGTGTCTCGTGTATACAGCTCAGCTGCCTTACTCTCTGGTTTTACAGGCACACTTACCTTCTCCTATCTTGATGGGGAGCTCAATGGGATAGCGGAAGGAGATCTTGTTTTGGAGCTACAAGGTGATGATGAGTCTTGGACATCTTATGTAGGAACTAG
>JAURNV010000027.1 GCA_030830005.1 Flavobacteriaceae bacterium | reverse complement strand
GTTCGGCTCGAGAGTAAAAACTATCTCTTTATATATCTTGATGTAAAAGACACAAACGCAGGAACCTATCAATTAAAATTAAAACATAAACGAAAAGATTCGATTTCCGTTTCCTACACGCTAAATTCTCGTCGAGAAGGTTCTGCTGATCGTAATGGATACGACAGCTCAGATTTTATTTATCTGATTATGCCCGACCGCTTTGCTAATGGCGATCCTTCAAACGACGCACATCCCGATTTATACGAACAACCTAACAGGCAAGACCCTTGGGGTAGGCATGGAGGTGATTTGCAAGGCATCATTGACCATTTAGACTATATAGAAAGCTTGGGCGTAACTGCGATTTGGAACACCCCAGTTGTTGAAGACAACGACCCAAAAGGCTCGTACCATATGTATGCTGCTAGTGATGTTTACCAAATTGACAAGCGTTTTGGCACAAACGAAATCTATAGGAAATTGGCTATAGAAATGCGTAAGCGTAACATGAAGCTTATTATGGACTATGTAGTTAACCATTGGAGTTTGGAACATTACATGATAAAAGATTTACCTTCTAAAGACTGGATTAACCAGTGGGATTCCTATACTCAGTCAAGTCATGTTAAAGAGATTTTTACTGACCCCTATGCCGCCGATGTTGATAAAAATGAAATGGTTGATGGATGGTTTGTGCCATCTATGCCAGACCTTAACCAAAAGCAACCACAATTGCTGAAATACTTAACTCAAAATGCCATTTGGTGGATTGAATACGCTGATTTGTCAGGGTTTCGCGTAGATACCTACCCATACAACAGCACTAAAGAAGTTACGCAGTGGAGTAAAGCAATCATGGATGAATATCCAGCTTTTAGTATTGTTGCCGAAAGTTGGGTGATGAACCCCGTACATCTTTCTTACTGGCAAAAAGATAGTCCTATTGCTGCCATGAGTGGGTTTAATTCTCATGTTACCCACGTTAAAGATTTTGCGCTTTATGGTGCTGTGCACAAAGCGTATACAGATAAAACCCCCTGGTGGGATCAAAAAATGAATAAAATCTATAAGGTTTTTCAAAATGATTTTTTGTATGCCAACCCAAATGACCTAATGGTGTTTTTAGAAAATCACGATACCACGCGCATCAATGAAATTCTTCCCGATTTTGGAGATTACAAGATAGTAACTACACTAATGGCGACGGTACGTGGCGTACCTCAAACCTATTACGGTACTGAAATAGGCATGCGTGGACTGAAAGATAATGGAGACGCAGACCTTCGAAAAGACTTTCCCGGCGGTTGGCATGATGATATACGTACTGCATTTTCTGCAGAGGGTAGAACTGAAGTTGAAAACGCCTATTATGACTTTACTGCCAAACTCTTTAATTGGCGAAAAAACGAGCCTGTAATCCATCATGGCAAGACGATGCATTACAGTCCCAAAAACGAAGTATATACCTACTTCAGATATGATGACAACAAAACGGTTATGGTAATTCTTAACGCGAACAAAGAACCCCAAGCACTCGATTTGGAGCGATTTGTACAGCGTATGGGCAATGTAAAAAGTGGTCAAGACGTGTTTAGTGGCGAAAATATATCGTTTATCACATCCTTACAACTACCTGCAAAATCCATTAAACTCATTTCATTCGAAACTCCTTAATATGCGATTCCTATTTTTCACTTTTACTTTTGTTTTTGGATTGTTTTTTATCTCATGCAATTCAACTCCCCCTACGAACAATCCTGATGTCTTTACAAACGAGGCTCTTTCTGATGCTGTCATTTATGAAGTTAACGTACGTCAATTTACTGAAGAAGGTACCTTCAAAGCGCTTCAATCCTATTTGCCACAACTTAAAGATTTGGGTGTAGATATTTTGTGGTTTATGCCCATTCATCCAATTGGAAAAAAGAATCGTAAAGGAACTTTAGGAAGTTATTATTCTATTAGTGACTATAGGGGTGTAAACCCTGAATTTGGTACCCTTGAAGATTTTCAGCAATTGGTAGACGAAGCGCACAAATTAGGCATGTTTGTTATGTTGGATTGGGTTGCTGGACACACAGCATGGGATCACCCATGGATTTCAGCACATCCAGAGTGGTATATAAAAAATGATGACGGAAATATAATTCCTCCAAATCCTGACTGGACAGATGTGGCAGGACTGAATTTTGACAATACCGAAATGCTCCAAGCGTTAGAAGATGACATGGCTTATTGGGTTGAGGAGGTAGGCATTGATGGGTATCGTTGCGATGCTGCCTATAACATCTCTATTCCGTTTTGGGAAAAAGCCATTGCAAGGCTAAATGCAATTAAACCCGTGGTGATGTTGGCAGAGTCCGATGGCAATCACAAAGGAGGTTATCCACTAATCGAGTTGTTTCATATGTCGTATGATTGGTCTGGACATCACAAACTAAATCAGGTAGCACAAGGAAAAATGAACGCAAATGATTTAGAAAAACATCTTTTAGAAGTCCAAGAAAACTACAGTTCCGAACATGCGGTTATGAACTTTACTTCAAATCATGATGAAAATTCTTGGCAAGGTACAGTTACAGAACGTATGGGTGAGGCGCGTGAGCTAATGGCAGCATTAACTTATGCGATGCCGGGTGTGCCACTAATTTATTCGGGGCAAGAGTATGGTCTGGATAAAAGATTGGCGTTTTTTGAAAAGGATTTTATTCCTAAAAAAGAGTCTCCGTTTATGAACTTTTACAAAACGTTGAATGCTTTAAAAAAACGCACCACTGCATTAGATGTTGGGAAGCACCCCGCTTCCATAGCAATACTAGAAACAAAAAATGAAAACGTATTGGCTTTTTCGAGATATAAAGCAAACGACAGCCTGTTTTTTATAGGAAATTGTTCTTCACTACCACAGACTTTTCAGCTTAATGTAGAAGGTACCTTTTCTGATGTTTTTGGCGATGGGCAACGTTCTATTTCAGATCTTTCGTTAGCCCCTTGGGAATATATATTGGTTACAAATTAAACACATGGAATGAAAAATTTTATTACTCTCCTTTTTTTCTTTACAATTTCAAGTGTTTCAGGGCAATCGCTTTTGTCCCCAAACAAACACACAAAAGTCTTTTTTTCATTATCACCAGAAGGAAAACCAACATACACTTTAAACTACAAAGGTGAGGCAGTAGTGTTAAAAAGTAATTTGGGTTTCGAATTGGTTAATGCTAAACCGTTAATTGAAAACTTTACAGTATTAGATGTGCAGTTTAACACCAAAGACGAGACGTGGACACCTGTTTGGGGAGAAGAAAATAGCATCAGAAATCACTACAATGAAATGCTTATAGCTTTGGAGCAAGAGGCAACAAAGCGTAAAATGAACATTCGTTTTCGGGTGTTTGACGAAGGGGTTGGCTTTCGCTACGAATTTCCTGTTCAGCAACATATGGGACATTTTATTATTGCACAAGAGCGCACTGCTTTTGCCATGACAGGCGATCATGTAGCACACTGGATACCTGGAGATTACGACACCCAGGAATACGATTATACTACATCTAAATTATCAGAAATTGAATCTCTTTTTGATACAGCACTAACAGGAAATGCCTCACAAGAGCAATTTTCTAAAACAGGAGTACAAACAGCTTTGATGCTGAAAACAGACAGCGGATTGTATGTAAACATTCATGAAGCAGCGCTAATTGACTATCCTGCAATGCATCTAAACCTTGACCCTCAAACATTGACTTTTGAATCGTGGTTAACACCAGATGCTACTGGCAATATGGCATATATGGTTACACCACACCACACCCCATGGCGTACTATTATTGCAAGCAAAGACGCGCGTGATATTCTTGCCTCGCGCATGACATACAATTTAAACGAACCCTGCGCCATTGAAGACACTTCATGGATTAAGCCAATGAAATACGTTGGTGTATGGTGGGAAATGATTACTGGGAAAAGCTCATGGAGCTATACAAATGATGTTAATGCTGTTAAACTTGGAAAGACTGATTTTGGATCGACTACGCCAAATCAAACCCATGCAGCGAATAACACCAACGTTAAGCGTTATATTGATTTTGCAGCACAACATGGCTTTGATGGGGTTTTGGTTGAGGGCTGGAACGTAGGCTGGGAAGACTGGTTTGGACACTCCAAAGATTATGTTTTTGATTTCGTTACCCCATATCCCGATTTTGATGTTAAAATTCTTAATAGTTATGCTAGAGGTAAAGGAGTAGAATTGATTATGCACCATGAAACTTCATCATCGGTTCGTAATTATGAACGCCAAATGGATAAAGCATATCAGTTTATGAAGGATAATGGGTATCATGCTGTTAAGAGCGGCTATGTAGGCGATATTATCCCTAGAGGAGAACACCATTACAGCCAGTTTATTGTTAATCACTATCACTATGCAATTCAAAAAGCTGCTGAATATGAAGTCATGGTAAATGCACACGAGGCCGTTCGTCCTACAGGTGTGGCTCGTACCTATCCTAACCTCATTGCAAATGAGTCGGCTCGAGGAACAGAGTTTCAAGCATTTGGCGGCTCAAAGCCAAATCACACCACCATTTTACCTTTTACGCGCTTGATAGGTGGACCTATGGATTACACTCCAGGTGTTTTCGAAATGGATATCAGTAAACTCAATCCGAACAATAATTCCCATGTTAATACCACCCTAGCAAATCAACTCGGGTTGTATGTGGTTATGTTTTCCCCATTGCAAATGGCTGCCGATTTGCCTGAGCATTACGAGAAGTTTATGGACGCCTTTCAATTTATTAAAGATGTTGGTATTGATTGGGAAAAATCGGTGTATTTGGAAGCCGAACCTGGAGAGTATATTACCATTGCCCGAAAAGAAAAAAGCACCCCAAATTGGTTTGTAGGCAATAGCAATGGGTATAACAACCGCCAAGCGGTAGTTGATTTTTCTTTCTTGACTCCAGGAAAAAAATATACAGCTACTATTTACCGTGACCACCCCAAAGCCGATTATAAAACAAACCCACAGGCCTATGTAATTGAAACAAAAACAGTTACTAGCAAATCTAAATTAAAAATAGAGACCGTCCCCGCTGGAGGATTTGGTATAAGTGTTCTTCCTAAAAAATTGGAATAGTTTGGTAGAACAGTAAAAACCCCGCTCTCAGCGGGGTTTTTTTATAACTATTTATTTCGTTGTTATTCTAGAAACCGTAGCTACAAGAACTCCTCCAACAGCATACATGGCAGCCCAAAATATTGCGTCTAAAATGTAAAAAGGAGCCTCAACAGTTTCTGTTGTAGCATAGCGAATGAAACCCATAGACACATTATAAAAAAGGGCTATCCAAAGGCCAAAAATAAATCCGCTTTTGTTTGAAAATTCGCCAGAACACCACTTCTTAAAAAGATGGACAAAAGCAAAGGACATTAGAAATACCCCTAGAGCAAGTAGACCAAGCTTTAGCTCTTCATCAGGGCGGCTGATATCGATAAGAACATACTCTTGAAAACATGCTTCACTTGCCCAATAAAAAAAATAGGGAGTAATAAAGAAAAACAAGAACACGGTTAATGTAGGCCAAACAATAGATTTAGAGAACATGATATTTTGTTTAAAGTAAGTGCTACAAAATTAATAAAAACAGTATAATTTCCAATTAGTACAACACAATAATGTGGTTTCATACGTATCTTTGTAAGATATGGAAGAGCGCTTTATAGCTAAAAAAGCACCAAAAAACCTTCAGGAATTTACTTCGCGCTGGGAGGCTCCTAGCAACATTGCACTTGTAAAATATTGGGGGAAATCGGAACCTCAGCTTCCCAAAAATGCTTCCCTCAGTTTTACTCTTTCAAGGGCAAAAACCCAAACAGAGGTTGTTTTTTCTCCTTTGGAAAAGCCAAATAAAAAAGTACAGTTTTCATTAATCTTTGAAGGAAAAGAAGTATTGAGTTTTCGGACAAAACTCGAAACTTTTTTTGAACGTATTTTGCCCTACCAATCTTTTTTAGCACACTATAAATTAACAATCAAGTCTCAAAACACCTTTCCTCACAGTAGCGGTATTGCATCTTCAGCATCTTCTATGGCAGCATTGGCTGCTTGTTTGGTGGATTTTGAATCGAATTTCACCTCTTTTTCTGAAGAGGAAAAACTAGCTAAAACTTCTTTTTTGGCACGATTGGGATCAGGAAGTGCGTGCCGCAGTGTTCAAGGGCCTTTAATGGCATGGGGAGTACATCCTTTAGTAAAAAACGGATCAGATTTGTTAGCAGTACCCGTCACTAATTCACATCCTATTTTTGCTAGTTATCACGACACTATTTTACTCATTGATAAGGGACAAAAACAGGTAAGTAGTACCTTGGGGCATAAACTCATGTATAACCATCCCTATGCTGAGCAACGTTTTGTACAGGCAGATGCACATTTAGCCCAATTGCTACCCATTTTACAACAAGGTAATGTTGATGGATTTATCTCTATTGTAGAAAAAGAAGCCCTTCAATTACATGCGATGATGATGACCTCTGACCCCTATTTTATACTGATGCATCCAAACACGCTCAGTGTGATTCAAAAAATTTGGGCGTTTCGAAAAGAAACCGGCACTTCGGTGTGTTTTACTTTAGATGCTGGAGCAAATGTTCATGTCCTATATCCCAATGAAGTAGCTTCCCAAACAAAACAATTTATTGACGCTGAATTGCTTCAATATTGTGAAAACCGCCAATGTGTGCACGATACCGTTGGTGCGGGAATAAAAAAATACTAAGTTTGCTATTGTGAAAGGACCATTGTTTTACGCAAAAATTTTACTCTTTGGAGAGTATGGAATTATCAAAGACTCCAAAGGTCTTTCTATTCCCTACAACTTTTACAAAGGAGCTTTGCGGATGGATAATACATCATCCAAAGAAGCGATTGACTCGAACACTAAACTTCGTGAATTTGCTAAACATCTTTCAGTTCTAGACACTCAGTTGGTACATTTTGATTTAGAACGACTAGCAACTGATCTAAATAGCGGGATGTATTTTGATAGCAGTATTCCACAAGGATATGGCGTAGGAAGTAGTGGCGCTCTTGTGGCAGCTATTTATGACCGATATGCCTTGGAAAAAATAACTGTACTTGAAAACCTCACTCGCACGAAATTGACAAAACTTAAGTCGATTTTTTCAGCAATGGAGTCTTTTTTTCACGGAAAGTCTTCTGGGTTAGACCCACTAAACAGTTTTTTGAGTTTACCCATATTAATTCATTCTAAATCAGATATAGAGCCTACTGGAATTCCTTCACAATCACAGCATGGTAAAGCAGCAGTATTTTTACTCGATAGTGGAATGACAAGTGAAACGGCTCCAATGGTTTCTATTTTTATGGATAATTTGGAAGCTCCGGCTTTTCGAAAAATGATGAAAGATGAGTTTATTACTATTTCGGATCGCTGTATTGAGCATTTTTTAACCAAAAACACACCGGCCCTTTTTGAAGATGTAAAAAAACTCTCTTCGGTAGTATTGCGTCATTTTACGCCGATGATTCCTAAACCATTTCTAGCATTGTGGAAAAAAGGATTAGACTCCAATGCCTATTACCTTAAACTTTGCGGCTCAGGTGGCGGTGGCTATATTCTAGGGTTTACTTCGGATTTACCCAAAGCTAAAGCATTACTTACTGGCCACAAACTCGAGGTCGTTTATACCTTTTAACATGAAGTCTCATTTGCCCCCAAAACGATTGTTTTTAAAGGCAATTGGGTTGTTTTCTTTGGTGCGGGGGATAAATGTTTCGGTGTTGATGACAGCACAAATCTTAACAGCGGTTTTTATATTTTCTTCAGGCGATATTGCTGTAACTTTGTTTGATCTCAATCTTTGGCTTATTGTGCTCGCTACTGGATTTAGCGTTTCTGGGGGTTATATCTTCAACGCATTTTTTGACGAAGAAAAAGATCTTATCAATCGTCCTGAAAAAACACTACTTGAACGCCATATTTCTGCTAAAACAAAACTTGGAATGTACTTTGCGTGTTCGGTCTTATCATTATTGGTGGCAAGTTATGTGTCGTTTAGAGCAGTAGTGTTTTTTACTGCCTATATGGTAGCTATGTTTTTGTATTCTTCGTTATTAAAGCGCGATTTATGGTTTGGCACACTTACAAGTACACTACTTACCGTTATACCATTTTTTGCTATTACAGTTTACTACAACAATTTTTCGCTTGAAATATTTACCCACGCTGCCTATTTATACACACTTATTAGTATTCGAGAGTTTATCAAAGATTTATATAATATTAAAGGGGATATGGCGCAAAACTATCGTACATTTCCGGTGGTTTGGGGCGAGCGTAAAACCAAAAAGCTAATTACTATTTTAGTCTTTTTTGCCCTTTTGGTCATTGTATTGCTCAACACTTTTTTTACCCTCAACGCCATGGAATTTTATTATGTTTTCGCTTTTGGGTTTCTTTTTGTTTTTCCCTATTTCCTATGGCGAATTTCATCCAGCTACCACATGGGACTGCTGTTGCAATCGGTTCGTCTTATTATTTTTTTAGGAATAATAAGCTTACCACTGCTTCGGCTAACCGTTTAGGCTTCTTACCTTTGTAGTCTTATTGACAACTATGAAAAAGCGACCTAACCCGAAATCTAACGACGGAATCAGACTGAATAAATTTATAGCTCACGCTGGAATTTGTTCACGACGCGAGGCGGATATGCATATTCAGTTGGGCTCTGTTAAAGTCAATGATAAAATAATGACTGAATTGGGCTACAAGGTTAAGCCTACAGATATAGTTCACTTTGACGGACAGCGATTACAAGCCGAAAAATTAGCCTATGTTTTGCTAAATAAACCCAAAGGATTTATTACTACCACACGAGACGAAAAAGCCCGGCGAACGGTAATGGAATTGATTGCAAATGCTACCAAATCTAGGATTGTTCCTGTAGGGCGATTAGACCGCCCTACAACAGGGTTGCTTTTTTTTACCAATGATGGCGAATTAGCAAAAAAACTCACACATCCTAGTTCAGGTATAAAAAAATTGTATCATGTTGTGCTCGACAAAGTGGTTAGTGGACAACACTTACAAAAGATTAAAAGTGGTATTTCTTTGGAAGATGGTGTTATAAAAGCTGATGAGGTAAGCCATGTTCAGGGCGCTTCAAAACGGGAAGTTGGTATTTCATTACATTCAGGGCGTAACCGAATCGTACGACGTATTTTTGAACATTTGGGGTATGAAGTAATTTCTCTTGATCGAGTGATGTTTGCAGGCCTAACTAAGAAGGATTTGCCTCGTGGACACTGGAGACATTTGACTAAAAGTGAAGTGGACACATTAAAAATGCTATAAGCTAAGCGTTTTCCTTAACCGAGCTGTAAGCCATAAATCCAAACCCTAAGAAAAGTAACAAGTGGAAGGGGAATAATCCGAAGTCACCGTTTGTTCCAACGAAAAAAGCACTTAACATTCCAAAGAGAAAATAGAGCGTCAAAAGCCCCTCTAAAACGGTGTGTTTTGAGATGTTTTTTTGGAGGTATATGTTTTTCTTGATGTTGTCTTTAAATCGTGCAATATTGAATTTTGGTGTTCGTACAAATTCACTTCGTTTACCACGATGACCTTCTAAAACTGCAACAGAATTATGTAAAGAAAAGCCCATAGCAATTGTATAAAAAGTAACAAAGCTTTTACTGAATTCAATAAAATTGCCAAACCCACCACCGTGAATACGTTTGTATGTAAACCAATAACAAATAAAGAAGATTATGGTGCTAATGATAAAGAGGCTAGTGATATTAAAAAACCCATTAAAATACCCTAATTCATTTTTAATATAGAGCATGGGTATACTTAAAACGGCTACAGCAAGAACGGTTAAAAACATACTGCTGTTTAGCAAATGCATCGTGGCGTGAAGTCGAGTTTTTAGCCCCAAGTTTGGTGTATTAAATATCTTGGAAATCATTTTTTTAAAATTTTCTGCTCCTCCTTTGTTCCATCTAAACTGTTGTGACCGTACTGCACTCATAACAACGGGTAATTCTGCTGGGGTTTCAACATCCTCTAAGTATTTAAACTTCCATCCACGCAGTTGAGCACGATAACTAAGGTCTAAATCTTCAGTGAGAGTGTCGCCTTCCCAATTTCCTGCATCTTCAATACAAGTTTTTCTCCAAACCCCTGCAGTGCCATTAAAGTTCATAAAGTGTCCGCCATAGTTGCGCCCTACTTGTTCGAGGGTGAAGTGCATGTCTAATGCAAAGGATTGTACTTTGGTTAACACAGAGAAATCTCTGTTAATATGACCCCATCGAGTTTGAACAACACCAATTTTATTGTTTTTGAAAAAGGGAATGGTTTTTAAGAGCCAATCTTCTTTTGGGGTAAAGTCTGCGTCGAAAATGGCAATAAACGCTCCCTTGGCAGTTTTTAACCCCTCTTTTAACGCACCGGCTTTATAGCCTTCGCGAGTTTTTCTACATACATGAACTATATCATGGCCAAGGTCACATAATTCTTTGATTTTTTTTGCTGTTATCGCTAAAGACTCATCAGTTGAGTCATCCAATACTTGAATCTCTAATTTGTTTTTCGGATACTCGATTTTAGAAACAAAGTCAAGTAGTCGCTCAACTACATATAATTCGTTATAAATAGGCAATTGAATTGTAACAAGGGGTACCTCATTTGAATCATTTAAATCATAAACTAAGTCTTGATTGATATTGTTTTTCTGCCTAATGTAATTGAACAATAAGCTTAGTTGACTTAAGGCGTAGAAAAAGATTAGAATCAAACATAACGCATAAATAACCATTAAAAAAATAGCTATTGGTATGAGGATGTCGGTCCAGTCAAAAGACATAAAGACACTTTTTAAGGATAATAGCAAATTTGCTGCGGCAAATATAGTGTCTTGAAAGGGGTTTTTAAAATTTATGAGAACAACATTGTGTTAGCATCAAAGACGTTAAAAATAACATAAAAAAACCCTTCGCTAATGCGAAGGGTTAGGGTGGTACCTCCAGGAATCGAACCAGGGACACAAGGATTTTCAGTCCTTTGCTCTACCAACTGAGCTAAGGTACCCTTCAAAAGTGAGGCACAAATATACTTCCTTTCCTAAAAATGGCAAGTAGCTTGAAAAAAAACTTCTACATTAGCCAACAATGAGCAAAGCAAAACATTTGGTGCTAGATGTAGGCAATACACGAATCAAATACGGGTATTTTGAAAATCAAGAATTAGTGCACTCTGGAATTTGTAACGATTGGTCTGAGGATCAATGGTATGCATTCCACAAATCTCATCCATTTACAAAGGTTCTTATTGGTGCAGTGGGATTAACCTCAAAGCATTTGTTGTCTAAGTTGCCCAAATCTTGTGAAATTCATCATATAAACGAATCCACAAAATACCCCTTTACATCGGCTTACGACACTATTGAAAGTTTGGGTGTTGACCGAAGGGCAGCACTTGCAGGAGTATTACATACCCATCCAGAATCTCCGATTTTTATTATTGATGCAGGTAGCTGCATAACGTATGATTTTATATCTGCCGATGGGCATCATCATGGAGGTGCTATTTCTCCCGGAAGAGCAATGAGATACAAAGCCATGCATTTGTTTACTGAAAAGCTGCCTTTGTTGGAGCCAAAAGATTTGCCCCCTTTAGTAGGTACGAGTACCAAAGGAAGTATGCAATCAGGAGTTGAATTGGGTATTGTGGCTGATATTCAAGCACAAATAGATGCTTTTTCAGATGTTTATGGCACTTTTACCATAATTTTAACAGGCGGAGACGCAGATTTTTTGATTAAAAAAATAAAAAATACCATATTTGCTGACGCTGATTTAATCTTAAAAGGTTTACACCGCCTACTGATGTTTAATTCATTACATGAAAATTAATTACCTTATCCTCTTACTTGCTTGTTTTTCAGCAAGTATATATGCGCAAAACACAACGCTTTCGCCCTATTCTTATTACGGAGTTGGACAACCAATTGTAAGTCGAACAGTTGAAAACAATTCTATTGGGGGTGTAACAGCCTATGCAGACAGCACCCAATTTAGTTTAGACAATCCAGCCACACTAGCGAAGTTAAAGTTTATTCAGTATAGAGTAGGTGCAGATTACAGGGCTTCAAAACAACAAGCGCAACAATCTTTTGAATCAACCAGCGTTGCTTCCTTAAGGTATTTAGCTCTTAGCGTACCCACAAAGTATTTTGCCTTTAGTTTTGGGTTAAGACCAAAATCTTCTGTAGGTTATCGAATTATAGTATCGGATAACCTTAATGGCTTGGAGCAACAAAGTGCATTTTCCGGCACGGGTGGTGTGAACAGTACTTTTTTTGGAATTGGATTTATGCCTGTAGATGGACTAAGTTTAGGTTTTAGCGCAAATTATAATTTTGGTTTTACAGAAAAAACAATTTTACAGTCTGTCTCTAATGTCCAGCTAAACTCGCAATTGTTTACTCGATCTGAGCTTAGTGGTGCTCATTATACATTTGGTGCGCATTACAACAAAAGTATTTTTTCGGATTACGAGGTGCAATTATCTGCAACGTATACCCCAAGCAGTGCATTGAAAAGCTCAAACACTAGAACACTTTCAACCCTAACCTCCTCAGGAAGTATAGGCACACAACAAGATATTGATTTAAAAGCTCTAGCAAACACATCTAATAACATTGCTGCTGAAACCACGATTGGAATAAGTTTTGGTAAACCCCAAAAGTGGTTTGTCGGAGCAACTTATGTTAATACAAATCAAGGCGTAACGTATCCTTTAGAATCTAATCCTGATGTAGAATATGTAGCCAATTCAAGATTTTCTTTGGGAGGTTTTTATATTCCTAAATACGACTCCTTTACAAACTTTTTTAATCGAATTGTTTATAGGTTAGGAACTAGATTTGAGCATACAGGCCTTATCCTTAAAAAGCAAGATATTAAAGACTTTGGCATAACCTTTGGGATAGGCTTACCACTAAGCGGGTTGTCAAAAGTTAATATTGGTGTAGAAATAGGTCAATTAGGAACACTTGATTCAGGTTTAGTTAAAGAAAATTACACAAACATTATGTTAGGATTTTCACTTTCTGATGTTTGGTTTATCAAAAGAAAATATGATTAATTAGTTATGAGAAACAACTTACTTTTTTTGATGTTCGCTATGAGCACTTTAGCTTTTACTCAAGCTGATAAAAGCTCATGCCCTGCAAACTTGTCCATTTTTGCTGAATTTGCCAAAGTCAAAAACTACGACTCGGCTTATCAGCCTTGGAAAGAAGTGCTTGAGCTATGTCCTGAATTAAACGTAGCTACTTTTAAATATGGCGAACGTATTTTGGAACATAAAATTGAAAATGCAACTGCTGATAAAGCAACTTATCAGCAAGAGCTTCTTGCACTTTATGACGATTGGATTACGTATTTCCCCACGACAAAAAGGGGCGAAAGTGAAGTAGGAAAAATTCTGTCTTCTAAAGCTCAGGCTATAGTCGATAATAATTTGGGCACTACACAACAGGCGTTTGATATTTTTAATAAAGCGTTTAGCCAAGACCCTAACAGCTTTACCAGCCCAAAAAATCTTTATACGTTTTTTAAAACGGCTTTCAATTTATACAAGGAAGGTAATTTGAGTACTGAGGAATTGTTTAATAAGTATGAAGATATCTCAGAAAAATTTGAGTTGGAACAAACCAATTTGGCAAAAAAACTTGATGTTGTCTTAAACAAGGAAGATTCAGGTCAGCCCTTAACTTCTAGGGAGCAAAGAAACAAACGGGTTTACCAAACCAATGTTTTGGCTTTTTCGACTTATGCCGGAAATTTGGATGCTATAATTTCAAAGGAATCAAGCTGTGAAAATTTAATTCCTCTATATCGAAAAAACTTTGAAGAAAATAAGTCCGACAGTGTTTGGCTAAATCGAGCTGCAAGCAGAATGGATGCCAAAGAATGTTCTGATGATCCACTCTTTGTAGAACTGGTAGAGGCGTTACATGCGATAAACCCTTCCGCAAATTCCGCGTATTATTTGGGCTTGTTGAAAGATAAAGCAGGTGACAGCCAATCTGCATTGGCTTATTATGAAGAATCTTTGACACTTGAAACTGATCAATATCGCAAAGCCACAATATTGTATAAAATTGCCGTTAAGTTTAAGACCAGAGGTCTTTTGAGTAAAGCGAGGTCTTATGCCAACAGAGCCCTCAAAAATCAACCTTCCATGGGTAAGGCTTATATGCTTATTGCCAGCATGTACGCTTCTAGTGCAAACGACTGTGGCTCAACGCAATTTGAAAAACGGGCAGTATATTGGTTAGCAGCAAAAATGGCGCGACGCGCTGCCGCTGTAGACTCTGGGGTTAAGAAAACGGCACTTAAGTTAGCTGAAAGCTACGAAGGCAGAGCCCCATCAAAAACAGATATTTTTACTGAAGGGAATGCAGGTCAAAAAGTTCGTTTTTCATGCTGGATAAATGATAGTATTACTGTGCCACAGTTGTAGTATGCACCGTTTTTATAAATTTAAAATTCTTGTAATGTTTTTGTTGGCGCTTAGTTTTGCGTCGTGCAAAAATAATTTTGAGCAAGTAAAACAACTAAGTAAATTTGATGCACTTCCTGTAGGTGAGGCGGATACCATAAGGGTAGTGTATACCGATTCTGCACGGACAGTTGCTATATTAACTGCACCAAAAAACATTGACTTTACAAACCAACCATTTCCCTATTCAGAATTTCCCCTAGGAGTAGAAGTCGTTTTTTTTGACAAAAATGCTGATGAAACTTATGTAAAGGCCGATTACGGAATTATTTATAACCGCACAAACCTTGTTGATTTACGTGGGAATGTTCACATTAACACACCAGATAGTGCGAATTTGTTTACAAGTCAATTGTATTGGGATGTGGATAGAGAGTGGGTTTTTACGGAAGAAAACTTTACCTTTAAAAGCAAAGATTACGATATTGCCGCATCCGTATTAGACGCAAGCAGATCTTTTAATAAAATAACCACTGGTCCACTAGTTGGTAGTGTTGCCGTAGAAGAAGAATTATGATTAAATTTTACAGAATATCTGAAATTATTTACCTCCTTTTTGGAGGGTTATTTTTATATCGAGTTGTGTACTATTATGGTACAGAGGACGCTCGGACAGGAGTTGATTTTGCCATAGCAGCAATTGCCTTTTTGATGTTTTTTATTCGAAGAAGATACCGTAAAAAACTTGAAAAACGTAAGGAGTCTTAATTGTCATGCCTATTGAGATTACGGTTTTAGTTGTCAGTTTACTCTTATCTGCCTTTTTTTCTGGTATGGAGATCGCTTTTGTTTCTTCAAATAAAATCAGATTAGAAATTCAAAAATCTCAAAAAAAAGGGTTTGGTAAGTTGTTGAGAACCATAACCAAAAGCCCCTCACGATTTATTGTTTCTATGCTTGTAGGGAATAACATAGCTCTTGTTGTCTATGGAATTTTTGCTGGAGAACTTATTGTACGTCAACTTTTTCCAGATTATGTTACATATTCATCGCTGCCACTTCAAATTATTCTTTATCAAACCCTAATTTCTACTGCCGTTATTCTAGTAACTGCCGAGTTCCTTCCAAAGGTTTTTTTTCAAATCTATGCGAATCGCTTTTTGAGTTTTTTTGCGCTACCAGCATTTCTTTTTTATCAAATTATGAAGCCTATCAGTTGGGTAGTACTTCGTTTTTCAGATAGTTTATTACATCGGTTTTTTAAGGTTCCAAAACAAGAGGATTCTATTTCATTTAGTAAAATTGAATTGGGAGATTTTATTTTAGAACATATTGAAACAGGCGATGAAAGTGAACGTGACGCCGAAATTCAACTTTTTCATAACGCCTTGTCATTTACAAATCTTAAGGCACGTGAAGTAATGGTGCCGCGTGCCGAAATTATTGCCGTGGACCGTTATGAAAAACTACCTAAAGTCTTAAATACGTTTTCTTCCACGGGGCTATCTAAAATTTTAATTTACGCTCAAAGCATGGATAATATCATTGGCTATGTCCATGCCTTTGATATGTTTAAAAGGCCCAAGGCTTTACACCCAATTATTAAAGCAGTAGAATGGGTCCCGGTTACCATGCGTATTCAAGACGTTTTCAATTTATTAGTAAAAAAAAGAAGAAGTATTGCAGTTGTATTAGATGAATATGGAGGAACTGCAGGAATGCTAACCTTGGAAGATATTATAGAGGAGTTATTTGGGGAAATTGAGGACGAACACGACACAGTAACTAACATTTCAATCCTAAATGATGATGGCTCTTTTACCTTTTCCGCTCGCCTAGAAATTGATGAAATCAACGCAAACTATGGGTTAAACTTACTTCATTCAGAATCATATGAAACTTTGGGAGGTCTTATTGTGCATCATGCTGCTGAAATTCCCTCAGTGGGAGAACAGCTTACTGTAGAGGGGTATACCTTCGAAATGTTAGAGGTTTCAAACACTAAAGTTGATTTAGTTCGAGTGTATGTTAATTAGCATTTTAAATTCTTCTTTTTAATTGTATTTTCGCAAGCAGTCTAAATTTATAAACCATGGCTATTTTAGGTAAAATCAGAGAGCGTTCTATTTTTTTAATATTTATTATTGGAATGGCGCTATTGGCGTTTGTATTCACTGGAGTTTTTGATGCAAGTTCATCGGCAAGTCAAGATCCCGTAATTGTTGTGGGTGAAGAAGAAATTGACATTGATGAATTTAGCCGTCAGGTAGAATTTGTTGAACGCAATTATCGCATGTCCACAATGCAAGCTGTAGCATTTGCCTATGATCAATCTACAAATGCAAAGGCTTTTAAACAAACTTTTGACGCCCTAGGATTATATGTTGGCAAAAATCACATCGAGCAATTTTTAAAAGCTGACCCAAATTTTTCCAATGACCCCCAATTTCAGGGACAAGACGGCTCTTTTGATACAGAACTCTTTGCTGATTTCATCTTAGATTTAAGACAAAATAACCCACAAGGTTTTGAACAGTGGAAAGCTCAGGAGTCTTCTATTAAGGACAATATTAGGTTAAAGCAATATCAAGACATGGTCAATGTAGGCCTAAATGTGACTAATTTTGAAGCAAAACAAAATTATGAATTGCAAAACAACCTTGCTGATTTAGACTATGTTCGTATTCCTTATGATATTATTTCTGACAGCCTTGCACAGGTTACTTCCAAAGATATTGCATCCTATATTAAAGAAAATGCTGATAACTACGAACGTGTTGCCTCAAGAGATTTACGCTATGTAATGTTTTCTGAAATCCCTACGCCCGAGGATAAGATTGTGATTCAAAATGAATTACGGGAGTTGTTAGTTGAACGCCGCGCATTTAACGAAGTTTCCAAACAAGAAGAAGTTTTTCCTTCATTAGCAACAGTCACAGAAAATGCAATAGCATCATTTATCAACGAGTACTCTGACGTACAATATCAAGATGCTTTTTTGACAAAAAGCGAACTTTCTAGCAATTACGCAAATACGCTTTTTAACCTTCCAGTGGGCGAGGTGTTTGGACCATACGAAGATCAAGGGTACAGTAAAATATCACGACTGGTAAGCCGTAAAAATGGGGGGAAAGCAAAAGCGCGCCATATTTTAGTCGCTTATAAGGGTGCGGCTAGAGCTTCAGAAACAGTGACACGCACCAAGGCAGAAGCAAAAAGAGAAGCATCAAAATTATTGTCCTCTGTAAAACGAGGAGGAGATTTCACGCAACTGGCACGCACAAATTCTGACGGACCATCCGCTTCTAATGGAGGTGAATTACCTGAATTTACAAGTGAAGACATGGTTGCTCCTTTTAGCAATTTTGTATTTAACAATCGTATTGGAGCCTTAGGCGTTGTTGAAACTGAATTTGGGTTTCATGTAATTGAGGTTCAAGACAAAAAAGATGTAGTGAAGTTAGCTACAGTTGCAAAAAAACTAATTCCTTCCGAACGCACCAGTAATCAAGTGTTTACAGAAGCAACTCAATTTGAACTTGATGTAAATCAGACAGATTTTAAAGAGTTAGCAACATTAAAAGGTTATGGTCTTAAGACTATAAATGATGTAAAAGTTTTAGATGAGTCTCTTCCAGCAATTGGCAACCAACGTCAAGTGGTCCGATGGGCGTTTGAAGAAGATAGAAAAGCATTGGATGTTAAGCGATTCTCGTTGTCCTCTGGAGGATATATCATTGTCCAAATTGCAAAACTTAATAACGCAGGAACACCAAGTCCTGAAGAAGTGGAAGGGGATGTATCATTAAAAGTATTAAAGGAAAAGAAAAAAGCACTTTTGTTAAAACAATTAGGCAATTACACAACCCTTGAGGACTTAGCAAAGCAATTTGATGTTTCGGTAAGCACTTCAAATGCAGTTAATCGTTTTACTACCATGCTTGCAGGGGCTGCTAAAGAGCCCGGAGTTGTTGGCGCTGTATTTGGTATGCGTTTAAATGATATTTCTAAACCAATTGTTGGTGAATCAGGTGTTTATGTAGTTCAGCTAAAAGCTTTAAATAAAGCCCAAGAACTTACAAATTATGCGGGTTATAAATCTTCAATTGCAAATACATTGAGACTTAATGTAGAAACCCGCGTAGCCGATGCAGTAAAAGATTCATACGAGATTATTGATAACAGGCCGCAATATTATTAGTGAAGTACTATAAATAGTAAGATTTATAGTACAACTCAAAAACTATACTTTTTTTAAAATTCAACTCCTCACGGGGTTACTTCAACTTATTTGAATGTCATTTTGATAGTTGTTAGCGCGCTTAGCTAACAGCACATGCATATTTGCTACAAGTGGGAATCGTATTTAGACAACCAATTTGAAAAGAGCAGTTGTGCCCACTACCTTTTTTGCCCGAATATAGGTTCTTTCGTAGCAGATGAACCGACATTTTTTGCTTTGATTGTTATGCTACATTATAAGGGGTCAAGTCGAGAATCTACTCGGCTTCCCCTTTAATTAAAATCAAAGTGAAGCAAAAAAAAATGTTCCACCTAAGCGGGACGCTGGACATGTTGTCCACGGCATTAGCCTTATTGTGATAAGATGTCACAAATATAAAAAAAAATTTTAAGTGAAACAAACGTTAGGCATATATGTTGGAACAGAATCGATAGGATGGTCGCTTGTAAGATATTCTACCAATCCTCGTATTGTCGCTATGGGTACGCGAGTTTTTTCCTCTTTTTTAAATTATTTGGGTGAGGGAGAGCGTGAAACTTCTAATGCAACTCTTCGAACCCAAGTTAGAAATGTGAGGAAGCTTCAAATGCGTAAGAATTTTAGAAAGCAAAACACACTCTCTTTTTTAGCATCAAACAAGTTATGCCCACTTACACTTAAAGAGCTTTCTAAATGGAGCAAAGACAATAAGCATAAAACCCTTTCTATTAAAATGAACCAATGGATGGCCTTAAATCCATATGAGTTACGTGCTATTGGAATTCACGAGAAATTATCAAGGCTAGAGCTAGGTAGAGTGTTGTATCATTTTGCTCAGCGTAGAGGTAAAATAATGAATGGTATTGATTCTACAAATGCCAATATTTTACTAAATGGACTTCCTTTAGCAAATCGTCGAGGCATTAACGACACCAAACATTTTTTAAAAAATCAGTATTTAGGAGAATATTTAAATTCGCTATTACCAACTCATTGTGCTCCCTACTCCTACAATGAAGCGCGTATACGAAATCGGTACCTAAGCCGCAGCATGTACCTAAATGAGTTGGATGCTATACTAAAGCAACAGCAACACCATCACGAATTTCTTGACAAAGACTTTAGAAAATCATTATTAGGAAAAGAGAGTAACAAAGGAATTTTGTATTCTCAACGCCCTGCGCAATATAGAAAACAAGGGAATAGCGCAACCTCTTGTGAATTTGAAAAAGGGAAAAAAACAATGTGGCAGAGCCATCCTCTTAATGAATGGTTTAATATCTATTGTTGGGTTGACTCCATTAAATTATATGGCGAACCACTTAATCACCACCAACGAAAGCAAGCGATTAAGATAGCTACTCACTTTTCAAGTTTTTTGTTTAAAAAAAGTAAGAGTCGCATTAGAAATAGACGATTTTGAAGCATTTAATTATGAAGACGGAGAAAAAATATTTTTAGCTCATACAATTACTCATTTGGCTCGTAAAACAGCATTTGGAACAAAATTTTTGCAATTTTCTGACAAAGAACAGCATGAACTTTGGCATGATTTACACTTCTATACCGACAACGAGAAATTGGTTGAAAGATTGAGAAGTAAATGGGGATTGACAATTGATAAAGCCAAAGCTTTAGCCGTGTTTAAGCTTAAGCCAGGATTTTCTAAAATAAGCATGAAAGCTGCACGATTGATTTTGAAATTCCTTAGAGACGGAATTGACACAAAAAACGCAATCATTTTAGGAGGTGTAAAAAACGCTTTAGGTGAAAAATGCTGGGACAACATAGATGATGAAAAAAAATCAGCAATTATATATTTCATAGAAGCATCCATAGAGGAGGATAAAATCCATGGGGCACTTTGGTTATCACATTTTTTTGACGCATTTAGTGTTAAGCTTAACCCAAAAAAACTCTATTTAATCCATCAGCATGCAGATAAGCAAGATTTACTGCCCTCAAGTCCAGCAGAAGACCAGGATATACTGCGCATTTTTAAACCAGTAGCTCAAAAACCCATTTTTGAACTTCGTAAGTTGGTCAATAAACTAATCTCCGAATACGGCATAATAGATAATATAAATTTTGTGCTTTCAAACGAGGTTAAGGTAAATGCGAAACAGCGAAAATCCTTATACATCTCAAAAAAAGTACGTAGACAAGAGCTGCCCCAAATTCATGATGCTGTTGTTGATGCCGGTCAAAATCCTACTCATAGCAATTTGATTAAATACAAATTATGGTTAGAGTGGAATAAAATGTGTCCATATACGGGTGACCCTATTCCATATGAGCAGCTTTACACAGATCAAGTCTCCATAGTTTACATACAACCTTGGAATAGATTTTTTAATGATTCAGACAGGAATAAGGCCTTGTGTATGAGCTACTTTAAAGAGAATATTTTGAATGTCACCCCATTTGAATATTTTAGTAAACAACCATCTGGGGTTTGGGAAGGAGTAAAAACACGTGTATTAGAACAATTGTTAAAGGGTTCGGCTAAGCATGCGCCCTACCAAAAGTTCAGGCATTTTGTGTTGACAACATATGCTAAAGACAGTATTGGACAAGAGTTTAATGACCAACACCACATTGCTCTTAAAGTAAAAAATTTTTTAAGCCGCGTTAGCCCTAATGTTATTGCTGCAAGGGGAAATTCTATCAGTAGTTTGCGCCGAAAATGGGGTATTAGTTCGCCCAAATCCTTTATGGTTAAACCAAGGCATTTAGATGTTAGAGAATCAGCTCTCATTGCGTTGGTAACGGCAATGAACGAGCCTAAATATCTAGATGAATTAAGGCATTGGAACAGATATGAGCCCATACCATACAGAGAAGTTTTTCCATCTCCTTGGAAACAATTTACTCGTGATGCTCTTGATGCGTACAGTAGTATTTCAGTTTCAATTGACACAAACCATACCGTTCTTAGAAAAATTCCTCAAAATTCTAAGGCTATGGTTTTTAGCCCTTCTCCAAGAGGAAAATTGCATAAAGACAGTTTTTACGGAAAACATTTAGGTGCAGGAAAAGCAGATTCATTTCACATTAAAAAACCTATCAATTCACTAACAACGGCAAAGCAAGTAAGTAAAGTTGTTGATCAAAGCATTCGGGAATTGATTTACGATCAAATAGATTTATGTGGAGGATTTATAAATGGTAAGATTCCAAAAAATGCACTATCTAAGCAAACAGAGTACGGCTGGGAAACCACTATTTTTTTACCAAACAAACGAGGAGATAAAGTGCCTGTTAGAAAGGTGCGCATTCGAGAAAATGTGAGTAATGCGGTACAATTAACACCTGAACAAAACAAGTATGTGAACCCTCGTAATAATCATCATGTAATGATATATCAATCTCTAGATAATGTATATCAAGAGAATATTGTTTCTTTTTGGGAGGCAGTAAGGCGTGTGAGGAATAAAGAGCCGCTTTATCAACTTCCCGACGACGGACGAATGGTTGTGACTACACTTCACAGTAATGATTGTTTTATTTTAGGGTTAAGTCAAAAAGAAATTTACCAACGCTTGGCCCAAGGCGATAGTTTATGGGAAAATGTATATAAAGTGCAACGGATTTCAAGTAAATATTACGAGTTTAGACAGGTTTATGACTTAGATTCATATAATCAAACCTACCCAAATTACATCCGTATATTGAACTTTGGCGACAAAAAGACGGGTTGGCTTACACATAACCCCTTTAAAATCACTATAGATTTACTAGGGAATATTAGGCCGTTTTATAAACAATTAAAAGCTCCAGAGATGCATTAAGGAAGACACTGTTATTATTGTTTTGTTTAGTTAAAATTTATTGTGATTTGATACAAAACAACTTCAGTACACGTATTTTAATAAGTATAGTATTGTGATTTGAAAAGTGTACACACTTCCTTTTTGCCTCTGGTTCTTTTAAAAAAATTGAAACCCTTTCCAAGCTGACGAAACAAAAAATATCATATATAGCAGTGATACAATTAATTTTAAAGCTACTCCAGAAAGAAACCCTAAAAATGAGCCAACAGCCGCTTTGAATGCTATCTTTTGATTAGCATTTTTACTTAGTTCACCTACATAAGCACCAATAAATGGACCAAGAATAATACCAAAAGGCGGAAAGAATATACCGACTACCAATCCAATTGTTGAACCAACAGCTCCAGCTTTTGTGCCTCCAAATGCTTTTGTTCCCCAAATGGGGATTAGGTAATCGAGTAGCATAATTATTAAGGCTACTGCAAGTGTCCAACCAAGAAAATTCCAATCTTGTTCAACTTTAGTTGTGTAATGCAATGTCAACAACCCGAACCAACTTGTCAAAGGACCAGGAATTACCGGAAGAAAACTTCCTGCAAGTCCAACCATAATTAGCAATACTCCAAGGCATAACAAAACAATATCCATAGTTTCGAAACTACAAATTATTTAAGTGCCAAACGGATAACACCTTTTTATTTTTTTACTTTTATAGAATGAAATATGTTGGGCTTCTTTTTGTGACGTTATCTTTGTTTTTGAGTTGCGTACAGCCTTCGACTAAACCGAAGCCTCCCAACATAAATTGGACGCCATTTGATGAGCCTCCGATGTTTCCGGATTGCCCTAAAGAAGACACTAAAGAAAATTTACACTGTTTTTCTGAAATATTGCAACACCAATTGGATCAGAAATTTGACAAAAAGAGTCTATCTGGAATAGCGATTATGGATACTCTCTTTATCACATTAAAAGTTGATACTATTGGGCAGCTTTCTATTATTGGATATTCTAATATTAACAAGAATACCATTTCTCCAATAGTTTTTTCTGCTGTTGAGGATGTCGTTGCTTCATTACCTAGGTTTCAACCTGCATTCAAGACAAATCTAGAAATCCCAGTAGAGGTATCTTGGACCTTACCGATATATGTTTCTAAGTAGTGTTTAATTCCTATTTTTACATATGACCGAATCAAGAATTATTTTAGGCGTAGACCCTGGAACAACCATTATGGGGTTTGGAGTAATTCATGTAGAGGGGCAGAAACTCACCTGCCTTCAACTCAATGAATTAAAACTTAGTAAGTACGATAGCCATTATGTACGTTTAGGACACATTTATGCACGAACATCAGAACTAATTAAAACCTACCAGCCTGTTGAAATGGCTCTTGAAGCTCCCTTTTTTGGAAAAAACGTACAATCAATGTTAAAGTTAGGTCGGGCGCAAGGGGTTGCAATCGCTGCAGGAATTGCTCATGACCTAAAAATATATGAATACTCCCCGCGAAAAATTAAAATGGCAATTACAGGAAATGGAAATGCTTCAAAAGAGCAGGTCGCCAAAATGTTACAACAAATGGTGCAACAACTTCCCCCGTTACCCAAGAATCTTGATGCCACTGACGGATTAGCTGCTGCCGTGTGTCATACTTTTAACCCCGAACAACAAACTGAAAAAGGTTATTCTGGATGGAGTGCCTTTGTGCAACAAGAAGCACACCGGATTAAAAAATAAGTATGTCAGGGATTTACATTCATGTTCCTTTTTGCAGAAAAGCATGTCACTACTGTAATTTCCATTTTTCAACTTCAGCAAATTATGCTGATGCAATGGTGTTGGCACTAAAAAAGGAAATAGAACTTCGTAAGCATGAAGTGAAGCTCCCTATAGAAACCATTTATTTTGGCGGGGGGACCCCTTCAATTCTTAGCGCCATTCAAGTAGAAGTACTTATTAAACAAGTTACTTCGTGTTTTGATGTAATTCAAACCCCTGAAATTACTTTTGAAGTCAATCCTGATGACTTGTCTAAAAACTATATAAAGGCAATATATAATCTTGGAGTTAATCGATTGTCTATTGGTATTCAGTCGTTTAGTGATAAGGAATTAGTGCTTATGAATCGCGCTCATAATAGTAAACAAGCTATCCAAGCGGTTTTGTGGGCAAAGGAGGTTTTTAATAATATCTCTATTGATTTACTCTACGGCACACCGCATACCACTTTTGTTGATTGGCAACAAAATCTAACTACGGCACTCTCTTTAGATGTGTCGCATATTTCTTCTTATGCTTTGACACTAGAGCCCAAAACAGCCTTAGAACATTTTGTAAAAAAGGGGGTAGTTTCTTTGTTGGATGAGCAGGATGTGGAGGAGCAATTTTTACATTTAAGGAATATATTAATTACCTCTGGTTATGAACATTATGAGTTATCCAGTTTTGGAAAACCAGGCTATCATTCAAAAAATAACACCGCGTATTGGAAGGGAAAGTCCTATTTGGGTATTGGTCCATCGGCGCATGGGTATAATGGGAATAGCCGCTATTGGAATGTAAGCAACAACGCTCAGTACATGAAAAGAATTAACGAAAAACAATTGCCGCAAACGATTGAAAAATTGAGTGTTGTGGATAAATTCAATGAAGCGATTATGATAGGGCTGCGTGCGTCTTGGGGCGTATCGTTACCTCAAATGGAACAAGGGTTAGGCATTAGGTATCGCCGGTATTTAGAAACACAAGCCCAACGTTATGTAAACGAGGGATTATTATCTATAGAAGAAGAATGCTTAAAAACCACTCCCAAAGGTATGTTCTTAGCTGACGGCATTGCCGCTGAATTATTTCTTATCGATTTTCTTGATACATCACTGTAAAGTGATGGAAAAAATGAGGAATGGTTTCGATTCCTTTTAAAAAATTGAAAACCCCAAAATGCTCATTTGGCGAGTGTATGGCGTCGCTATCTAATCCAAATCCCATTAAAACGGTTTTACTTTGAAGTGTTTCTTCAAAAAGAGCCACAATTGGAATACTTCCGCCGTCTCGAAAAGCAAGTGGAGCTTTTCCAAAGGTTTCCAGATAAGCTTTACTTGCAGCTTGAAATTCCAGCCCATTAGGATGCATCACATAACCTTCGCCTCCGTGGTGTGGTGTTACTTTCACAGCAACACTTTTGGGAGCCAGAGCTGTAAAGTGTTTGGTAAATAATGCTGTAATCTCTCTTGATTTTTGATTTGGCACCAACCGCATGGAAATTTTGGCATATGCCTTACTTGGGATAACGGTTTTGGCGCCTTCGCCGGTATATCCTCCCCAAATACCGTTTACGTCTAGTGTAGGACGAATGGATTTTCGTTCCAGCGTAGTATACCCCATTTCTCCGTGAATGTCAGCAATATCTAAGGCTTTTTTGTATTCGTCCAAAGAAAACGGAACAGTGTTCATTTCAGCACGATGAGCATCACTTACTACTTCTACATTATCGTAAAAACCGGGAATAGTGACATGATTATTTTTAACATGAAGCGCAGCAATCATTTGTGATAGAATATTAATCGGATTCGCAACGGCTCCTCCGTATAAACCTGAATGCAAGTCCCGATTAGGTCCCGTAACTTCTACTTCTACATAGCTCAGTCCTCGCAGTCCAGTTGTTATTGAGGGAATGTCATTTGCCAGCATACCAGTATCTGAAATTAGAATCACATCGTTTTTTAGTTTTTCGGTATTGGCACGAACAAAGTCTCCAAGGTTATCGCTGCCCACTTCTTCCTCGCCTTCTATCATAAACTTAATATTACAGGGCAAACCGCCATTTCGTTCCATGACTTCTAGGGCTTTTATGTGCATAAACATTTGCCCCTTATCGTCACAGGCACCGCGTGCAAAAATAGCACCCTCGGGGTGGAGGTCGGTTTTGCGAATTTCGGGTTCAAACGGCGGTGTTTCCCAAAGGTCTAAAGGGTCAGGGGGTTGTACATCATAATGCCCATAAACCAAAACGGTTGGCAATTTAGGATCAACAATTTTCTCCCCATATACAATGGGGTAGCCTTTGGTGGGACATAATTCGGTATGGGTGCATCCTGCAACCGAGAGTGCATCGGCAACAGTCTGAGCAGCTTGTTGCATATGTGATGCATAAGCCGAATCGGCACTAATAGAAGGAATTCGTATAAGGGCAAACAGTTCCTCCAAGAAGCGTTGTTGATGCGATTGGATGTAATTTTTAATAGTGTTCATGGGTTGAATTTTACACGAAGGTATAAAATTGTTGTTCTTGACAAAAGGAGTCATCAAATTTGGGAAACATCCTTATATTTGCGCTCCACATGCGGGTGTGGTGAAATTGGTAGACACGCTAGACTTAGGATCTAGTGCTTCACGGCTTGGGGGTTCGAGTCCCTTCACCCGCACAAAACCTCAACTAATGTTGGGGTTTTATTTTATGTGACACTCAAATGTTAACTAAATGTAAACAAATTGTAAATTTATTGTATTTTTGTGAAGAATCAGTCTCATTAAATTTTTGAATTATGAAGAAAATAAGGCTTTATTATTATCGCTTAAAAAAGTATTCGCGCAAATGCCAATCCTTTTATCAGCTTATATTGACTTCATAGTAGTAACTACAAAAGGGTTATGATGTGTATATAATGAGTTAACCTTACCCAAAATACTTTGCATAATACTCCACACGTGCTTCTTTGCTCATACCGATGGTATTTTCCATAAAGTGGTTGCGATCTTTTCGGGTTTTAAACACCCAAATGCAGACACTGTCCTTACTGTGGTAAATCGCTTTTAACTCATCGTCTATGGCGCAGAGTTCTTCTGGAATTTCAACGGGGATACAAATCATAAGTAATGTTCTAAAAGGGTAAGGGAATGTTGGGTAGCCCCTTGATTTTGGGTTACATAGGTACGGTTAGTGTCTCCTTTTTTGTGTCGCAAGGTTTTATTTTGAATAAGTTCAAATAGGGAATGGTGACATTCCTCAACTGAGGAAATGGAAACAACCCCGCCCAAATCAATTAGGGCTTTGGCTTCAGGAAATTTGCTGTAATTTTTTCCAATAAGTATGGGCATGCCTTCAGCGGCAGGTTCTAGAATGTTGTGCAATCCCGAAGTGCCCATACCGCCACCCACATAGGCAATGTGGCCATAGGCATAACATTGGCTAAGTAACCCTACTGTATCAAGAACCAACACAGGACAACTGCTAAATTCCGATTCGTTTCTTTGCGTGTAGCGCATACTTCCTTGGGGTAATTTTTGCATTAATTGAGTGAGTTTATCTTCGTGCATTTCGTGCGGGGCAATTAGCCAACACCAATCGGAGGGTGTTTGCGCCAAGGCATCCAAAAGTACGTTTTCATCTTCAGGCCACGTACTGCCAGCAACTATGCAGTTACGCCCATTGCAAAATGCTTCAATAAACGGCAGAGGGTCTTTTGCCGTTCCCACACGATCAAAACGGGTATCACCCGAAACACTTGCTTGTTCAATCCCTATTTCTTTTAGAAGCGCTAATGATTGCTCATTTTGCACAAACAAATGCTTAAATCCATTGAGTAATTTTCGGTATCTGCCCCCCCATGGCTTAAAAAAGAGTTGATTCTTTCGGAATAAGCCCGAAACCAAAAAAATGGGAATCTGTTTCCGATGTATTTCACTAATAAGATTTGGCCAAAACTCATATTTGACAAATAGCGCTAGCGAGGGTTTTGCTATGGCTATAAAGCGTTTAACATCCGATGGGGTGTCCCACGGCACATAAGTAACCAAATCAGCAACTCCCTGGTTTTTTCGCACCTCATATCCTGAAGGGGAAAAAAAGGTTAAAAGATAAAAATAGTCGGGATGGGCTGTTTTTAGTCCTTTCAAAACGGGAAGCCCTTGTTCGTATTCACCCAAAGAGGCGCAGTGCATCCATATCACTTTGGCGGTTTTTGGGATAGTTGCCAGTTGATTCCATATCTCTTTTCGGCCACAAACAAAAGCATTTCCTTTTTTGGATGTTGCCAAAAATGGAGCCAAGGTCTTTGCCGTTGAAACCAAAAGCGAATAGGATTTTAACATGCTTCAAAGATACTTAATTCGAAAAGAGGTAATTGTTTTTTGTAAATTTGCTGCACCAAAAAATTGCGATGCGAAAAATCCAAATGGTCGATTTGCAGACCCAGTATCAGTTCATTAAGCCACAAGTAGATGCTGGTATGCAAGAAGTACTTTCTTCTACTCAGTTTATAAACGGTCCTGCCGTCAAAACATTTCAAACCAATCTTGAAGAATACCTTGGTGTAAAACACGTAATTCCATGTGCTAATGGCACCGATGCCCTACAAATAGCCATGATGGGATTGGGTTTGAAACCCGGAGACGAGGTCATTACCGCGGATTTTACTTTTGCAGCTACCGTTGAGGTTATTGCACTCTTGGGGCTTACGCCCGTTTTGGTAGATGTATTACCCGACACCTTCAATATTGATCCTGATGCTATTGAAAACGCGATTACCTCCAATACCAAAGCCATTGTTCCGGTGCACCTTTTTGGGCAAGTCGCCGATATGGAACGCATTATGGATATTGCGCATAGGCACAACCTCTATGTAATTGAAGATAATGCTCAGGGAATAGGTGCGAATTATACAGGCAAAGAGGGGGTTAAAATCAAAACAGGTGGAATAGGTCATGTGGGTTCAACTTCTTTTTTTCCTTCTAAAAATTTGGGCTGCTACGGCGATGGGGGTGCTATTTTTACTAATGATGATGACCTGGCACATATTATACGAGGTGTGGTAAATCACGGCATGTACAAACGTTATCATCATGATGTGGTGGGTGTAAACTCCAGATTAGATAGCTTGCAGGCGGTAGTGCTAAACGAAAAACTAAAGCTCCTCGACTTTTACAACGAACGCCGAAAGTGGGCGGCTATTCGCTACACGCAACTTTTAGAAAATCATCCAAAAATTATAACTCCTGTTACCTCAGGCGACTGCGATTCTCATGTTTATCATCAGTACACCTTACGTTTGATTGATACCGATCGAGATGCAGTTGTGGCACATTTTCAAGGATTAGATATTCCGTGTGGGGTGTACTATCCTATTCCATTGCACTTGCAAAAAGCGTACACGGATACTAGGTATAGCGAAGCAGATTTTTCGGTCACAAATCAGCTAATCAAAGAGGTAATTTCGTTGCCTATGCACAGTGAACTGGATGAAGAACAAATTCAATACATATGCAAAACGTTATTGACGTTTTTAGGTTAGTCCATTTGCGCGGATTGCACTTCAGCCGCACTATCAATTTTACGTACCAATCCTTGTAAAACTTTTCCCGGACCGTATTCAGTGAATAGCGTTGCGCCGTCTTGGCACATCTGCTGAATACTTTGCGTCCATTTTACGGGACCAGTAAGTTGTGCAATCAAATTTTCTTTAATGACTGATGGATCTTGAGTAGACTTAGCGGTAACATTTTGATAAATAGGACAACTAGGTGCGTGAATGGTAGTTTCTAAAATAGCTTTTGCAAGTTCTTCTCGGGCGGGTTCCATAAGCGGGGAGTGAAAGGCTCCACCAACGGGAAGGAGTAGGGCGCGCTTAGCCCCTTTTTCTTTAAGAATTTCACAGGCGCTTTCCACAGCTGTGTATGCCCCTGAAATAACCAATTGTCCCGGGCAGTTGTAATTAGCTGCAACTACAATTCCTTCAATGTTTCTACATACATCTTCAACTACAGCATCGTCTAATGCAAGCACAGCTGCCATAGTGCCTTTAGCAACTTCACAGGCGGCTTGCATAGCTTGTGCACGCTTTGAAACCAAACGTAAACCATCTTCAAACGATAACGCCCCAATTGCAGTAAGTGCTGAAAATTCACCCAAAGAATGTCCAGCTGCCATATTGGGTGTTGTTTTTTGAGCCACTTCATAGGAAATAACCGAATGCAAAAAAATGGCGGGTTGGGTTACTCGGGTTTCTTTTAAAGCTTCGGCATTGCCTTCAAACATTATGTCCGTAATTGCAAAGCCTAAAATTCCGTTGGCAGCATTGAAGCGCTCTTGCGCAAGTGTTTTTGTGTCATACAAGTCTTTACCCATACCTACAAATTGGGCTCCTTGTCCGGGAAACATGGCTACATTCATGAGTCTATTTTTTCGTATCTAATAAATGAAAATGCGTGTGCGTGATTTTCGTCCTTATCGTGGTTTTCGCGCCAAACCTCTCTCCAAACAGCAGGATCTATTTCAGGGAAAAAAGTATCTGCATCAAAATGATCATGCACTCTAGTGAGCTCTATACAGTCGGCATATGTTAGGGCTTGGCGATATATTTCTCCACCGCCAATGATAAAGGGACGGTCGTCTTCTTGAGCAAAAGCCAGCGCAGCCTCTAACGACTTCACAACATGTGTGTTTTCAGCACTATAGCTTGGGTTTCGAGAGATTACAATATTAGTACGATTTGGGAGTGCTCTTGGCATTGACTCAAACGTTTTTCTTCCCATAATTACATGATGTCCTTTGGTAAGATTTTTAAAATGTTTGAGGTCGTCTGAGAGGTGCCAAATGAGCTTATTGTCTTTGCCAAGGGCATTATTTTCTGCAACCGCAGCAATAATGGTAATGTTTTTTTGTTGTTTTTCACGCTCCCATTCTGCACTTGCTTTTAAGGCAGCTTCTTTGTCAAGATTTCGTTTCAGCTTTTCAACTTTTACAGCTTGTTTATCTAGTAAAAAGTCCATTTGCTTAGTCTCCCAAGCTTTACCCATAAAGGAGTGGAATACGTATACCTTAAGAAAATGAACGACTAAGAATAGGCCTAAAAGTGCAGCTAAAGCAATAGACCAATCGGAATTGAAAGGTCTAAAATCTGCTTTGTACCCAAAAGCAAAATTAAGCACAAGTGCAAAAAAAAGTAAAAACAATGAAATGAGTAAGTGCGTATTAAAACCTCGTTTTTGTGAAATACGTTGTTGGGCGTGCTCAACAAGAGCAACTTGTTGGGGATTGATGGTGGTTTGTGGCTTTTTTTTAAAAAACATAAGGTAAGATTTAGACCGCAACAGCCCCTTTAATACTAGGGTGAGGATCATAATTAAGAATTTCTATATCCTCATATCGAAACGCAAATAAATCGTTAACGTCTGGGTTGAGTTTTAGCGTGGGTAGGGGTCTTGTATCTCGGCTAAGTTGAAGTTCAACTTGCTCCATATGATTGGTGTAAATGTGTGCATCACCCAATGTGTGTATAAATTCACCTGCCTTATAACCACACACTTGTGCCATCATTTCGGTAAGCAAGGCATAAGAAGCAATATTAAAAGGGACACCCAAAAAAATATCCGCACTGCGTTGATAAAGCTGGCAGGATAATTTACCGTCAGCAACATAAAACTGAAAAAAGGCATGACAGGGCGGAAGTGCGGCTTTGCCGTTGGCGACATTCTCGCTAAAAGATTTAGAAGTGTCGGGCAATACACTTGGGTTCCAAGCAGAAATTAACATACGACGACTATTGGGGTTGGTTTTTAAGGAATCAACAACCATAGCAAGTTGATCATAACCATCACTATTCCAGTTGCGCCATTGGTGTCCGTACACTGGTCCTAAGTTTCCGTTTTCGTCAGCCCATTCGTTCCAAATTCGCACTCCGTTTTCGGTCAAATAGTCAATGTTGGTGTCTCCTTTTATAAACCACAACAACTCGTGAATTACCGATTTGAGATGTATTTTTTTGGTAGTAACAAGAGGGAAACCTTCTGCTAAATTAAAGCGCATTTGATGCCCAAATACACTTCGAGTTCCTGTTCCTGTTCGGTCTCCTTTGACTGCGCCTTCATTTAAGGCTCGTCGTACCAAATCTAAATATTGTTGCATGAGTTGTTTTTGTAAAAATAAAATCTATATCAAAAATATCGCACAACTATGAAGATAGTTTTTTAAAAGTTTTTCAACGATTTGAGAAGATTTTAAAACCTTATTGGTCAGCATTATCTGTGCGTTTAGAAATTTCATCTCTAAGGCGAGCAGCCATTTCATAGTCTTCTTTTTTGACTGCTTTTTTTATAGCCTTTTCTAATTCTTCAACGGATAAATTTGTATAATTTTCATCATCAGACAGTTCATCCACAGCGATTCTTTTAGAAGGATTTTCATCTTGATCAATTATAATCCCCGCTTTTTCTAAAACAGATTCGTGAGTGTAAATGGGTGCCTTAAATCTTAGGGCAAGGGAAATAGCATCTGAAGTACGAGAATCTATAATTTCTTCTATTTTATCACGTTCACAAATCAAACTTGAATAGAAGACGCCATCAACAAGTTTGGTGATAATAACCCGCTTAATAGCAATATCAAAACGGTACGCAAAATTTTTAAATAAATCATGAGTAAAGGGGCGATGTGGTTTGATTTCCTTGTCTAAGACAACCGCAATGGACTGTGCTTCAAACTCACCAATAACAACAGGTAGTTTTCGTTTTCCGTCCACTTCATCTAAAATCATAGCGTATGCACCACTTTGGTTTTTACTGTAAGAAATTCGGTTTACACGAAGTTGAACAAGACTCATGGTTCTATTAAAAATCTAAAAGTACAAAATTCAGCAACTACCTTTGTGCCTTAAATGCTTTTAATTTTTCTGTTAGTACAGGCACAACTTCAAACGCGTCTCCTACCACACCGTAGTCAGCTGCTTTAAAAAAGGGAGCCTCGGGGTCATTGTTGATAACCACTTTTATTTTCGAAGCGTTTACCCCCGCCAAATGTTGAATAGCCCCAGAAATGCCTATGGCAATGTACAGGTTAGTAGAGACAGGTTTTCCTGTTTGTCCAACGTGCTCATCGTGTGAACGCCAACCCATGTCAGAAACGGGTTTTGAGCAGGCCGTAGCAGCTCCCAAAACTTCGGCAAGATTCTCTACCAAATGCCAGTTTTCGGGACCTTTTAGCCCTCTTCCACCTGAAACCACCACATCTGCATCAGCAATAGTAGCTTTTCCACTAATTTTTTCAATAGAAACTTGCTCTAGATTTGACACTAAATTTGAAATTTCAACATTTTCTACGCTACATGCTACGGGACTTTCAATATTTCCATACGCATTATTCCCAACGCCAATAATGTTACACTCACTATTGAGTTGAGTGAAGGCAAAAGCTTTATTTGTAAAGGCAGTATGTTTAACTGTTAACGGGTCGTAATTTGTAGGTAAGGCAACAACATTTGGCACATAAGCAGCCCCAAGTTTTGCCGCAAGTATAGGGGCCAAAAACTTGGCGTCAGCACTACTTCCCAACACGATGTGAGTAGCATTTAAGCTTTGTACATGCTTCACAATGGCTGATGCATAGTAGTTTGCGTCGAAATGTAGGGGTGCGTTCTTGATATTAATCGCCTGGGTAACGCCAAATTGCCCTAAGACATCAGCATTATCAGCATTAAACGAAATGGCAGTGCAATTAACTCCTAATTTTGAGGCTAAGGCAACAGCATATGATGAAACTTCGCCAGCGTTACGCTTTAGTGTTTTGTTTTCTGACTCGGCAATAACAAATACAGACATGATAAAATAAATTAGATTACGTTAGCTTCTTTGTGGAGCAACTCTATAAGTTGATCTAGGTCTTCTGCGGGTACCAGCTTTACATCTTGTTTAGGCAGCGGCTTTTCAAATGTAATATCATTAGTGGCAGCAGTAATTTGCTGTGCAGGCACTAATTCAAAAGGCTTCTGTCGTGCTTGCATGATTCCCCGCATATTGGGTATGCGAAGATCAGATTCTTCAACTAGCCCTTTTTGTCCACCTATAACCATGGGAAGGTTTCCTTTGAGTTTTTCTCTTCCACCATCAATTTCACGTTCAGCTATAGCTTGGTTTCCATTTACTTCTAATCCAACACAATTGGGTACAAAAGGGATGTCCAACAATGCTGCCAACATCCCTGGCACCATGGCACCGTTGTAATCTATGGATTCTCTCCCTGCAATAATCAGATCATAGGGGTTGTTTTTTACAAATGTAGCGAGCTCACCAGCCACAGAAGTACCATCTACAGCGCGAGTGTCGATCCGAAAGGCCTTGTCTGCACCAATTGCCAAACATTTTCTTAGGGTTGGGTCAGCTTCTGAAGTGCCCACGTGAATTACGTGAACATGAGCCCCTTGTTTTTCTTTAAACCAAATAGCTCTAGTAAGCCCAAATTCATCGTTTGGGTTTAAAATATATTGAACACCAGTAGTATCAAACACCGTTTGATTGTCTTTAAAATTTATTTTGGATGTAGTGTCTGGAACATGACTAATACACACTAAAATATTCATGAGAGTTGGATTTTTTACAAATGTACAAAAAAGATTAAATTTATTATGCACGCATAATAAAACAAACTCTTTTGTGATTGGTCATTTTATTGCTACTTTTGCGCCACTTAAACCAGCTATGAGAACCATTCAATTCAGAGAAGCTATTTGTGAGGCCATGACTGAGGAAATGCGCCGAGATGAAAGTATCTATCTTATGGGTGAGGAAGTTGCCGAATACAACGGAGCTTACAAAGCCTCAAAAGGTATGTTGGATGAGTTTGGCGAAAAACGTGTTATCGACACACCAATTTCTGAACTTGGATTTGCTGGAATAGGTGTAGGCTCAACTATGACTGGAAATCGACCAATCATCGAATTTATGACCTTTAACTTTGCCCTTGTTGGTATTGATCAAATCATAAATAATGCCGCAAAAATCCGTCAAATGTCAGGAGGTCAATTTCCTTGTCCAATAGTTTTTCGAGGACCTACAGCTTCAGCAGGTCAACTTGCGGCAACTCATTCTCAAGCATTTGAAAGTTGGTACGCCAATTGCCCAGGCCTCAAGGTTATAGTTCCCTCTAACCCATACGATGCAAAGGGACTATTAAAAGCCGCAATTCGGGACAATGACCCTGTAATTTTTATGGAGTCTGAGCAAATGTATGGTGATAAAGGAGAAGTTCCAGAAGGCGAGTATGTTCTTCCTATTGGAGTTGCTGACATTAAACAACAAGGCACTGATGTTACTTTGGTGTCTTTCGGTAAAATTTTTAAAGAAGCACAAAAAGCCGCTGAGGCATTGTCAAAAGAAAATATTTCATGCGAGCTTATTGACTTAAGAACCATTCGTCCATTAGATATCAATACCATTATTGAGTCGGTGAAAAAAACGAATCGTTTGGTTATTTTAGAAGAGTCATGGCCTTTTGGAAATATCTCGACTGAAATTACGTATCAAGTTCAAAATCAAATATTTGATTACTTGGATGCTCCTATTCAAAAAATCAATACAGCAGATACTCCTGCACCGTATTCTCCAGTGCTGCTTCAAGAATGGCTTCCCAATCATGAAGATGTAATTCGTGCTGTAAAAAAAGTTTTAAACTAAACCAATCATTTCTTTAAATATGAGTTCATTTATTTTTTATGTTCCAGTTGTCTTAGCTGTAATCGGCTTATTAGTAATGCTTGTTAAAGCCCAATGGGTTCGCAAACAATCTGCTGGTGGATCCAAAATGCAAGAAATTTCAAGTGCTATCAAAGAGGGTGCACTAGCCTTTTTGAGTGCTGAATATCGCCTTTTATTTTTCTTTGTATTGGGCGCATCAATTGCCTTGTACTTTGTTTCAACTCTTGTTGACACTACCCACTGGATGATTGTGCCTGCGTTTATTTTAGGAGCCATTTTTAGTGCTTTTGCAGGCAATATAGGTATGCGCATTGCCACAGACGCTAATGCAAGGACTGCAGAAGCTGCAAAAACAAGTTTGCCAAACGCATTAAAAGTTTCTTTTGGTGGAGGCACGGTAATGGGGCTTGGAGTAGCAGGGCTAGCCGTTTTAGGCTTGAGCTTATTGTTTTTGTTTTTTATTGGAAAATTTATCGGCGAAAGCGGAGATTTTTACACACAAATGACTTTGGTTCTTGAAACCTTAGCTGGGTTTTCTCTGGGTGCTGAGTCTATTGCGCTTTTTGCAAGAGTAGGTGGAGGAATTTATACAAAAGCCGCCGATGTAGGCGCTGATTTGGTAGGTAAAGTAGAGGCGGGTATCCCTGAAGATGACCCTCGAAATCCTGCAACGATTGCTGATAATGTTGGAGATAATGTAGGTGATGTAGCTGGTATGGGTGCTGATTTGTTCGGATCTTATGTGGCAACAGTACTTGCCGCTATGGTACTTGGAAACTATGTTATTAAAGATATTTCAGATGCAGGTACAGTGTTAACAGATTTTAATGGGATGGGACCTATTTTACTTCCACTAGTAATTGCTGGTTTTGGTGTTGTAGCATCTATAGTTGGAACACTTTTTGTTCGTATAAAAAATAACGATGCTAAAGAGGTTCAAGTTCAAAGAGCTCTTGACACAGGTAACTGGGTTGCCATTTTACTTACTCTTGGTGCAAGTTGGTTCTTCATTGATTGCATGCTTCCAAAAACTATAAATATGGATTTTTTTGGTGAAGGGGTCATTTTAGTTCCTTCCATTAATGTGTTTTGGGCAGCTTGTATTGGCCTTGCCGTAGGCGCTCTTATTTCTATGGTAACGGCATATTACACCTCTTTAGGCAAAAAGCCCGTCATGGATATCGTCCAAAATAGTTCTACAGGAGCTGCAACAAATATTATTGCTGGTCTGGCTGTTGGAATGAAATCTACATTTTTATCTGTAATCCTTTTTGCTGCTGCAATTTTTGCTTCGTATACTTTGGCAGGATTTTATGGGGTTGCCCTTGCCGCATCTGCCATGATGGCTACAACGGCAATGCAGTTGGCAATTGATGCTTTTGGTCCTATTGCTGATAATGCTGGGGGGGTAGCCGAAATGAGTGAACTTGACCCAGAGGTCCGTGAGCGTACCGATATTTTAGATTCTGTAGGGAATACTACTGCGGCGGTTGGCAAAGGATTTGCTATTGCTTCTGCGGCGCTAACCGCACTCGCCCTTTTTGCTGCCTATGTAACTTTTACGGGTATTGATGGAATAAATATTTTTAAAGCAGACGTTCTTGCGATGCTTTTTGTGGGCGGAATGATTCCGGTTGTGTTTTCTGCCCTTGCCATGCAGTCTGTTGGAAAAGCTGCTATGGAAATGGTTTATGAGGTACGTCGACAATTTAAAGAAATCCCAGGAATTCTTGAAGGAAAAGGAAAACCCGAGTATGCTAAATGTGTGGATATTTCTACCAAAGCTGCCCTAAAAGAAATGCTAATACCTGGACTTATTACCATTATTACTCCAATTATTATAGGTTTATTATTCGGAGCAGAACCCCTTGGCGGATATATGGCTGGAGTTTGTGTTTCGGGTGTTATGTGGGCAATTTTTCAAAACAACGCTGGCGGTGCTTGGGACAACGCTAAAAAGTCTTTTGAGGCTGGTGTAGAAATAGATGGTGAAATGGTTTATAAAGGAAGCGATGCACATAAAGCTGCCGTTACTGGTGATACCGTTGGAGATCCATTTAAAGATACTTCAGGGCCATCCATGAATATTCTTATTAAACTGACATGTTTGATTGGTCTTGTCCTAGCGCCACTTTTGGGTGAAGGGCATGGCGCAGAAGAGGTCTTACAGGTTGATGTACGTATAGAACGTACAGATGAGGGTGTGGCAAAAGGTACCCTAACCGTTATATCATTGAAAGAAGGTAAAGAAATAGAGAAAGTAAAGGTTTTTGAAGGAAGCGAAGCAGAAGTTAAAGCAGCTTTACAAAACGCTGAAAAAGCACTTTAACTTGCGAAAAGTCCGCTTAGCTCGGCATCAATTTTTTCAATTACAACGCCAAGGTCTTCTTTGATGTCAACAAAGTTAAGCTCATCTACATCAATAATAAGTAGCTTTCCTTTGTCATAATTGTGTACCCAGGCTTCGTAACGTTCGTTGAGCCTACTCAAATATTCAATGCTTATAGAGTTTTCATACTCTCTACCGCGTTTATGAATTTGCGATACCAAGTTTGATATAGAACTTCTTAGGTAAATCATCAAATCCGGGCCTTTGACTAAAGATTCCATCAATTCAAAGACTGCTGTATAGTTGCTAAAATCACGGTGCGTCATAAGTCCCATAGCATGTAAGTTGGGCGCAAATATGTGTGCGTCTTCATATATGGAGCGATCTTGAACAACATTGTTGCCGTTCTTTTGGATTTCTAATAGCTGTCGAAACCTACTGTTTAGAAAATAAATCTGAAGATTAAATGACCAACGTTCCATTTCTGCATAAAAGTCGTCTAAGTATGGATTTTTAACAACATCTTCATATAGGGCTTCCCAGTTATAATGTTTATGTAACAACTCGGTTAGCGATGTTTTTCCGGCTCCTATGTTTCCCGCTATGGCTATATGCATACTAAAAAATTAAGCCACAATATAAGTATCTTTCCAAAAAGAAATTCATATAAATTGGTTCTAATCTCACTCTTTGTAAAGAATAAGCTTCCCTTTGTTATATATTTGAATCATTAAACTTAAACCTCTTATTATGAAACGCCTTATTTTATTTTTCGCTTTTTTATCAACCTTTTTCTCTTCCGCACAACTTTTCGACAACCTCGATAGCGTCTTAGCAGCCACAACAGAAGACGCTCAACTTCTGGTAGACGCCTATGTTGCACCCTTGGGCCAATCGCTTACATACAGCCTTAATAGCGGATGGGCATCATCAGCAAAGACGCACAAGAAATTCGGTTTTGACCTTACCTTTGGAGCAGTTTCTCCCAGTGTTTCTGATGGAGCAAAGTCCTTTAATCCTAATAGTTTGGGACTTAAACAACTTCTTCCAAGTTCTAATTCTTCCAGCACAATATTTGGTAAAGATGTGGGAACCGAATTTACTTATACTCTTCCAGGAACTTCAATTACTCAATCAATTACTTTACCGGGGGGTATTGAAGATGATTTGGTTATGAATTCGTTACCTACGCCATACATACAAGCGGGAGTGGGATTATTTTTTGATACAGACATTATTATTAGATACATTCCAAAAATTGAAAATCAAGGTGCTGAATTTGGACTTACGGGTGTTGCACTAAAGCATAACTTGATGCAATATTTGGGCTTACTAGATAAACTCCCTTTAAATGTATCAGCCATTGCAGCATATTCCAAAATGAATATTGATTACCAATTGAGTAGTACCAATTCAAACCAAAAAATCACTTATGATGTTGATACATTTTTAATCCAAGCCTTGGCCTCATTAGACTTTCCAATAATTAGCGTTGTGGGTGGTTTTGGCTATGGCAAAGGAGATGCTAGCATGCAAATGTTAGGGAATTATGAAATTTCCTTAGCCGACATGACTACTAGATCCCTTAAAGACCCACTAAAATCTGAAAACACGTATACGGGAACTCATGCATTGATTGGGCTTAGAGCCAACCTATTATTCTTAAAAATCTTTGCCAACTATACTCTTCAGGAGTTTAACACCCTAAATGCGGGTGTTTCTTTCAGTTTCCGTTAAGAAAGTATTGTATTTTTTTGAGGAGGTTGTATATTTGTGCCACCAGAGGAAGGATTTGACTGATTGCAACCTCTCAAAAAAACTGCTAAAACAGCTTGCTTTTTATGAGTACAATCGGTCTCAATTCTTCAAAAAAGCAAGTATATGTCATATTTTTTCACATCAGAATCAGTAGGTGAAGGACACCCAGATAAAGTTTCAGATCAAATTAGCGATGCACTATTAGATCATTTTATCGCCTTTGACCCCAATAGTAAGGTTGCCTGCGAAACTTTAGTGACCACAGGTCAAGCAATTGTTGCAGGAGAAGTAAAAAGCAAAACGTATTTAGACCTTCAGTCTATAGCACGAGACACCATTAACCGAATTGGATATACCGAGGATGCCTACCAATTTTCGGGAGATTCGTGTGGTGTAATTTCACTTATTCACGAACAATCTGCCGACATCAATCAGGGAGTAGAACGAGAAGAAGACGCTCAGCAAGGGGCTGGAGACCAAGGTATTATGTTTGGATACGCCAATAATGAAACCGAAAACTACATGCCTTTGGCGCTGGATATTGCCCACAATATCATGCGTACACTTTCCGAATTTAGACGCGAGAAATCACAAATTCCATATTTAAGACCAGATGCAAAATCGCAGGTAACCTTAGAATATTCTGATGACCATCATCCTATTCGTGTAGACACCATTGTGATTTCTACCCAACACGATGCGTTTGACGAAGACGAGGCAATGTTAGCCAAAATCAGAAAAGATTTGACCGATATAGTGATGCCGAAAGTAATTTCCAGTTATCCAGAGGGAATACAAGCCTTATTTGGAAAAGACATCTCCTACCATATCAACCCAACGGGAAAGTTTGTAATCGGAGGACCTCATGGCGATACTGGACTTACTGGTCGTAAAATAATTGTAGACACATATGGGGGAAAAGGCGCTCACGGCGGAGGTGCATTTAGCGGGAAAGATCCATCTAAAGTAGATAGAAGCGCAGCATATGCTGCACGTCACATTGCTAAAAACTTAGTTGCGGCGGGTGTTTGTAGCGAGGTTCTTGTTCAGTTGAGCTATGCCATTGGGGTAGCTGCACCAACATCGATTTTCATCAATACTTATGGAACGGCTAAAACCCTTATGAGTGATTCTGAAATTGCTAAGAACATTTCAAGCCTTGTTGATTTAACCCCATACGGCATTGAAAAACGACTAAAGCTCAGAAACCCTATTTATCTAGAGACAGCAGCTTATGGGCATATGGGTAGAGTACCCAAAACTGTAACAAAGACATTCGAGTCACCTTATAACGGTCGCATAGACTGTACAGTGGAATTATTCACGTGGGAAAAACTCGACTTAGTAACCACTTTCAAAAATCAATTTTTAACATAATTATATGAGTAATACTAAATTTTCAACCAATGCCCTTCATGTTGGGCATGATGTAACCCAAACACAGGGAACGCGAGCAGTACCGTTGTACCAATCCACCTCGTACGTTTTTAAGAACGCCGAGCATGCGGCCAACTTATTTGCTCTTGCAGAGCCTGGCTATATCTACACCCGATTAAATAATCCAACAACTGATGTGTTAGAACAGCGGATGGCTGCTCTTGAGGGTGGTATTGCTGCAGTGGCAACTTGCTCTGGAACGGCAGCTGCATCAACAGGAATTTTGACTTTCTTAAAAGCAGGGGATCATATTGTTTCATCAAATAGCTTGTATGGAGGTTCTTACAATATGCTAAAGTCTATGTTGCCACGATTTGGCATTACAACCACATTTGTTGATCCAAACGATGTATCAAACTTTGATAAAGCGATACAAGATAATACCCGTTTGATTTTTGCAGAATCATTAGGGAATCCAAAATTGGATGTATTAGACTTAAAATCAATTTCCGAAGTTGCTAAAAAGCATAAAATTCCTTTTATGGTAGATAATACGGTAGCTACGCCTGCACTATTAAACCCTATTGAGCATGGAGCAAACATTGTAATTCACTCGCTTACTAAATACATCAACGGTAATGGAACAGCTATGGGGGGTGTGATTATTGATGCAGGAACATTTGATTGGTCTAGCGGTAAGTTTCCTGAATTTACTTCTCCGTCTCCATCCTATCATGGACTCAATTATCACGAAGCGCTTGGTCCTGCAGCATATATTGCTCGTGTTCGTATTGAAGGACTACGTGACTTAGGAGGTTCCATAAGTCCGTTTAACTCTTTCCAGATTATTCAAGGCCTTGAAACTCTTGAGGTAAGAATGCAAAAGCATAGTCAAAATGCACTCGAATTAGCAAAATGGTTAAGTGAAAACGACGCCGTGGAGTGGGTAAATTATCCTGGATTGGAATCCAGTAAATATAAAGCACTCTCTGACGAATACCTTTCTAAAGGACAAAGCGGAGTAGTGACATTTGGTGCTAGAGGCGGATTTGAAGCGGCAAAGAAAATTGCGGATAACACCAAAATTTTCTCATTGCTTGCAAACTTTGGAGATTCTAAATCCTTGATTATTCATAACGCAAGTACTACTCATCAGCAGCTTACACCTGAACAACAAGAAGATACAGGAGTAACAAACGATCTTATCCGTTTATCTGTTGGGTTGGAGGATATTAATGATTTGAAGGCAGACCTTCAAGCTGCATTTGACACGTTATAAAATTTAAAAGGGTTATTGGCAATATGTCGTCACTTCAAAAACATTTACTTCCTTCTTTTCAATTGTGCAGCGGTAAAGTTATTTCTTTGTCGCTTTCTTACCAAGTATTTGGGCAGCCGTTAGATAAAGCACCTGTGGTATTAGTCAATCATTCACTAACAGGTAACTCTAATGTTACAGGCAAAGAAGGATGGTGGAATGATATTATTGGACCAAGGATGTTGATCGATACGGAAGTATATAGTGTTATCGCTTTTAACTTTCCTGGAAATGGATATGATGACAATTTTTTAGTTGATTATCAAGATTGGATTTTACGTGACGTGTCGGAAGCATTTAAGGTTGTTTTAGGCGAGCTTGGTGTAAAACAGCTTTATGCTGCCATTGGAGGCTCAATTGGAGGTGCATTAGCGTGGGAAATGGCGGTTTCTCATCCAAATTTTATTCAAAATGTAATTCCAATAGCATGTCATTGGCAGTCGTCGGATTGGATATTGGCTAATGTTTTATTGCAGGAGCGACTACTAAAAAATTCGGACAATCCACTGGAAGATGCACGTATTCATGCCATGTTGTGTTACCGCACACCACAGTCGTTTAAATCGCGTTTTGGACGTTCTACGCACCCTCAGCTTAAGCGTTATAATGTTGAAACTTGGTTAATGCATCATGGCAATAAACTCGCAGCACGTTTTGATGTGCGTGCTTACAAGACCATGAATCACCTCTTGGGAACTGTTGATATTTGTCAAGACCGCGATTCCTTTGAAAAGGTAGTGGCTAAAATAGCAGGCAATATTTACCTAGTTTCCATCGATACGGATTTGTTTTTTACACACGAAGACAACCGCGAAACCTATCGCCGATTGATGAACGTAAAACCCAATATGTTTTTTAAAACCATTACTTCCATTCACGGACATGATGCGTTTCTCATTGAACATGATCAACTTAATGCACTACTCAGCGAAGTATTTACAACCAAAATACTAACCCTATGAATATAAAGTTAACCAACCAATCAGGATATTTTTCTACAATTGAGAATGATCGAGGGCATCAAATTGCTATCGATAACAAAACTGGGGATACACCGCAAGGCGCTAGTCCAATGGAACTATTACTTATGGCAGTTGCAGGTTGCTCTAGTATTGATATCATCGCTATTTTAAATAAGCAAAAAGTGACTTTTGATTCATTAGAAATTGATGTAGATGGAGCACGAAAAGACAAGGCTGCCCCGTCTTTATTTACCAAAATCCATGCTACACTACATGTGACAGGCGAAGTAAATCCTGAAAAAATTTATCGCGCGGCGCATTTGTCTTTCACCAAGTATTGTTCCGTTTCCTTAACTCTAGCAGCTACTGCTGAAATCACCTTCTCTGTAATTGTAAATAATACTCCTTATGTCCCAAAGTAAAAAATTTGAAACCAATGCCATTCGAACCCAAATAGAAAGATCTCAGCACAGTGAGCATAGTGTACCGCTTTACCTTACTTCAAGTTTTGTTTTTGACGATGCCGAAGATATGCGTGCCTCTTTCGCAGAAGAAAAGGAAAAGAATATTTATAGCCGGTTTACAAATCCAAATGCAAGTGAATTTGTAGAAAAAATTTGTAAAATGGAAGGCGCTGAAGCCGGGTATGCTTTTGCTACTGGCATGGCAGCAGTATTTGGCACCTTTGCGGCTTTATTGAATAGCGGAGATCATATTTTGTCCGCACGAGCCGTATTTGGATCAACACACACACTGTTCACAAAGTATTTCCCAAAGTGGAATATCCAAACCTCTTATTTTGACGTTTCAGATTTGGATCAATTTGAAGGGTTGATAACCCCTAATACCAAGATGATTTATGCCGAGTCGCCAACAAATCCTGGACTTCAAGTTTTGGATTTAGAACGCCTTGGGGTGCTGGCAAAAAAACACAACCTTATATTAGTAATTGACAATTGTTTTGCTACTCCCTATTTGCAACAGCCCATTGCTTTTGGTGCTGATTTGGTTATTCATTCTGCCACGAAACTCATTGATGGACAAGGTAGAGTATTGGGCGGCGTTACCGTAGGTCGTTCTGATTTGATTCGGGAAATTTATTTATTTGCCCGAAATACTGGACCTTCTATTTCGCCTTTTAACGCATGGACGCTTTCTAAAAGCCTAGAAACTTTGGCCGTACGTGTGGATAAACACTGTGATAATGCAGAAAAAGTTGTGGACTTTCTTGTCACTCACAATGCTGTCGAAGAGGTTCGCTATCCGTTTCACCATGATCACCCTCAATATGAAATTGCAAAAAGACAAATGAAACGAGGTGGTAATGTAATTGCTTTTCAAGTTAAAGGCGGACTTGCAGGCGGACAACGATTCATTGATGCGGTGCAATTATGTTCTCGCTCTTCCAATTTGGGAGATACCCGAACCATAGTCACCCAACCTGCATTTTCTACCCATAGTAAATTAAGCGAGGAAGACCGGTTAGCGGTGGATATCACGGGTGGCCTTATTCGTATTTCTGTAGGATTAGAACACACAGACGATATAATTAACGATTTAAGATTTGCATTGGATGCCGTATTATGAGTAAGTTAAAAGCTCTTTTAGCAGAACGTATTTTGGTTCTTGATGGCGCTATGGGGACTATGTTACAGGCCTATGCTTTTGAGGAAGAAGATTTTCGCGGAAATCGATTTGATAACCATTCCGTTCCACTTGTTGGGAACAACGACCTGCTTTCTATAACCCAGCCAGATGCCATTTATGAGGTTCATGTTAAGTATTTGGAAGCGGGAGCAGATATAATCGAAACAAATACTTTCTCAAGCACAAGCATCGCTATGGCAGATTATGCCTTGGAAGATTGTGTTAAGGAGCTCAATATTACTGCTGCTAAAATTGCTCGAAAAGCAGCTGACGAATACACTGCTAAAAATCCAGACAAACCACGTTTTGTGGCAGGATCTATTGGGCCAACCAATAAAACGGCAAGCATGTCGCCCGATGTAAATGATCCCGGATTTAGAGCTATAACTTTCAATGAATTAAAAGATGCCTATCGCGAACAAACGCTAGCGCTGATTGAGGGGGGTGTAGATATCCTTTTGGTAGAAACTATTTTTGATACACTAAATGCTAAAGCTGCCCTTTTTGCTATTGATGAAATAAAGGAGGAATTACAACTCGATATTCCAATTATGGTAAGCGGTACGATTACCGATGCTTCTGGGCGTACCCTTTCGGGACAAACTGTTGAAGCGTTTTTGATTTCTATTTCACATATCAATCTGTTGAGTGTTGGTTTTAATTGCGCTTTGGGTGCTGATCAACTAAAACCTTATGTCCAGCGTCTTGGGTTACACACTCATGAATTTGTTTCTGCGCACCCTAACGCAGGTTTACCCAATGCCTTTGGCGCTTATGACCAAACTCCTGAAGAAATGTGTGCACTTATAGCGCCCTATTTTTCTGAGCAACTTATAAATATCATCGGTGGGTGTTGTGGTACTACGCCAAGGCACATTTCATTACTAGTAGAGGCTGCTGCTAAACATCAACCAAGATCTATTTTAAAAAATGCCTAATCAAATACCATATTTAACGCTTGCTGGATTGGAACCTTTGGTTGTACGTCCAGACACCAATTTTGTTAATGTGGGGGAACGCACTAATGTTACGGGATCACGCAAGTTTTTGCGTCTTATCGAACAAAACGACTTTGAAACTGCTTTGGAGATTGCTCGTGATCAAGTAGAAGGCGGTGCCCAGATTTTGGACGTCAATATGGACGAGGGCATGATTGATGGCGTTGCAGTAATGAAACGATTTTTAAATCTTATTCAATCTGAGCCAGATATTGCTCGAATTCCCATAATGATTGATAGTTCAAAGTGGGAAATTATTGAAGCTGGATTGCAGGTTGTCCAAGGCAAATGCGTTGTTAACTCCATTAGTCTTAAAGAGGGCGAAGAAGCGTTTATTCATCAAGCCAAAAAAGTTAAGCGATACGGAGCCGCAGTTATCGTTATGGCATTTGATGAGAAAGGCCAAGCAGACACACTAAATCGCCGAATTGAAATCTGCAAACGGTCTTATGAAATTTTAGTTAATCAAGTAGGTTTTCCGCCACAAGACATCATTTTCGATCCAAACATTTTTCCTGTAGCAACTGGAATGGATGAGCATAAAACCAACGCCCTTGATTTTTTTCAAGCCACCAAATGGATAAGAGAAAACCTGCCATATGCACATGTAAGCGGAGGTGTTAGTAATGTATCTTTTTCTTTCCGTGGAAACAATACGGTGCGAGAGGCCATGCATGCTGCTTTTCTTTACCACGGCATTCAGCATGGTATGACCATGGGTATTGTAAATCCTACAATGCTGGAAGTTTATGATCAAATCCCTAGCGATTTGTTGGAGCATGTTGAAGATGTATTACTCAACCGAAGGGATGATGCCACAGAACGTCTTCTCGATTTTGCCGAGAGTGTGAAAGGTGATACCAAAACCAAAACCAAAAACGATCTTTCATGGCGTGAGTTACCACTTCAAGAACGCATTACCTATGCACTTGTTAAAGGTATAGATCAGTTTGTTGAAATAGATATAGAAGAAGCCCGATTAGCAGCCGAAGCCCCCATTAAAGTAATTGAAGGGCATCTTATGAATGGGATGAATGTAGTGGGCGATTTGTTTGGAAGCGGAAAAATGTTTCTCCCACAGGTGGTAAAGTCTGCTAGGGTAATGAAAAAAGCTGTTGCCTATTTATTACCTTATATAGAAGCGGCGCAGTCCGGAAAACCTGAAGCTGCAGGAAAAATATTAATGGCAACCGTAAAGGGAGACGTGCACGATATTGGCAAAAATATTGTGAGTGTTGTTTTAGGGTGTAATAATTATGAAATTATTGATTTGGGCGTGATGGTTCCTCCCGAACGCATTATCGAAACCGCTCTAAAAGAAAGCGTTGATGCTATTGGACTATCAGGACTAATCACTCCCTCTCTTGATGAGATGGTGTATTTGGTAAAAGAATTAAACAAGACCGGACAGGATATTCCAGTACTGATTGGCGGCGCAACAACTTCACGCGCACATACAGCTGTAAAAATTGCTCCTCAGTATGACCATACCGTTGTACATGTTAACGATGCTTCCCGAGCCGTAACCGTAGTTGGGAACTTATTACAGCCTCAAACAAATAAAAAATACAAGGCCGAAATCAAAGAAGATTACGATGACTTTCGTGAAAGGTTTCAGCAACGCAGCGATCACAAAACCTATGTCCCTTTAACAACAGCACGGCAGCAACGCGCTCTAGTAGATTTTCAAAAAGCACCTCCTGTAAAACCCAATAAATTAGGTGTATTTCAATTGGAGCAAGACCTAAAGTCACTAACCGAATTTATAGACTGGACACCCTTTTTTCGATCTTGGGATTTGCACGGCAAATATCCTGATATTTTATCTGATGATGTAGTTGGAGAGGAAGCCACTAAGCTTTTTGAAGATGCTCAACTAATGTTACGGCAAATTATTGACGGAAAGCTTCTTAAAGCCAAAGCAGTATTTGGATTGTTTAAGGCCAACAGTAACGCTCAAGATGATATTGAAATTACTCACGATAATCAACAATTTGTGTTCAGAACATTGCGCCAACAATTGCAAAAAAGCAAGGGCAAACCCTACAGGGCATTATCGGATTATATCGCGCCAAGCGAAATGGGTATTCAAGATTATATGGGATGTTTTTGTGTATGTGCCGGCTTTGGGACAGCTGAACTTGCCAAAGAATTTGAAGCCCGAAACGATGATTACAGCAGCATTATGGTTAAAGCACTCGCCGATCGATTAGCGGAAGCCTTTGCAGAGTACTTGCACAAACAAGTGCGTATAAACTATTGGGGTTATCAACCTAATGAATCGCTTTCAAATGAAGAGCTAATTAAAGAAAGTTATCGTGGTATTCGACCGGCACCAGGTTATCCAGCATGTCCAGATCACTTAGAAAAAGAAACCATTTGGGACTTATTGCAAGTAAAAAACCGTATTGGCGTTACGCTCACTGAAAGCATGGCTATGTGGCCAGCAGCATCGGTTTCAGGCTATTATTTTGCTCACCCCGAAGCAAAATATTTCGGTCTGGGAAAAATCACGGAAGATCAAGTACAAGACTATGCATTACGAAAAGGAATCACTAAAGAAAAAGCAATACAATGGCTTCAGCCTAATATCAATAATTAAAAGAAAGCCGCTAGGTTAAAAATAATTTTAATACCATGAAAGTAACCGAACATATTCAAAAAGCAGCCGGAAAAACACTGTTTTCGTTTGAGATTTTACCTCCATTAAAAGGGCAAAATATTCAAACCATTTTTGACAATATTGATCCTTTGATGGAGTTTAATCCGCCGTTTATTGACGTCACCTATCACCGTGAAGAATACGAATTTAAAGAACTTCAAAATGGGCTTCTAGAAAAGCGAATTGTACGCAAACGCCCCGGCACGGTAGGCATCTGTGCTGCCATTCAAAACAAATATAAAGTAGATGCCATACCCCACGTACTTTGTGGCGGTTTTGATAAAGAAGACACCGAGAACTTTCTTATTGATATGGGATTTTTGGGCATTGACAATGTAGTTGCGCTTCGTGGTGATGCGGTAAAGTCTGAAACCTATTTTAAGCCCGAGCCCAAAGGGAATGCCTATGCCTTGGACTTGGTAAACCAAATTTCAGATATGAATAACGGCGTGTATTTGGATGAAAACCTGCAAAACTCTGCGCAAACAGATTTTTGTATTGGTGTAGCTGGATATCCCGAAAAGCACATGGAAGCCCCTAACATGGAAAGTGATTTACACTTTTTGAAAAAGAAAATTGAGGGCGGTGCCGATTATATTGTTACTCAAATGTTTTTTGATAACAGCAAGTTTTTTTCATTTGTTGAAAATTGTCGTGCCGCCGGTATTGAGGCACCGATTATCCCTGGACTAAAGCCGTTGGCAACCAAAAAACAACTCAATCTTATTCCGCATCGGTTCCATGTAGATTTGCCTGAAGCGCTCATTAAAGAAGTTTTAAAAGCAAAAACACCAGAGGCAGTGCGCCAAGTGGGTATTGATTGGTGTATAGCGCAAAGTAAAGAGCTGATTGATGCAGGTGTTCCCTTTTTACATTACTACTCTATGGGTAAATCGGACAATATTCATAAAGTAGCAAGTGCGGTGTTTTAGAAGTTTTCTTAAATGGGAACGCATCAAACACACATAATTTTAAAAAAAATTTGTTTATATCGATTTTGCGTGTACTTTTGCCCTGAAATGAAAAACAACACGTTTTATACGCCTTTTTACTACTTCTATTACGGAAAGTAGCAGGGTGTGTAATGTGTTTAATAAACGAATTGTAAACCCTGAGCTAATGTTCGGGGTTTTTTTATGCCCATAATGGGATATATATGAATGGAAAAATAGCCATACAAGGAATTAAGGGTTCCTACCATCACGAGGTAGCCGACCAGCTCTTTGGCACAGCCACTTCATTAGAAGAATGTCTGTCCTTTGATGCCCTTGTGGATGCTGTTACGGCAGGGATTGCGCCAATAGGCGTTATGGCGCTCGAAAATTCCATTGCGGGTTCCATTATTCCTAACTATGCCCTAATTGACAAAAACAACTTACATATTGTTGCTGAGGCATATATTTGTATAGAGCATCAATTGATGGCACTTCCAAACACTCAAATTAGTGAAATAATTGAAGTGGCTTCTCATCCAATGGCACTATTACAGTGTAAAGATTTTTTTGTCACCCACCCTCATATTAAACTCATTGAGGATGCCGACACGGCAGAAGTAGCGCAGCGCATTGCCAAAAAACAGCTCAGGGGTTTTGGTGCTATTGCTTCTAAAACTGCAGCAGAATTATATGGATTGGATATTGTTGCTCCTAACATTCACAGCATTTCTAATAATACGACACGTTTTGTGGTAGTAAAAACATCTCCGGAAACTTCCGATGGAATTGACAAGGCATCGCTAAAATTTATCCTTGATCATAAGCGGGGCAGTTTGGCAGCAGTGCTGAACGTACTTAGTGACTGTAAACTCAACCTAACTAAAATTCAGTCTATGCCGGTAGTGGAAACGCCTTGGAAATATTCCTTTTTTGTGGATGTTACTTTTGATGAAGTGGCGTTTTACACCAAAGCCATAAAACTGTTAGAAATCATGACCGAATCTTTAAAAGTGTTGGGGACCTATAAAAACAAACTTGCTAAATGAGACCTGCAAATCGACTCGATACCGTTCAAGAATATTACTTTTCTAGGAAGTTGCGTGAGGTGCGTGGACTCATTTCCGCGGGTAAGGATATCATCAATATGGGTATTGGTAGCCCCGATTTGGCACCACCGCAATCGGTTGTTAATGCGCTAACTGAAAGCGTAACGCATATCACCGCACACAAATACCAAAGTTATCAAGGAACACCTGAATTGCGCAAAGCCATGACAGAATACTACCAAAACTTTTTTGGTGTGTCCCTTGACCCAACAAATGAGGCGCTCCCATTAATGGGTTCCAAAGAAGGAATTATGCATGTTTCAATGGCATTTTTAAATAAAGGTGACGGGGTTTTAATCCCTAATCCAGGATATCCAACGTATGCTTCGGTTACTGAACTTGTAGGCGCACAAGCCATTCCCTATGAACTTACTATTGAACGAAATTGGCTTCCCGATTTGGAGGAGCTTACCAAACAGGATTTGTCAAATGTAAAGTTGATGTGGCTGAATTACCCTCATATGCCTACAGGGGCAAAAGCGACCAAGACCTTTTTTGAGAAATTGATTTCGTTTGCAAAAAAACATGACATTCTTCTTGTGAATGACAACCCATATGCACATATTATGAATAACCAGCCTCTGAGTATTCTTTCCATTGAAGGAGCTAAAGAAGTTGCAATGGAGTTTCAATCACTAAGTAAGGCATATAACATGGCAGGTTGGCGCGTGGGTATGGTTTGCGGCAGTGCCGAGCATATTAACCAAGTGCTAAAGGTAAAAAGTAATATGGATTCGGGGATGTTTTTTGGCATTCAACAAGGGGCAATAGCAGCACTAAACGAAAGTACCGATTGGTTTGCACAGATGAATGAGGTGTATTCAACACGTAGAAAGTTGGTATGGCAACTTGCTGACGCGCTCAACACCAACTACCAAAAAGACACGGCAGGGATGTTTGTATGGGCAAAACTCCCGACAGATGCCACCGACAGTGAAACCTTTATCGATATGCTGCTACACGAACAGCATATTTTTATAGCACCAGGAACCATATTTGGTTCGGCAGGTGAGGGCTATATTCGTTTTTCACTTTGTGTCTCTGAACAACGTATTAAAGAAGCATTAAATCGAATTACTTTATGAAAATCAGTTTTGTTGGTATTGGATTGATGAACGGGTCACTCTCGTTAGATTTGCAGCGCATTTACCCCGAAGCGGTAATACAAGGCATTAGTAGAAAGGAAACTACATTGGACCGCGCCTTGGAGCTTGGACTGATTCATCAAAAGGGAAGAATAGACCAACTTACCGATGTCGATTGGGTATTTGTGTCTATTCCTGTTGCTGCAATTGCATCAAGTTTACCTACAATTTTAGATAATGTTGGAGAAAATACAATGGTAATTGATTTTGGTTCAACCAAAGCTGCTATTTGCGAAGCTGTTAAAAATCATCCAAAACGGAATCAGTTTTTAGCGGCTCACCCCATTGCGGGAACCGAATTTTCAGGTCCTGATGCTGCTATTCCAAACCTGTATGATGGAAAAACGATCATACTATGTGAAGCAGAACAAACACGCTCCGATTTGTTACCCCGCGCAGAGAAGCTTCTTAAAAAACTCAACATGGTGGTTCGTCAAATGTCCTCCTTAGCACACGATAAGCATATTGCCTATGTATCGCACTTGTCGCACATCACCTCATTTATGCTCGGAAAAACAGTTCTAGAAAAAGAAACCGACCAGCAAAACATCTTTGATATGGCGGGCAGTGGATTTGCCTCTACAGTTCGTCTTGCCAAGAGTTCACCAGAAATGTGGATGCCCATTTTTATGCAAAACAAGCATAATGTTTTGGAGTCGCTGGATGAATACATATCCAACTTAAACGCATTCAAAGAAAAGTTAGAATCAAATGCTGTTGAGGATTTGCTAACCGAAATGAAAAACATAAATAAAATAGGAACAATTTTAGATCGTAAATAAAAACCCATGGAAAACAATCCAAAAATGCGTAAATGGCTCAATGATTTTGGGCTTAACCATCCACTCGTAATTGCAGGTCCCTGCAGTGCTGAAACAGAAGAACAAGTGCTACGAATTGCACACGAACTCAAAGACACCGATGTAACTGCATACCGTGCGGGAATATGGAAACCCCGAACACGCCCCGGCAATTTTGAAGGAGTAGGAGCTATTGGGCTAAAGTGGTTGCAAAAAGTAAAAGAAGAAACGGGACTGCTTACTAGTACCGAAGTGGCAAACCGTGCGCATGTACAACTCGCACTTGAGCACGACATTGATATTTTATGGATTGGAGCACGCTCCACAGTGAGTCCGTTTATTGTACAAGAAATTGCCGATGCTCTGGAAGGGACTGATAAAATTGTATTGGTAAAAAACCCTGTAAACCCCGATTTATCCCTATGGCTTGGCGGAATAGAGCGTTTGTATACGGCTAATATCAAAAATTTAGGAGTTATTCATCGTGGGTTTTCTACCTACGAAAAAACAAAATACCGCAATAACCCTGAGTGGCAAATAGTAGTTGAGTTACAAAACCGTTTTCCTGATTTACCACTTATTTGCGACCCATCACACATTGCGGGACGTAGAGATATCCTTCAAGATATTTGTCAAACGGCGTTGGATTTAAATTTTGATGGACTAATGGTAGAAACTCACTGGGACCCAGATAATGCTTGGAGTGATGCTGCACAGCAAATTACACCTGACACGCTAGTTAAGATGATGGAAGACCTAAAAATCCGAAAGGAAACGGATGATGATGCAGAGTACAAAAACAAACTCAATACACTTCGTACGCAAATAGATGTGATTGATAGCGGATTACTCGAGAGCCTTAGTAAGCGCATGAAAATTGCCAATGAAATAGGTGCTCTAAAAAAAGACCATAATGTTGCGGTATTGCAATCAAAACGATGGAATGAGATTTTAGGCAAAATGATTTTGGATGGTGATGAGAAAGGCCTAAGCGAAGAATTTATCCTTCGTATTTTTAAAGCAATTCATCAGGAATCTATCAATCACCAAGAGCAGATTATCAACAGCTAATGCTTATGAACCAAAAATCCGTTAATTTGGCAACATGACAGGTGTGGTGTACAAATCGACGGGTAGTTGGTATCATGTAAAAGATGCCACAGGGGCGCTTATTCCTTGTCGTATAAAAGGAAAGTTTCGTATTGAGGGGCTTACGAGTACCAGCCCTGTTGCCGTTGGTGATGTGGTAGATGCCACGCTCAAAGATACCCAAGACGGTACACAAGGCATCATTACTCATATTCACGAACGTAAAAACTATATAGTCCGTAAATCTGTGAATTTGTCTAAGCAAATTCATATCATCGCCGCCAATATTGATTGTGCATTTTTGTTGATTACGCTCAATAATCCCCCAACGCATACAGCTTTTATTGACCGTTTTTTAGCAACTGCTGCGGCTTATGAAATTGAAACCATTTTGCTTTTCAATAAAGAAGATACGTATGACGAAGAAGAAAAGGCGCAATTAAACCAACTCAGTAAAATTTATAGTGATATTGGATATGATTGTATAGAAATTTCTGCGCTTAAAGGTTTCAATATTGACATGGTCAAAACGCATATGGCAAATAAAACGTGCATGCTCTCTGGGCATAGTGGTGTTGGAAAATCAACCCTTGTTAATACGTTAGCACCAGGTTTAAATATAAAAACCTCTGAAATTTCCACCATGCATCAACAAGGGCAACACACAACCACTTTTGCTGAAATGCATGACCTAGATTTTGGTGCTTGTATTGTTGACACACCAGGAATTCGTGGATTTGGTGTGGTTAACATGGAAAATGAAGAGATTGGAGACTATTTCCGTGAGTTTTTTACGCTCAAGGGAAAGTGTAAGTTTAATAACTGTTTGCATTTGGAGGAACCAAAGTGTGCAGTCAAAGTAGCTGTAGAGCAAGGAAAAATAGCAGCTTCACGCTACAAAAGCTACACCCAAATTTTGGAGGGGGATGATTTGCATTACAGAACTGATTTTTGGGAGGTATGAGAGCAGTAGTTCAGCGCGTTTCAAAAGCACAAGTAATTGCAAACAAAACCCATGTTCGGAATATTGGAAACGGGCTGGTTGTACTCTTAGGAATTACGCATAATGATGAAGAGAAAGATGTTTTGTGGCTCGTTCAAAAAATTGTTAATATGCGTATTTTTAACGATGACCAAGGAATGATGAATAAAAGTCTATTGGAACTAAATGGCAACCTTTTAGTGGTAAGTCAGTTCACACTTTTTGCACAAACAAAAAAGGGAAATAGACCCTCATATAGCAGTGCAGCGAAACATGAAATTGCGATACCGTTGTATGAATTGTTTTTAGAAAAAGCGACTCTTGCAATGGGAAAACCCGTTCAGTGCGGTATTTTTGGCGCAGCTATGGAGGTAGATTTAGTAAACGATGGTCCTGTAACAATTATTATCGACTCTAAAAATAAAGACCTATGAATATTCAAAATGCCCAAAAACAAGTTGATGAATGGATTGGCAAACATGGGGTGCGCTATTTCAATGAGCTTACCAATATGGCACAGCTTACTGAAGAAGTGGGTGAAGTTGCTCGAATTATTGCGCGCCGTTATGGAGAACAGTCTGAAAAAGAGAGTGATAAATCTAAAGATTTAGGCGAAGAGCTAGCCGATGTACTTTTTGTCCTCTTGTGTTTGGCTAATCAAACCAATACTGACTTGCAGGCGGCGTTTAATCAAAAGTTAAACCACAAAACAAAGCGTGACCACGAGCGCCATCACAATAATCCAAAACTCCGCTCATGAGCACCCTGCGTATTACGCATACTTCCCAACAATTACAGGGTCGTTGTACCATTACTGGTTCAAAAAGTGAATCCAATAGGTTATTGATTTTACAAGCCCTATTTCCTGAAATTACACTTTTAAACCTTTCTAATTCGGATGACACTCAAGCCATGAAGCGTGGGTTGTCATCAACTGATGTAACTGTTGATATTGGTCACGCAGGGACAACAATGCGTTTTTTGACTTCCTATTTTGCCACCAAACCAGGTGTAGAAAAGGAATTAACGGGATCTAAACGCATGCAAGAACGCCCCATTAAAATTTTGGTAGATGCGCTGCGCACCATTGGCGCCGAGGTTGGCTATGTGAAAAATAATGGATACCCACCTCTTCGAATCTCTGGGAAAAGACTTGAAACAAATCACGTAGAATTGGCAGCCAATGTGAGTAGCCAATACATCACCTCATTGATGTTGGTTGCGTCTAAACTACCCAATGGATTGGAGATAGAGTTAAAAGGAGAAATTACATCTATCCCATACATAAACATGACATGTTCGCTGTTGCAAAAAGTAGGTGTTAAAACAGCATTTTCAGGGCAAACGATTCGTGTTTTTCCACAAGAAAAAATTTCGCCAAAAACCATTACTGTAGAATCTGATTGGAGTTCTGCGTCTTATCATTTCAGTATGGTTGCATTGGCAAAACATGCTAAAGTTTCTATCAATAGCTATGTGATAGATAGCCTTCAAGGCGATAGTGTTTTGGCTGAAATATATACCCATTTGGGCGTACAAACCACTTTCGATGGCCATATCCTAAAGTTAACAAAATCAAAAGGGAATATAACTCATATTTCGTTGGACTTAATCAAGTCGCCAGACATTGCACAAACCATAGCTGTGACTTGCTTTGGTTTGGGTATTTCATGTGATCTTACAGGACTACACACACTAAAAATTAAAGAAACAGATCGTTTATTAGCCCTTTATACAGAGCTTACTAAATTGGGTGCAGAGATTCGTATTACAGATAATTCACTGCATTTAAAGCCGCGTCTAAAACCTATACATCAAGAAGTGGCAATTGACACTTATCATGATCATCGCATGGCAATGGCATTCGCCCCTCTTGGACTTTTAGTTCCTATTAAAATAAATGACTCTGAAGTAGTGAGTAAATCATATCCTACTTTTTGGAAGGATCTGCAAGATTTAGGATTTGGTGTTGAAACAACTAAATAATTGCTCAAACACTTGACAAGCCCCCTTCTGAGATAGTATATTTGCGCCTTGCTTATATTTTATGAAACTCTCACACTTTAATTTTGACCTCCCCAAAGATTTATTAGCCGAACATCCAGCTGAACATAGAGATGAGTCTAAACTCATGGTATTGCACCGGGAGACTCAAACTATCGAGCATAAATTGTTTAAGGACATCACTGACTATTTTGATGAGGGCGATGTAATGGTATTAAACAACACTAAAGTATTTCCTGCTCGTTTAATGGGGAATAAAGAAAAAACAGGAGCTAAAATTGAAGTTTTTTTACTTAGAGAGTTAAATAAGGAACAGCGCCTTTGGGATGTGTTGGTTGATCCCGCAAGAAAAATCCGTATTGGTAATAAACTCTATTTTGGTGATGATGACACATTGGTTGCCGAAGTAATTGATAACACAACATCAAGAGGTAGAACTTTACGCTTTTTGTTTGACGGGAGCTATGACGAGTTTAGAACTAAACTCAAGGAGCTTGGACAAACACCACTACCCAAATATATCAAACGTCCTGAAGAAAAATTTGATCGTGAGCGTTACCAAACTATTTATGCAAAACATGAAGGTGCTGTTGCTGCACCTACTGCAGGCCTCCATTTCTCAAAGCATGTATTAAAACGATTAGAAATTCAAGGAGTTGATTTAGCTGAAATCACACTTCACGTTGGCTTGGGAACCTTTAATCCTGTAGAAGTAGAGGATTTGTCAAAACATAAAATGGACTCCGAAGAACTAACAATAGATGAGCGTGCTGCTGCATTAGTAAATAAAGCAAAAGCTACAGGAAATCGTGTTTGTGCCATTGGGACAACTTCTATGCGAGCATTAGAAACTTCAGTTTCTTCTAGCAACACACTCAATACATATCAAGGTTGGACCCACAAGTTTATTTTTCCTCCTTACGATTTTAAAATCGGGGACGCAATGGTTACAAATTTCCATTTGCCGAAATCAACATTGTTGATGATGGTTTCTGCATTTGCAGGACACGATTTCATCAAACGGGCTTATGATGAGGCTATTAGCAGAAAATATCGCTTTTACTCTTATGGAGATGCGATGCTAATTTTATAATAGTGTATGAGCGGGGTTCGGAAAGATATCCGCCAATGTACTAAAGAGGAACTACGTTCTTTTTTTGTAACACATGATTTGCCAGCTTTTCGTGGAAATCAAGTGTATGAGTGGTTGTGGCAAAAAGCCGCTATTGACTTTGATCAAATGACCAACTTATCGATAAGCCAACGGGAATTGTTAGCCGAATATTTCACAATAAATCATACATCTATTGCTCAAGTGCAACAAAGCAACGACGGTACCCTAAAAAATGCCGTTCGTCTCCACGACGGTAAAATTGTTGAGTCGGTCTTGATTCCAACAAAGACGCGCAGTACAGCTTGTGTGTCTAGTCAGGTTGGTTGTAGTTTGGATTGTTCGTTTTGTGCTACGGCTCAACTTAAACGTATGCGAAATCTCAATCCTGACGAAATTTTCGATCAGGTAGCAACCTTAAACCGCCAAAGCCTAGAGTATTTTAAACGCCCATTGTCGAATATTGTTTTTATGGGGATGGGAGAGCCCATGATGAATTATCCCAACGTTATTTCAGCCATTTCTAAAATCACAAGCCCTGAAGGTATGGGAATGTCACCAAAGCGTATTACAGTATCTACATCAGGGATACCTAAAATGATCTGTAAAATGGCAGATGAGTATCCCAAATTTAAGTTAGCAGTATCGCTCCACAGCGCCATTGAAGAAACCCGCAATTCTATCATGCCGTTTACTAAAAATTTTCCCCTAACAGCTTTACAAGAAGCTATTGCATATTGGTACGCAAGAACAAAAGAGCGTGTAACGTATGAATATGTAGTTTGGAAGGGAATAAATGACAGCTATGAGGAAGCAATGGCCTTGGTGCGTTTTTGTAAACACATACCTTCTAAGGTAAATTTAATTGAATACAATCCTGTAGGAAACGATCAATTTGCACAAGCTGATGCAGCCGCTATAGATCTATATGTTGAGGAGTTGAGTAAACATCAAATTCCTGTCACGATTCGTCGTTCAAGAGGTAAAGATATTGATGCAGCATGCGGACAACTGGCAAATAAGTCAATATCATAATTCAAAAATAAGGGCATTCGTTTCTGCTAACTCACGAAGTTGTATCTTTATACCCCAATGAAAATTGTAGAGCTGCTCAAACAACCAATAGCTAAAGAAATGGAGCTTTTTGAAGAAAAGTTCTCGGAAGCTATGCGGTCACATGTAGCTTTACTCAATCGAATTACATATTATATCGTAAACCGAAAAGGGAAACAAATGCGTCCTATGTTTGTTTTTTTGGTCGCAAAAATGCTCGAAGAAAATGGCGTTAATGAGCGCAGTTACCGTGCAGCGTCGGTAATAGAATTAATTCATACAGCAACACTTGTACATGACGACGTTGTAGATGAAAGCTATCAGCGGCGCGGCTTTTTTTCTATAAATGCCCTTTGGAAAAATAAAATTGCGGTTTTGGTTGGAGACTATTTACTATCAAAAGGCCTGTTGCTTTGTATAGATAACAAAGACTATGATTTACTAGAGATTATTTCGGTTGCAGTACGTGAGATGAGTCAAGGGGAGCTCTTGCAAATTGAAAAAACCCGTCGCTTAGATATTGATGAAGATGTCTATAAAGAAATCATCCGACAAAAAACAGCAACACTGATAGCGAGTTGTTGCGCTTTGGGTGCTGCCTCAGTACATTCCTCAGAAACGGTCACTGAGCAGATGCGTTCTTTTGGTGAAAATATAGGAATGGCATTTCAAATCAAAGATGATTTGTTTGACTATGGGGATAAGAAAATTGGAAAACCTCTAGGGATTGATATCAGAGAAAAAAAGATGACACTTCCACTGATTCATGTATTAAACAGTTGTGACGATAAGGACAAAAAGTGGCTGTTAGAATCGGTTAGGCATTACAATAAAGACAAAAAACGTGTAAGACAAGTAATTGCATATGTGAAAGAGCATGGCGGACTTGCCTATGCAGAAGCTCAAATGCATGCCTATAAAGACATGGCGATAAAGCAATTACACAACTTTTCAAAGAACCCATTTCGTGATTCCCTTGAAGAAATGGTATGTTATGTTATAGAGCGTAAGAAATAACAAAATACGTATTTTAGGGCTTATTTTTAATTGTGATTCAAAAATCCACCATTGATGCCGTATTTGAAACCGCTCGACTAGAGGAGGTTATTGGTGATTTTGTTCAACTCAAAAAATCAGGCTCTAACTTTAAGGGGCTCAGTCCTTTTACTGACGAGCGTACCCCAAGCTTCATGGTGTCACCAGTAAAACAAATTTGGAAAGATTTTTCGAGTGGAAAAGGAGGGAATGTGGTTGCTTTTTTAATGGAGCACGAACATATTTCATATCCTGAAGCTATCCGTTATCTAGCCAAAAAATACAATATTGAAATTGAAGAAACTGAGCAAAACGACGAACAAAAAGCCGCTGCCAATGCCCGAGAAAGTATGTACTTGGTTAGCTCGTTTGCAAATAGCTATTTCCAAGACACGCTTTGGGAAACGGTTCAAGGGAAAACCATTGGGCTCAGTTATTTTAGAGAGCGTGGGTTTACGGACCAAACGGTTCGTGATTTTCAATTGGGATATTCACCTGATGATTGGAGTGCTCTTACAGATGCGTCTATAAAGGCAGGTTATAAGCTCGAATTTTTAGAAAAAACTGGTCTAACCATAGTAAAAGAGGACAAAAAATTTGATCGTTTTAAGGGTAGGGTTATGTTTCCTATTCACAGTATGTCGGGGCGTGTATTGGGCTTTGGAGGGCGTATCCTTAACCAAGATAAAAAAGCAGCCAAATACATGAACTCGCCCGAAAGCGAGATTTACAATAAAAGCAAAGTGCTTTATGGTCTTTACCAAGCCAAGCAAAGTATCGCCAAAGCAGATAATTGTTTTTTGGTTGAGGGTTACACTGACGTTATTCAGTTTCATCAAAAAGGGGTGAAAAATGTGGTTTCTTCTTCGGGAACTGCATTGACTCCTGAACAAATTCGATTAATTCGCAGACTTACGCCAAATATTACGGTTTTATTTGATGGTGATGCCGCGGGCTTACGGGCTTCATTGCGTGGTATAGATTTGATTTTAGAGGCAGGAATGAATGTTCGAGTTTGTTCGTTTACTGAAGGAGAGGATCCGGATAGCTTTGCTAAAACACATAGTCAAGATGAGTTGGTTCATTTTTTGGAAGCAAATGCGAAAGATTTTATTCGTTTTAAGGCTGCTTTATTGGTCAACGAGGCTGCTCAAGATCCCATAAAAAAGTCCGAAACTATTAGGGAAATGGTTCAAAGCATTGCCAAAATTCCTGACCCAATTAAGCAAGAAGTGTATGTTCGCTCATGTGCAGCCCTTATGGATATTAGTGAAGAAGTGCTTTTTGCAACATTAGCACAAATAACTCAAAAAAAACCAAAGTATTCTGCTCAACCCCAGCGTAGTCAGCCTATGGCCGTAGTGCCAAATTCAGATAAGCCTCAAGCAAGCACTCGTTTTGAACTCGAAAAAAATATTATTAAAATCTTATTGTTGCATGGTCATGAAGAGATTTTTTTTGAAGAACCTATGTTAGAAACTGACCCCAAAACAGGAGACTTGAAAATGATTCCTTCTAAAGTAAAAGCGCGGGTTTTTGAAAAAATATACTTGGATTTACAACAAGATGAAATAGCCTTTACCACTCATACATTCAAATCGCTATACCCTAAAATATTAAACGCTCTAAATGTGCAAGATGTCCTGCAGATAGATGCATTTGTAGCCACTTTGCCACCAGATTTAGCCTCAGAAGTATCCTCTTTATTGCTTAATGACGAGCAATATGCCCTACATGACTGGGAAAGAAAAAATATTTATGTGTTAAATAAAGCAGCTTCGCTGCCTCAGTGGATACTTGAAATTATGCTTCGCTTTCGTTGTCAGCTTATAGATGAAAAGGTTTCTACCCTTCAAGAAAAAACAGAGCAAGATCATAAAGAACACCACGCAGAATTATTGGAAGAAATTGTGCAATATCACAAACTCAAAAATATATTGAGTGGACGGCTAAATAGGGTCGTTTAAATACATATCTAAGTCTAAGCCCTGAGTTTGACGCGCCAAATCAATGATATTTTTTACATTCAACTTTTTCATGACTCTTCTTCTATATGTACTGACAGTCTTGTCACTTATACTTAATATACCAGCAATTTCAATATTCTTCCGACCGTTAACCAATAAACGGAGTACTTGAATTTCGCGTCTAGAAAGTTGATCAATATTAGCATATTGATTCGATTTGGTTTTATTGAATGCTATAACTTCTGCTAAATCGTTGGTGATATATACACCTCCAGTACTAATTTTTAGAATGGCTTCTCGCAACCGGCTTAACGGATTGGTTTTAGATAAATATCCCGATGCCCCAGCTTTAAGAGTACTGACAGCATATAAATCTTCTTTGAGGGTGCTGAAAACCAAAAAACGTACATTTTGGTATTTGTCTTTGAGATTTCTCAAAAGATGGATTCCTTCAAACCCGGGGAGCTCTAATTCCAACAAGACAATATTGGCTTTTTTTGTAGCTAAGAAATCTACTAGCTCTTGATAATGAAGTCCTTTCCCTACAATATTGATTTCGGTAGAATTCCGAAACACGGCTTTAATTCCTTTGTATATTATTGGGTGAGCATCTGCTACAAAAACGCGAATCATTTTTTATATGTTGAGTATAAAAATATAAAAAAAGCACATGAAAAGAGTGAGAGTTATACTTTATATGATAAGTTCCTCAATTTTCACATAAATTCTTGAGGAATTACACAAACCGGAATAGGATTCATTTTATGTTTATTGGCTTTGTGATGGCTTAAAAATATAGCCATAATTTGTGCGTTTTCTCCCGTAAAATCATCTTGATTTTTACCTAAATTACGTTGCTCCATAGCCCACTCCAATTGCTCATAAGTGGCGCCAAGCTGTTGCTCGTCATCCCTGTCGTCGTCCCAAAGACCGTCCGTAGGAGGCGCATTTAGAATAGCATCACAAATCCCTAATTCTTTCGCCAAAGCCCGAACTTCGGTCTTCATTAAATCAGCTATGGGACTTAAATCAACTCCTCCATCTCCGTATTTTGTGTAAAAGCCAACACCAAAGTCTTCTACTTTATTTCCAGTACCTGCAACCAAATAGCGGTATCGACTAGCAAAGTAATATAAAGTAACCATTCGCAACCGAGAACGACTATTGGCAAGAGCTAAAAGAGCAGGATCACTAGTGTCTTCTTCGCTCGTAACTTCCGAAAATGAATCAAATACGGTATCTAAAACAACTGTTTTTCCTGTAACATTAGGGAACTGTTGTGTCAGCCATGAAAGGTGTTCTTGAGCACGATCAACTTGATTTTGCTTCTGTTTAATAGGCATTTCTAAGCATAATGTAGGCAGTCCTGTTTTGGCGCAAAGGGTAGAAGTAAGTGCAGAGTCAATACCGCCTGAAACACCTACAACAAACCCTGCCATGTTGTTTTTTTTGGCATAAGACGCCAACCAATTGGAGATATAATTGATAACTTCATTTTTTTTCATAGCATTCGTATCTTTATGTCCGCTAAGGCAATGGGAATCAACGGTAAAATTAAGTCATTTTTTTGGCACGCAAAAGCGATGGTTTTTGTTGTGTGTTTCTTGCTATGTGGATGCACTACGACTACTAAGCCTAAGAAAAGCGAATTACCTAAAATAGCGGTGGAGTTGGTTCGCTTTGAAGCTCTTTTTTATGGGGATTTGGAAGTGCCTTTGCAAAAGCTAAAAACCACATTCCCATATTTATTCCCAGCATTTACAGATGACACTGTTTGGATAGAAAAGCGAACAGACTCACTGCAGCAAGTCCTTTACGAAGCCACACAATCACTTCCTAAAAACGAATTAAAAGGGCGAGTGGAAAAGGTTTTTAAGTATGCCAAATTTTATTTCCCTAGCGAAAAGCTACCCAATAAAATCGTCACATTACAAACCGATGTCGATTATTCACTTAGAGCCGTAGATGCCGATAGCTTATTGTTGATTTCGATTGACACGTATCTTGGAGATAATCATCCACTTTATGAAGGTATTCCAAAGTATATCAAAGAAACCTTATCACCAAACCATTTGGAAGCTGAAATAATTGATGCACTATCTCATAGGTTTTTGCCCAAAGTTGAAGATAGAACGTTTTTGGCACAGTGTTTACATGAAGGGAAGCGTCTTATGCTTCACGACTATTTTGCCCCAGATGTGTTAGCTATTCATAAAATCCAGTATTCTGAAAAAGCATGGAAGTGGGCAGAAACGCATGAGTCAGAAATATGGCGTTTTTTTGTTGATAATGAATATTTGTTTTCAACTAATGAAAATCTCAAGCATCGTTTTCTTTCACCAGGTCCGTATTCAAAGTTTTACACCTTCCTTGACACAAATTCTCCCGGTAGAATTGGACAGTGGATTGGATATCGTATTATTCAAGCCTATCAAAAACGAACAGGAGCAAGCCTTCATCAAGTGTTGACTACAGACACACAAGAACTATTAAAAAAATCAAGATATAATCCATAAGATGCCTAGAAAAACAGCTATTACTCTAAACATAACACTAGACGACAACCATACTCCTGAAAAAATGCATTGGTCTGCTCCTGACGGTGGGGTAAAACAACAACCCATGGAAGCTTTTTTTCTGAGCACATGGGATAAAGAGACCCAAGAAAGTGCTCGAATAGATCTTTGGTCTAAAGAAATGCCTGTTGATCAAATGCAGGTATTTGTGCATCAAACTCTTTTGGGTTTACGCGAGTCGTACTTAAGGGCTACTGAGGACGTTAAGATGGCCGAGGCAATGCAACAGTTTTGCGATTTTTTTGCTTCAGAACGTAACTTAAAGCAAGTTAAAAAAAATACCTAAAGCAATGTTTCGATATAACGAAGCACTTCTTCCTTTCCAAGAGTTGAGGTAGATGAAGTAATAAAGTGTGGTGGGGCTTTAGCCCATGCCCCCTCTAAAAGTTTATTGAGGTATGTGGTTGCATGAGGCTCGATAGTGCGTTCAGAAAGCTTGTCAGCTTTGGTAAAAATGATGGCGAATGGAATCTGATTGATGCCCATCCATTCCATAAACTCAACATCAATTTTTTGAGGTTCATGACGTATATCAATTAGTACAAATGCAACAACCAATTGCTCGCGTTCCAAAAAATAATCTGTTATGTATCGTTGAAATACTTTTTTGTCTTTTTTTGAGACTTTTGCATACCCATATCCAGGCAAATCAACAAGGTGCCAATGGCTGTTAATAAGAAAGTGATTTATAAGTTGCGTCTTCCCAGGTTTGCCTGATGTTTTTGCTAATCTTTTTTTAGCTGTTAGCATGTTAATTAGAGAAGATTTGCCCACATTAGAACGCCCTATGAATGCAAACTCGGGTATTTGAGCGCTAGGACATTGTCCTACATTAGCATTGCTCACGATAAATCTTGCGTCTTTTATACGCATGACTTACATATTGTTGGCAGCAAGCCAGTCCGTCATGTATTCATTGAAAGTGTCTGGATGTTCCATCATTGGCGCATGCCCACATTTATCAATCCAGAACAGCGTAGAGTTTGGCAAAAGCTTATTAAACTCCTCACCTACTTTTGGAGGAGTTACTGCATCTTGTTTTCCCCAAATTATCCCTATTGGAGTTGTGATTTTAGGCAACTCTTTTGCCATGTTGTGACGAATAGCACTTTTGGCAATAGCAAGAATTTTAATAAGTTTTTTACGATCATTCACAGTCTTGAAGACATCATCTACTACTTCTTTGGTAGCTACTTTAGGATCATAAAAAACATCTTCTGTTTTCTTTTTAATGTATTCGTAATTCTCCCGTTTTGGATAGCTTTCCCCCATTGAATTTTCATATAAACCCGAACTTCCAGTAATCAACAAGCCCTTCACTTTTTCAGGGAATAATTTTGTATGAAGCAAACCTATATGCCCCCCCAATGAGTTACCAATCAACACTACTTCTTTTAATCCTAAATGAGAAATTAAATCACGCACATAAATTGCAAATTCTTTTACATTGGTTTTTAATAATGGCAAGTCATAAATGGGAAGTTCAGGAATAATAACTTTGTAGCCCATTGATGGAAAATGACTTGCAACCCCATCAAAATTGCTTAACCCTCCCATTAAACCATGTAGAATTAAAAGTGGGACGCCTTCTCCTTTTTCAAAGTATTTATAGCGTCCTGACACTTTAAGTGTATTGTGCATTTGCATAAAATGAAAAGCAAATATAAGTAATTCTATTCCATAATATACCGATTCCCGCTAGAACATCTTTGATGGAAAATGCGTTTGTGAATTATTCATTATTCTTTCAAACTGTTTTATAATACGCTGTAAAACAATTAGTTAATTATGTTTTTTATGCGGTGGTAAAACTTATCAACAATGTGGTAAAATGTGGTAAAATGTGGTAAAATTTAATTACATTTGAATCATTGACTAAATAATCAGCGTGTCACATCTTATTGGAACATATCAATGTAAGGCAGACCCTAAAGGAAGGGTCAAAATTCCCACTGCCTTATCAAAGCAGTTGTCAGAGGCTCGACATCAGACCTTTGTTATCAAGCGCGCGGTTTTTCAGCCTTGTTTAGAACTGTATTCGCTTCAAGAGTGGAAATTGTTAATGGAAAAGGTTAATGGGCTAAATCGGTTTAAGAAGAAAAACAACGACTTTATTCGTCGCTTTACCGCAGGAGTAAAAGTAGTTGAACTAGACGCTACTGAAAGATTGCTAATCCCCCGAGATCTGGCGCGGATAGCTGGAATTGAAAAAGAGGTTGTATTGTCAGCTGCAGTAAATATTATTGAGATTTGGGATGCAGCCAATTATGAGAAAGCTATTGATGAGGCTGCAATAGATTTTGCTGCATTGGCAGAAGAAGTAATGGGTGATGATGGAGACAGCGTATCATAAACCGGTTTTACTCACGGAGTCTGTGACAGGGTTACAAATTAAACCCAAATCGGTTTACGTTGATGCAACATTTGGAGGAGGCGGACATTCAAAAGAAATATTAAACCAATTAGATAGTCAAAGCAAATTGTTTGCTTTTGATCAAGACCAAGACGCACAGCAAAACACTATTGATGATTCACGATTTACGTTAATTCCTCAAAATTTCAAACATTTAAAACGTTTTCTAAGGTTTTACAAAATTGATAAAGTAGATGGTGTTCTCGCTGATTTGGGTGTTTCGTCCCACCAGTTTAACACCCCTGATAGAGGGTTTTCTATTCGTTACGACGGCCCGTTGGATATGCGTATGAATACACTTCAGCTAACTTCTGCGAAAGATGTGGTTAATGAATATACGGCTTCTGCATTGGCTGATATCTTTTTTAACTATGGCGATTTACGAAACGCTCGATCAATAGCAAATTTCATTGTAGATAACAGAACCTCAGAAATCAAAACCACTGAGCAGTTAAGGACATTGTTAGTTGGATTTTTGCCTCAGGGTAATGAAAATAAAGTGCTTGCAAAAATTTATCAAGCACTTCGTATTGAAGTTAACGATGAAGTCCAAGTGTTGAAGGATTTTCTTGTGCAGTGTAAAGACATCATAAAGGTAGGCGGGCGTCTTAGTGTGATAAGTTATCATTCCATTGAAGACAGGCTTGTTAAACGTTTTATTCAAAATGGAAATTTCGATAACGAACCAGAGAAGGATGTTTTTGGAAACACGACCCAATTTTTTAAAAAATGTGGTGGATTGCAAGCCCCTTCTGATGAAGAAATTAAAAGGAATAACAGAGCACGTAGTGCGAAATTACGAATAGCAGAACGAATATGAAGTTAGGATTTATAAAACTGCTTAAGGGAACATTTTTGGTCCAAGAAGGGGCGTCAAAAAACTGGCGTTTTATACTATTCGTTTTTTTTCTGGCGGGGCTAATGATTACAGCATCTCATAAAGTGGATCAAAAGGTAATACAAATCGCAAAAGCTAATAATGAGCTTCAATCTGTTCGTAGTGAGTTTGTGTCGCTTAGAGAGCAAGTAATGCACAAACGTATGGAAACACAACTTGCCAGCAAGCTTCAAAGTCATGGCATTTTTCCGCCAGATAAGGCAGCAATTAAAATAATTGTACAGACAAATGAATAAGCAAAAAAACATATTGTCTCGTGGTTATTTGGTGGTTTTTGTGCTTTTTGTTTTGGGGGTTTCTGTAGGATATCGGTTGGTTTATTTACAGCTTACACAAGGAGAAAAATATCGTGAATTTGCAGAAAAGCGTAGCATTCAAAATTTTGAAATTTTACCCATACGTGGGAATATCTATACTGAAGATGGGAGTTTATTGGCAACATCTGTTTCAAAATATAGCATTCATTTTGATGCTGTTACTGTTAGCGAACGTATTTTCCAACAACATTTAAGCGCTCTTAGTGATTCCTTAGCAATTATGCTTGGAAAAACTAGTGAAGACTATAGAAAGCTCTTGACAAATGCTAGGGCTAAACAAAGTCGATATCAAATTATTGCACGTAGGCTTTCCTATATGCAATACCAGCGCATTAGAAAGTTTCCCATTTTTAACCTCGGGGGTGTTAAAGGTGGATTTATTGTCAATCGTGAATTTGTTCGCGATTTACCTCTTGGTAAAATAGCAGAACGAACAATTGGATATGAACAAAAGAATCCTAATGGAACCTTTATAAAAGTAGGCCTCGAAGGGGCTTATGGAATTCCGCTTAGGGGACAATCTGGACGACAGTTACGTCAACGTACTGCTAGCGGAGAGTGGAAACCAATTACTAATGATTATCAGCAAGAGCCAATTGATGGTCTTGACGTGTGGACTACTCTTGATACTAATTTGCAAGATGTTGCCCACCATGCATTGCTAGGCGCACTTGAAAAATATGAGGCCGAGCATGGTTCAGTTGTTGTCATGGAAACAAAAACAGGCGCAATTAAAGCGATCTCAAACTTGGGGCGCACAAAAGGCAATAAATATTATGAGCGCTTAAACTATGCTGTTGGTGAAGCCCATGAACCAGGGTCTACTTTTAAGTTATTTGCCATGATGGCTGCTCTTGAGGATAAGGTAATTGATACAACAACTATGGTTGATACTCAAGGAGGAAAACTAACATTTTATGGCAAATATCATGTTCGTGATTCAAAGCGGGGAGGCTATGGGGTTATTCCGGCAAGCCAAGTTTTTGAGCGCTCTTCAAACACGGGTATTGTAAAACTTATCTACGATAATTATAAAGAAAATCCTTCTCAATTTACAGATAGACTATTGGCAATTGGATTAGACAAACCTTTAGGACTGGCCATTACGGGGGAAGGAACTCCTAAAATTCCACACCCTAAAGATGCCGATTGGGACGGTTTAGATTTGCCATGGATGGCATTCGGCTACGGGGTATCTCTTACGCCTTTACAAACATTGAGTTACTATAATGCTATTGCTAATGGCGGCGAACTTGTATTACCGCGCTTTGTTTCATCTGTTCGTACCCTTGACGGTAAAGTTGTTGAATCATTTCCAAAAAGGGTACTGAACCCTGCCATATGCTCTGAAGAAACCCTTAAAGTTTTGCAAAAACTAATGGAAGGAGTGGTTAAAAATGAGTGGGGTACAGCGCGTAATATCTATGATAAAACCTTGTCTATTGCTGGTAAAACAGGAACCTGTCAAGTTGATTATACAACAGATAATATGCAATATGTATCAAGTTTTGTGGGATATTTCCCTGCTCATGATCCAACCTATTCGTGTATAGTTGTAATTCATAAACCCAACAAAAAAATTGGATATTATGGAAATGTGGTGGCTGCCCCAGTAGTCAAAGAAATTGCAGCATCAGTAATTCACAATATTCCTCAAAACAGCATCTTAGATTTAAATAAGGTGGCCTCTCTTAACAATGTAGATTACAAAATAAACACTAACGATTACCTCAATTTACAACAAATGCCAGATGTTCGTGGATGGTCGGCAATGGATGCAATAACTGTATTGGAAAACCTAGGCATAGAAGTAAAGCTTGTAGGAAAAGGAAAGGTGTCTAGGCAATCACAAAAGCCAGGAGAATACATTAAAAAAAGTCAAACCGTAACACTTACCCTAACATGAAAGTATTAAAAGACGTATTGTTTGGGGTTTCCGTACAAATGGTTTCGGGAAGTACTCACATAAAGATTAGTGATGTTGTTTTTGACTCAAGAAAAGTAAAAAAGGGAATGCTGTTTATTGCGATAAACGGCATGTCTCACGATGGACACCTGAATATAACAGATGCTGTCAAAAAAGGGGCAGTTGCAATTTTGTGTGAGAAAATTCCTGAATCTCTTCAAAATGAAGTGACATACGTTTCATGTGTTAGCACACGTCATGCGTTGGCTACTGTTGCTTCACTTTGGTATGATAATCCAAGTGCAGCATTAAAGCTAATAGGTATAACAGGCACAAACGGTAAAACTTCAGTAGCAACAATGGCTTATCAATTATTTCAAAACACGGGGCACATGACAGGCTTATTGTCCACCGTAGAAATTAGAATTGGCAGTCAAGTTTTACCAAGCACTCAGACAACACCTGATGTGCTGACAATAAATAACGCCTTAAGAAAAATGGTTGATCAAGGGGTTACCCATTGCTTTATGGAGGTTTCATCACATGGAATTGACCAAGACAGAATAGCAGCTCTTAGTTTTTCGGGTGGGGTCTTTACCAATCTTACCCATGACCACTTAGACTACCACAAAGATTTTAAAAGCTATCGTGACACAAAGAAGAGATTTTTTGATCAATTGCCTAAAGAAGCTTTTTCGCTTTCAAATGCAGATGACAAAAACGGGAAATTTATGTTGCAAAACACCAAGGCTTCGACGAAGTTTTATGGTATGAGAAGTGTAGCAGATTTTCAAGTGAAAGTACTGGAGGAGAGTTTTTCAGGAATGTTGTTAAAACTGCAACATGATGAGGTATGGACACCACTCGTTGGGTTGTTTAATGCTTCCAATTTTGTTTGCGTTTACGCTATTGGGATGATATTGGGCTTAGATAAAACAAATCTACTAGCAACGTTAAGTATATTGAAAGGTGCCCTAGGGCGCTTTCAAACGGTAACTACCCGTCCGGTTACAACCATTGTTGATTATGCTCATACGCCAGATGCTTTAACACAAGTATTAGAAACAATATCCGCAATTAGGACTCGAAATGAAAAGCTCATTACCATAGTCGGTTGTGGTGGAAATCGAGACAAAACAAAACGCCCAATTATGGCAAAAGTTGCAGTAGAAAAAAGCGACTTGACCATTTTTACATCTGACAACCCTAGAAACGAAAATCCAGACGAAATTATCAAAGACATGATTAAAGGTGTTCCGATGGAGGCAAATCATAAATACTTAACTGTTGTAGACCGAGCGCAAGCGATAAAAACCGCTTGCACGATTGCCCAAGAGCAAGACATCATATTGGTTGCCGGAAAAGGACACGAAACATATCAAGAGCAAAACGGCTCCCGCTTACCTTTTGATGATGTCGCAGAACTAAAACAAAACCTTCAAACCATTAAATAATGTTGTACTACTTGTTTGAATATCTTGAAAAAACCTATCAATTTCCTGGAGCTTCATTGTTTGGATACTTAACCTTTAGGGCTGCAGTGGCAATTATTTGTTCGCTATTAGTAACGGCAGTTTTAGGTAAGCGAATCATTGCGATGCTGCAACACTATCAAATGGGTGAGACCATTCGCGACTTAGGTTTAGAGGGTCAACAAGAAAAAGCAGGCACTCCAACAATGGGCGGCTTGATGATTATTTTTGGAACGCTTATTCCGGTTTTACTGCTTACTAATCTGGAAAACATTTATATTATTTTACTTATTACCACAACAATATGGATGGGACTTATAGGTTTTGTTGATGACTATTTAAAAATTAAGAGGAAAGATAAGGCAGGCCTAAAGGGGAAGTTCAAAGTTGTGGGGCAAATTAGCCTTGGACTAGTTGTAGGTATGGTCCTGTATTTTCATCCTGAAGTAACCATTAAACAACAAGTTGACGGAGGAGGAGCCTTTTTACAAGAAGAAAAATCTACCAAAACTACCATTCCATTACTTAAAAATAACGAATTTGACTACAGTGAGTTTATTGCTTGGGCTGGGGCTGGAGTAACAGACTATGCTTGGCTTATTTTTATTCCAGCAGTTATCTTTATCGTAACTGCGGTTTCTAATGGAGCAAACCTTACAGATGGTATTGATGGTTTAGCTGCAGGAACAGCTTCTATAGCTGTGCTTACTCTAGGCCTCTTTGCTTGGGTTTCAGGGAATATCATTTTTGCTGACTACCTCAATGTAATGTATATCCCGCACGTTAGTGAGGTTGTCGTATTTGTAGCTGCATTTGTTGGCGCACTTGTGGGGTTTTTGTGGTATAATACCTATCCCGCTCAGGTGTTTATGGGGGATACCGGAAGTTTAACAATTGGAGGAGTAATTGCCGTATTGGCGCTAGCTGTAAGAAAAGAATTGCTTATTCCGGTTTTATGTGGCGTATTCTTTATAGAGAGTTTTTCAGTAGTACTTCAAGTGACTTATTTTAAATATACCAAAAAGAAATTTGGAGCAGGTAAGCGTATTTTCAAAATGGCACCCTTACATCATCATTATCAAAAATTAGGATATCACGAAAGTAAAATTGTAAGTCGTTTTTGGATTGTTGCCATAATGCTTGCCATAATAAGCCTTGTAACGCTAAAAGTTAGATAATGAAAAAACTGGTTGTGCTTGGCGGAGGTGAAAGTGGCATTGGGGCAGCATTGTTGGCTCAACGCAACGCTTGGCAGGTGTTGGTGTCTGATGCTGGTAAATTATCTGATACAGCTAAAAAGGAATTGGACACTCATAAGATAGCGTGGGAAGATGGCGGACACACGACGGATAAAATTCTTTCTGCCCAACTAATTGTGAAAAGCCCAGGAATCCCCAACGACATTCCCGTTATAACTGCAATTCAAGAAGCAGGGATTACCATTGCTTCCGAAATAGAATTTGCTAGCACCTATACAAATGCCATATTGATTGGCATTACTGGAAGTAATGGCAAAACTACTACAGCCATGCTAACCCATCATTTGCTTTCTGAAGGGGGTATTGATGTTGGTCTTGCAGGAAACATTGGCAAAAGCTTTGCTAAGGCCCTTATTGAAGATCAACGAGAAGTTTATGTGTTAGAAATCAGTAGTTTTCAATTAGAACATATCAAAAAATTTCACCCACACATTGCGGTAATTACCAATTTGACCCCCGACCATTTGGACCGGTATGGCAATTCTTTTGAAGCGTATTGTGATACAAAATTCAATCTCATTCAAAACCAAACAAAAAACGACCACTTTTTATACGACGCTGATGACAAAACTATTGTATCGGGCTTAGCCCGACATAAGGTAAATGCTCAGCAGCATCCTTACACAAACTCTAATTCAAAACCTATGTTTGCAATTAACAACCCTTCACTCCTTGGACGCCACAACGCAAAAAACGCTATGGCTGCTGCTACAATTGCCCAACTCTTTCAATTGAGCAATCAAAAAATTCAAGCAAGTTTGCAGACCTTTCAAGGGGCTGCTCATCGCTTAGAACATGTTGTAAATATTTTAAAAGTCGCATATATCAACGACTCAAAAGCGACAAATGTAAATGCCACTTTTTATGCTCTTGAAAGCATGAGTAAGCCCACAGTTTGGATTGTTGGTGGTGTAGACAAAGGCAACGATTATTCAAGTTTACTTCCGTTGGTTAATAAAAAAGTTAAGGCTATTATTTGTCTTGGCGTAGACAACCAAAAAATCATGGATGTGTTTGCGCCAGTGGTTGACGTTCTAGTAGAAACACAAAGTATGGAAGCGGCTGTAATAGCTTCTTATAACCACGCATCTAAAGGAGATGCAGTATTATTATCACCCGCCTGTGCAAGTTTTGATTTGTTTAAAAACTATGAGGATAGAGGAGATCAATTTAAAGCCGCGGTTAGAAAATTATAAGTCATGAGACTAAGTCAGTACTTGCAAGGAGATAAATCGATATGGGGAGTGGTTGTATTACTGTCTATGTTTTCATTTTTACCTGTTTATAGCGCAAGTTCAAACCTTGTTTATGTAGTGGGTACTGGCTCAGTTTTTGGACATCTTCTCAAGCATGTGGCTATAGTGTGTGTGGGTTGGGTTATAATGTATGCAGTACATCTTTTGCCCTTTCGTTATTTTTCGGGTCTTGCCAAAATTGGAATGCCTATAGTAGTAATCTTATTAGTGATTACAGCGATGCAAGGAAAAACCATTGACGGTGCTAATGCAAGTCGCTGGTTAAACATTCCTATTATTGGTATGTCTTTCCAGACATCAGCTCTTGCAACTGTAGTTTTATTAGCATACGTAGCAGACTATTTTGCGTCAAAGAAAGAATCAGAGATTCGATTTGTTCAAAGTATTTTACCGCTTTGGCTGCCTGTATTAATTGTTGTTGGACTCATTTTGCCTGCTAATTTATCTACTGCTTTATTGCTTCTTTTAATGGTTGTTGTAGTTGCATTTTTAGGAGGATATCCTTTTAAATATTTAATCAGTTTGCTGGGGCTGGCTATATTGTTTTTAGTTCTTTTTGTGCTCCTAGCGAAAGCGTATCCCGATGCCTTTCCAAACAGGGTAGATACATGGATTAGTCGAGTTGAAAGTTTTACAGGTGAAGGTACTGCTACAACAAACTATCAAATTGAACGAGCCAAAGCAGCTGTCGCTGTTGGTGGTGTGATGGGTATTGGCGCAGGAAAAAGTATGATGAAAAATGTTTTACCACAAAGCTCATCTGATTTTATTTATGCTATTATTGCTGAAGAATATGGAATGATAGGGGCACTTTTTCTGTTGTTTTTGTTCTTACTTTTTATGTTCAGGATCCTTATAAATGCCAATAAATCTCAAAGTTTTTTTGGTCAATTACTCGTTCTTGCCATGGGGCTTCCCATTGTTACTCAAGCATTTATAAATATGGGTGTTGCAGTTGCATTATTGCCTGTTACGGGACAACCCTTACCCCTAATTAGCAGTGGCGGAACGTCGTTATGGATGACTTTTTTAGCCGTGGGTATTATACTCAGTGTAAGCGCAAATAGAGCTGTAACAACTAGTGAGCAAATGTCGAACCCTTTAGCTGCATTTAATGATGAAACCTAAGTTTATTATTTCTGGTGGTGGAACGGGAGGGCATATTTTCCCTGCATTGGCAATTGCTGACGAACTAAAGCTGCAATTGCCACAAGCTTCCATTTTATTTGTGGGGGCTTGTAACCGAATGGAGATGCAGCGAGTTCCTAAAGCTGGATATCCCATTAAAGGACTTTGGATTTCAGGTTTTGACAGAAAGAATATGTTGCGCAACGTCTTTTTTCCACTAAAATTAATCTGGAGTATAGCTCAATCATTGGCCATTCTGATTCGATTTAGGCCAAAAGTTGTTATTGGAACAGGGGGGTTCGCCAGTGGGCCATTGGTTTTTGTGGCTTCACTTTTAGGTATTCCCTCTATTTTGCAAGAGCAAAACGCTTTTCCTGGCGTAACAAACAAACGCCTTGCGGCAAGAGCAACTGCAATCTGTTTGGGAAGTGAAGCAGCTCAAAAATTCTTCCCTCCCCACAAAGTGCATATAACAGGCAATCCAGTTCGGTCAGCACTCCAAAAACCATTATCTAAAGCCGAGGGGTGTGAACGCATAAATATTTCTTGTGAAAAATTTACCTTGTTGGTGCTTGGTGGAAGTTTGGGTGCTCGAAAAATGAATCAACTTATTTACGCTCATTTAGAGGATATGCAACGGCATCACATCCAAATCATCTGGCAATGCGGCTATCTATATGCCTCAGATTATCAGCATCTTTCCAGTGAAAATATCACGGTGCTGCCTTTTATCGATGATATGGCTGCCGCTTATGCTGCCGCTGATGTAGTTGTATCTCGTGCAGGCGCTTTAGCCATATCAGAATTGTGTTTGGTTGGAAAACCTACGTTGTTTATTCCATCTCCAAATGTTGCTGAAAATCACCAAGAGAAAAACGCACAAGCTTTAGTTGATCATAATGCAGCCAAAATGGTTGTGGAACGCAATGCGGACACTGACTTTTGGATTACACTTCAAGGTCTTGTTGAGGACGAGGCTTTACGAAAAACCCTTGCAAAAAACATTCAGTCTTTTGCTCATCCAAACGCTTCAAAAAAAATTGTTAGTAAAATAACTCAACTCATAGCTAATGATTAAGGAACCGATATATTTTGTGGGAATTGGCGGTATTGGTATGTCAGGCGTGGCACAGTACTTTTTGGCGCAAGGACATCCTGTAGCAGGATATGACAGAACCCTTACGCCCCTCACAGATAAGTTGGTTTCGTTAGGCGCAGAAGTTACTGATAGAGAAGAGGTAAGTGAAATTCCAGAGGCCTTTACAAATCCGTTAAAAACCAAAGTCATTTACACGCCCGCGATCCCTTCTAGATCTCCTTTATTGACTTATTTTATGTTGGGCGGATTTACACTTAAAAAACGAGCTGAAATTATTGGCGAAATTAGTGCTACCATGCCTTGCTTAGCAGTTGCTGGTACTCACGGAAAAACTACAACTACGTCATTGTTAATGCACTTACTACGATCTAGTGGTAAAAAAAGTACAGCTTTTTTAGGCGGAATTGCTGAAAATATTGGAAGTAATTTTTTGCTTGATGGTCAAGAGGTTATGGTTGCAGAAGCCGATGAGTTTGATCGGTCATTCATGCATTTGTGTCCTACAACACTTGCGTTAACCTCTATGGATGCGGATCACTTGGATATTTATGGTACTGGTGAAGAGCTTAGAAAAACATTCAAAGCATTCACTCAGAAAGTTATGCCAGAAAAACGTTTTGTCCGTTTCGGACTACAGGTTGATGGCCAAACATTTGGTATTGAGGAAGGAGATTACCGTATTGTTAATTTACGCACTCAAGAGGGCTGCTATGTTTTTGATTTCAAGACACCAAACACTAAACTGAGTAATTTAAAGCTTCCATACCCTGGACAACACAATTTGCTCAATGCCGCTGCGGCATTAGCATTGGCTTTGGAAGTGGGTTGTGAAGTGGAGACGTTACAGAGTGGATTAGCAAGCTTTAAGGGTGTTGATAGGAGGTTTAGTATTCGGATGAAATCTCCAAAAATAGTAATAGATGATTACGCCCACCATCCCACAGAAATAAATGCAGTTGCAGATGCCCTTGTGGAGTTTTATCCCAATAAACGGAAGCTTGGGGTATTTCAGCCACATTTGTTTTCACGGACTATTGACTTTGTTGAAGGCTTTAAAAAAGCCTTAGCTCGCTTTGACGAAGTGTTGCTTTTAGATATTTATCCAGCGCGTGAGTTGCCAATGGAAGGGGTAACAAGCCGTTTGTTGATTGATAATACTCACGCAAACACACAGTTGATTTCTAAAGTTGATCTGCCTTCAAAAATTGTAGAATCTAGTGCAGAAGTGGTAGCTATAATGGGCGCTGGAGATATTGCATTTGAAGTACAAACAATACTACAAACCCTTAAAAATCAACCGAATGAATAAAATGATTTTAGCAGCAGTGGTATTTGTTTTTATGGTAATGTTGAGTGTTTTTATGCATCAGCAAAACGACATGCGTTTTGTTTCACTAACACCAATTGTTTGGAAAGAAAATCGTCCAATATTGGTCGATCAAGACTCCGTTAATAAATTGTTGAAAGTTGTTTTGAGTGACAGCGCATATGCGTCTAAAAGTGGTATAAATTTGAGAAACATTGAACACACGCTTAATCAAAATGTTTGGGTTGAAAATGCCCAAAGTTTCATGTATATAGACGGTGGAGTAGGTGTTCACTTAACATCCAAATTACCAATAGTGCGAGTACAAGGCGATAGTAGTTATTATCTTGATGGAAGCGGGCAACCTTTTCCACTTTCAAGTCACCAATCGGTGGTGGTGCCAATTTTTTACGGCAATCCAAACGACTATCAGCGTCGGATGCTTATTGATGCAGTTCAAAAAACTAATCAAGATTCTTTTATGTCAAATCATGTAGTTGCCTATGAGTGGCTTTCTGAGGGCTTGGCAATGGAACCTCGGAATCAAGAGTATCAAATTGTTTTAGGCGTTCCAAATGAGCTTAAGCAAAAGTTTAAAAAATACAAAGCTTTTTACGCCATGATGCAAGACAGCACAGTATTAAAAACCTATAAAAAAGTAAACCTTTCGTTTCACGGACAAGTCGTTTGTTCAAAATAAAATAAGTATGGAACAAGAAAAAATCGCCGTCGGATTAGACATTGGAACCACAAAAATTGTGGCTATGTTAGGCAGCAAAAATGAGTATGGCAAACTTGAAATTGTCGGTATTGGAAAATCAAAAAGCCAAGGTGTTCATCGTGGTGTAGTTAATAATATTACGCAAACGATTCAATCTATTCAGGCGGCTGCTCAGGAGGCAGAGGACGTTTCGGGTAAAAAGATTGAAAGCGTTGTTGTAGGAATTGCAGGGCAACATATTCGAAGTTTACAACACAGCGATTATATTACAAGAACTAATCCGGAAGCAGTAATTGATGAATCGGATATTGAGCGCTTAAAGAATCAAGTTTTCAAATTGGTTATGCTTCCTGGTGAAGAAATTATTCACGTTTTACCTCAAGAGTATAAGGTTGATGGTCAAGCAGAAATAAAAGAACCTATTGGAATGTATGGTGGCCGTTTAGAGGCTAATTTTCATGTCGTCGTTGGCCAAGTTTCATCTATTCGTAACATTATGCGTTGTGTAAAATCTGCGGGCTTAGATTTTGGCGGTATTACTCTAGAACCCCTTGCTTCTGCTGATGCAGTGTTAAGTCAAGAAGAGAAAGAGGCGGGAGTTGCACTCATTGATATTGGAGGTGGAACTACAGATTTGGCAATTTTCAAAGACGGTATTATTCGTCATACAGCGGTAATTCCTTTTGGAGGCAATGTCATCACAGAAGACATAAAGGAGGGCTGTTCCATTATAGAAAAACAAGCAGAGTTGTTAAAAATAAAATTTGGATCTGCATGGCCAGGAGAGAATAAAGACAATGAAATTGTTTCTATTCCAGGGTTAAGAGGCCGTGACCCCAAGGAAATTACTCTAAAAAACCTTTCTAAAATCATCCATGCTCGAGTTCAGGAAATTATAGAGCAGGTTTATGCTGAAATTAAAAATTATGGACACGAAGAGCAGAAGAAGAAACTTATTGCAGGGATTGTGCTTACAGGTGGCGGAAGTCAAGTTAAGCACTTAAAGCAGTTAGTGGAATATATTACGGGAATGGATACTCGGATTGGATATCCTAACGAACATTTAGCAGGAGATACAGATGCATCTACGGCTAGCCCGCTTTTTGCTACTGCTGTTGGATTAGTAATGAATGCAGCCGAAAGCCAATTAAAAAATCTAGATGATTTGGAAGAAGGCGATGAAACCGATCCCCAAAGTGAGCATGTAGAACAAGTGCAGAAACAAGAAAAACGCACCTCAGTTATTGACCGATTTACTGAACGATTAAAAACATTTTTAGAAAGCGCAGAATAATTTTTTATGGATTCATTTGACAATATCACATTCGATTTACCAAAAAACAGAAGCAATGTCATTAAAGTGATTGGCGTTGGCGGCGGCGGGAGTAACGCATTAAATTATATGTATCAGCAAGGGATTAACGGCGTTGATTTTATGGTGTGTAATACGGATTCTCAAGCTTTAGAAAATAGTCCAGTTCCGAATAAAATACAACTCGGAGTTTCGCTCACCGAGGGGCTAGGTGCAGGTGCAGATCCTGATGTGGGAGCACAATCAGCAATTGAGAGTCTTGATCAAATCGAAAAAGCACTTAGCGTAAACACCAAAATGCTTTTTATTACGGCAGGAATGGGAGGAGGAACAGGCACAGGTGCCGCCCCCGTTATTGCCAAACTTGCCCAAGAACTAGGTATTTTGACGGTCGGTATTGTGACCATGCCTTTTCAATTTGAAGGCAAAACCAGAAACGACCAAGCCCAATTAGGACTCAATAATTTGCGTAAGCATGTCGATTCACTTATTGTAATAAACAACAACAAACTGCGTGAAGTTTATGGTGACTTGGGCTTTAAGCAAGGTTTTGCCAAAGCAGACGAAGTACTTGCTAAAGCATCTAGAGGAATAGCTGAAGTCATTACCAATCATTATACTCAAAACATTGATTTGCGCGATGCAAAGACTGTTTTAGCAAATAGCGGAACTGCAATTATGGGGTCGGGAACAGCAGCGGGAAGCCAACGGGCACACGAAGCCATAGTACAAGCATTAGACTCACCACTGCTGAATGACAATAAAATCTTGGGAGCTAAAAATGTATTACTTCTTATTGTTTCGGGCAGCGATGAAGTTACTATTGATGAGATTAGTGCTATCAATGAATTTATTCAAAAAGAGGCAGGAAATAGCACCAATATTATTATGGGTATTGGCGAAGATGAAACCCTTGATAATGCTATTTCTGTTACTATTATTGCAACGGGATTTGCTCCCGATATGCAACAAGAAATTGTTCATGCCGATCCGCAGAAAATCATACATTCATTAGATGATGACCAAAAAGTTACTCATGATTTGTCTTTAGGACAAATTCCTTTGTTTGATCATGAGGTATTCCCTTCTCATTCCGTTCAGCCAGATAATGCGTCAAATGAAGAAACACCCTTTGCAGACTATGTGCCTACCACAGAAACAATATGTGAAATAGAAACCTTATTTGAAACCATTAGTGCACCAAGCGATGTTGAACAGACGCCAATAAGTTCGTTTACCATCCACGATGTTACCCCTACGTTACATGATATTGAAGTTATAGATGCTGAAGAACTTATACCTGAAAAAGAGACCGCTTCTCCACTAGACGAGCCGTTACCCTTGAATGGCTCTACAGAGCAAAATATTCCTCCCGTGCTTTTTCAATTAGAGGAAGATAGTCAGCCTGTAGAAAAAACGTCTTCTGAAGGAGAAATAAAACGATTTGTATTAGAAATGGAGGAAGAAGAAGCCTCTGTGCCAAAGCCTCAAAAAGCGATAGCAACTGTTGCTGAAACTAAAACAGAACTTAATGAAAAATCCTTCTCGCCCGTTGATGGGACTATAGAAGAGGGATTGGCATTAAGAGCAGAGGAACGCAAAGATAAACTCAAGCAGTTCAATTATCGCTTTAATCAAAACAATAGGATAGAAGACATGGAGCGTGAGCCTGCATATAAACGTCAGGACATTGAATTAACACCACCAGATAATGACACAGATGCATCACGTACTTCATTGAGCATGGACAGCAAAGACGAGTTGCAATTCCGCACGAATAATTCTTTTTTACACGACAACGTAGACTAGTATGAATTTACAAGATCAGGTTACAGAACAACTAAAAGTTGCGATGAAGGCTAAAGATACGGTAGCATTGGAATCGTTACGGGCAATAAAATCTGCTATTTTAATAGCGCATACCCAAGCTGGTGCAAAAGAACTTACTTCTGAAGATGAAATTAAACTGGTACAAAAGTTAGTAAAGCAACGAAAGGACAGTGCAGAAATTTTCCGTCAGCAGGGAAGAGAAGATTTAGCCGAGCCCGAAGAGGCACAAATTAAAGTTATTGAAAAGTTTTTGCCCGAGCAGTTAGATGAAGCCGCTATTGCCAAGCTAATAGATGAAATTATTGCACAGACCAACGCTGAGGGCATGAAAGATATGGGCAAGGTTATGGGGATTGCAAGTAAGCAACTATCTGGAAAAGCTGATGGTAAAACCATTTCTACAATAGTCCGTCAAAAATTAACGTAACAAGTTGTTAAAAACGTATTTTTACCAACCATTGGCCCAGTAGTTCAACTGGATAGAATATCAGATTTCGGCTCTGAGGGTTGGGGGTTCGAATCCTCCCTGGGTCACGCAATCGGAGAATTGATTCACAGGAATTGGTTCTCCTTTTTTTATGTTTGAGATTTCCTTCGATAAAATTGGGATTGAGCCAAAAATAGCGTTCACTTTTGGGGTTCGAACTC
>JAURNV010000026.1 GCA_030830005.1 Flavobacteriaceae bacterium | reverse complement strand
CGCTAAGGAGTAGAATTTTACTACGTTTCCTTCATACATGGCGCGTTGCACAGCTATAGGAATGGCACGGTCTTCGGTGCACTCAATATAGTATTTAGGTACGCTACCAAATTTTTCATCTGTAATTTCTAATTTATACGTCAAAGGTGCAGCTGGCTCGGGTACGATTTTCGGTTTGGCTTGGCCAAACGCTTCTTTTGAGATATCATGCGCAAAAGCATTTTGAATTTCTTCTTCTTTAATCATGGCATAGGTTTTATCTTCAGATAAATAGAAGTTCTCAACTGCTTTTGAGTTTTCTACACCCTGTACGGCATCGAAAAATGAACCACCATTGGGCAACAAAAATGCGGTCAAATACACCAACTTTTTTATTTTGTTAGGGCGTAATTCTGCCACTTGACTTACCGTAATGCCATTGAAGCTATGCCCAACCAAGATTACTTTGTTTTCTCGATTGTCTAGTATGTCTATGATGGTTTTGATGTAATCAGCCATGGTAACATCACCAGGAGCGGTTTTGTCTTGTCCATGCCCAGGAAGGTCAGGAGTAAGTACGGTGTGCCCTTTTTCACGGAGTATGTTGGCTACGCCATTCCATTGCCAGCCGCCTAACCAGGCAGAGTGAATAAGCACATAGGTGCTTTGGGATACATTCTTTTTTTTGCTTTTTGGATTCGTGCATTGTGTGATGGATACAGCTAGCAACAACAAAAGTATTGCACCCACGATTTTTTTGGTTCATAATTATTGAATTACGCCCCAAAATTTATTCAAAAAGAGATAGTGAAAACACCTCGAGTACATAAGTAGAACAGTTTGGGGCTGTTATATTATCAAATGTAATAAAAAATCATATATCAAATAGGTACTGAAATTTTAAATACACTTGACTGTTTTCTAAACGTAATGAATTGTTATTTTCAGGACGGTTATACCCATGACTACCCCCAATGAAGAATAGTGTAAACGGATTTGGGTTCCACTTTAGGAGAGGCTGAAAAAAGAGCTTGTCATCAAATTCGTTGTATTCTCCAATAAACCGAAAAGAAAGGTCTTTGTTGAATTGATAGTTCGCGATTAGCCTTAGAATGTAGCCTTTGTAAAAAAAACGATTATCTGTTTTTGATCGCATTTGTGAGTAGCGGAGTGATTGGCTAATGCGTAATTTTTCAGAAAGCTGAAAATTATTAAATGTACCAAAGCTCAACTGTTTACCCACTGAAGGATTATCTTCATCAAAACGGATTCCGTTACCAAGAGAACTGAAAACCCCCAAACGAATTGTTTCATTAGGGTTGTAGCTGTTCCATATGCTGTATTTAGACATGTTTTTTCCTTTAAAGCCTTCGTATTCTTGATCTATGATATGAACGATATTTAGCTCTGTTTTCCAATTTCCTTTCCATGCGATGTAGGTGTTGTTAAACACATCAAAATATTTTCGCAACCCCGAATAGTTATACGTTATTTCTGTTCCTAAACTTGTATTGAATTGTTGAATTCGTGCTTTTTTGTCTTTTGGGAAAGCTACATATTGATGAATGATTTCGGAATTTCGCAAATTGTTTTGAGTAACAAATCCTAATGGGGTCTCAAAGTTTGGGCTATATTGTGCGTAGTAGAAGAAAGTATTCCAGTTTTTTGTATTTCGGTCAAGGGCTAAAAATAATCCGTTTCCCTTTTTGATTTCACCGTCGAGCGCAACAGTTTTTGCCCCCTCAACTTTGTTAGAATCTATCCAGTCATTAGCAGGTTCTTTTATGTTTGAAAAGTTCCACTCCAATTTTGCTGTGTATATGTCTGCAAAGCGAATTTGACTATTTAATCCTATGAGTTGACCATTTCCACCATCTTTAAAAAAACGGTTTGTGGTTAGTAGTCCAACGTGCGAGCCACCTTTATAGGTGCGTTGATACGCAAGAATATTTGCCCATGCGGCATTGCCTTCTCCGCTATAGGATTGATTTTCGCCCGCTACCAAATAAGGTGTGTTTTCATCATACCCTGTTAGCCAATATAGGCGTTGTTTTTCTCCTTGATGGATAAGTTTTGTTGAAGCAAGTGGGTTATTTATACTTCGAGTATAAACTGCCTGTTGGTTTGAGTTTATAATATCATTACCTTCGTTAAAATAAGGTCTTCGTTCTGGAAAAAAGAGTGCAAAGGTGTTGTTGGCATCAATTTGCGATACATCGGCTTCTATTTGAGAAAAATCGGGGTTTAAAGCAAACTCTAAGGTAGTCGTATGTGATAAATCTAAGAGTCCGCTAAGCCCTATATTTCCCTTCGTTTTATGTCTTACAAAGTTGTCATTTTCTCTTGAACCAGATTGCCCAACAAAGACATAGGGGATTAGATTCAGTCTCTTGCTGGGAGTTAGGTTTTGTAATTTTATTTTATCAGGAGTTTGGCAAACTATGCATGGGTTGGAGCGATCTATTGGAAAATTAAGCATTTGGATTCTAGTATCGCTATCATAACCAGATCTTCCAAATACAACGGCCCATTCCATAGTTTCTTCATGTTTGAATTGCAGGCCATTTACTGGAATTTTAAACTCTACATGGTAGGCATTCTCATGCTTAGAGGCTTTTGTTTCAAAAGTTACATCATAGGCATCTTCGTTACCGTTAGGAAGTATTTTTAGGTCAAACTGGTTTCCCTCTGGGTTAGCCCCCAATACAGTCATATATCTTCCATCACCATAGGTGTCTAAGCCAATAGCCACATTGTCATCATTTCCTATTCGGTCACGACTTCTAATCGAAGAACGAATATTCTCCATGTCCGCATAAGCAATAAATCCAATGTAAATATCGGTTTTGGTGTGTGTTACAAAGACATCGGTTTTAAATTGTGCAGTACCGTTGTTTGAGGGTTCAATTTCGTAATCGAGAGAGAATTGTTGCGCATTTTTCCATTCTTCGGCCGTGATTACGCCATCAAATGTGGGGGCTTGTGCAAATGTGCCTATACTCCATAGGAGTAGGAAAAGTTTTTGTAACATGATTTGAAGGCTTTATGCTATAACGGTTAAGCCTAAAAAATGTTACATAATATTTGTAAGAAAAGTTGTTTACATAGCGTAAGTATGATTGAAAATTTTTAATGAGCGTGTTGATGTTTTTTTACGACAGCATCGCTCCAAGTGCTAAACCAATGAGTATTACTGTAATTTTAGAGGAATTAAACTTATGATTTTCAGCACTTTCAAAAAGAATCGTTGTTGATATATGCAGCATTACTCCGATAACCAAAGCAGTAATTTCTAGCATATAGGGGTTTAAAGCCGAAACAGAAACATTGAGGTAGCTGCCAAAAGGCGTCATTGCTGCAAAAGCTATCACAGTTGCCACTTTAGTAAATTTAGAGACGTTTGTGCGCCACAATGCTGCCGTTAACAACATGGCTATTGGTAGTTTGTGTACCACTATTGCCCACATCAATTCGCTATGATGGTGTATTGGGAAGCCTTCTATAAAAGCATGCAACGAAAGTCCAAATAACAAAGCCCATGGAAGTTTTGAGTTGTTGTGTACATGAATGTGTCCATGCTCAGCGCCTTTAGAAAAATTTTCTAAAACAATCTGAATCACAATCCCCGCCAAAATCCAGTAGCTTATATTTTCATTACCATGAATAAAAACTTCTGGCAAAAGCGCTGAAACTGTTGTAGAAAGTAAAAAAGCCCCGCTAAAAGCAAGTAATAGCCTCAATCGGATTTGTGAATTCGCCAAACCTGCAGCTACAAGAATGGCGCCTATTACAACAGATAAAAAAGGTAGAATAAAACTCATTTTTCAACAACTAAAATTAAACGTTCAGCAGTATTGGGATCAAATGGTTTTAGGCCATAATTTCCAAACACATTTTTTAATGTAAATCCAGCCTGTTTAAACATTTCCTCAAAGTCCGGAAGTGTAAGTGCGGCTACTCGCTCAGTAAATGAAAATGATTCATTCTTGAAATTGAATGAAATCTGTTTTTCAATCCAACCGTTCTGAAAATTGCGTTTAAGTGTAAACGTAATCCCTCCTTTAACAGTCACTTCATCGGCTACCCAGTGTTTTTGTACCCAAGGTACATGCAAAAAATCAATTACTGCGCTGCCACCAGGCACTAAACTGTCATAAAACGCCTGTATAGCCTTTAGGTTATCAGATTTATCTTCGAAATAGCCGATGCTAGTAAACACATTGAGCAATACTTCAGCAGTTACTTTAGCTGGGGTACGCATGTCGTGAACATAAAATTGAGCATCTACGTTTTTTGCGGAAGCCTCCTTTTGGGCATAAGAAATACTATTTGGACTTAAATCAGACCCCGTTACGTTAAATCCTTTTGAGGCCAAATAAAGTGCATGACGGCCACGTCCACAGGCAATATCCAAAATACGATCAGTATTTTTTATAGGGAGTTTTTTTATCAGGTTCTGCAAAAAAAATTCCGCTTCAGCTATATTTCTATCCTGATATAGTGTGTGGTAAAAAGGAGTGTTAAACCAGGTTTCGTACCAAGCTGAATTATCTTCTGTCATCGCACAAATTTAAACTATTTTTGCCCCATGAATAATAACAATCAGGGTTTGTTCCCTATGGTTGCAAAAACTCTCTTTGGTTTTGAAGAAATTTTAGCCAACGAACTAAAGGTTTTAGGTGCGCAATCTGTAAAAATTGGCGTAAGAAACGTTCAATTCGTAGGTGACACAGGATTTATGTATAAGGCAAACTTATGTTTGCGCACAGCACTGCGTATTCTTAAGCCAATAGGTAAAAAGTCAATTTCATCTGAAAAAGACGTGTATGCTGCCATGCTACAACTTCCATGGGAAGACTATATGACGGTAGAAAACACCTTTTCGATTCGAGCAACAGTAATGATGCAAACCCCGCAAAACAGTATGTATGTGGCGCAACGCGCTAAGGACGGCTTGGTGGATAGGTTTCGCAATCGCCAAGGGGCTAGGCCTAGCGTTGATAAAGATTTTCCTGACCTAAGCATTCACTTATATGTCACAGATAACTTTGTAGAAATTTCACTTGATAGTTCGGGTGCCTCGCTACATCAACGCGGATATCGATCTGAGACTAATATTGCACCCATCAACGAAGTTTTGGCTGCTGGAATCGTGCTGCTTTCAGGTTGGAAAGGCGACAGCGATTTTTTAGATCCCATGTGTGGGAGCGGTACGTTACTTATTGAAGCAGCAATGATTGCTTGTAACATTCCGCCAAACCTTAACCGTAAAGAATTTGCTTTTCAAAAATGGCTTGATTGGGATGATGCGCTCTATACCACAATAGAAGCATCTGCGCTTAAAAAGACGAAGGAGTTTCCTTATACAATAGTAGGCTATGACAAGGCTCCATCAGCAGTTCGGAAGGCTCAGCAAAATGTACAAAACGCAAATCTAATGGAGTTTGTTTCCGTTGCGCAGCATGATTTTTTTAACACTCCAAAGCATGAGACTGAAAAACCTTTGCACATGGTTTTTAATCCACCATATGGTGAGCGCCTACCCATTGATGTTCATGTTTTTTACAAAAAAATTGGTGATACTTTAAAACAATATTATGCTGGAACAACCGCATGGTTTATTACTTCAAATATGGAAGCAATCAAATCTGTTGGGTTACGTCCATCACGTAAAATAAAAGTATTCAACGGTAAATTGGAAAGTAAACTTGTGAAATACGAATTGTATAGTGGCACAAAAAAGATTCATAAAGTAAAGTCATCCTAATGAGCGCAAAAAATAAAGCCCTTTTTTTCAATCTTTTGACGTTTGGCATCCTATTTATTTTCTTCCGAATTGGTATTGGTGTCCTGCTTCCCTTGCCGTATTTACCCTTACTGTTGGGAGCTGCAGTTTTAGCAAGCTTTTGTTCGCCAAAGTTTTTGGTAAAAGAAGGGGAGTTGTGGGTGAAATACCCATGGAAAAAAACTCCAAAAAAGTGCTAGCTATTTTTTAAAAAAGGGTATTTGGTAACTAACCGTGTAATTTAATCCCGCACCATAAGGATTATCGGTAAGCACTTTATTAAATCCAGGAATAAAAAGATTTTCGAAGTTTTCAGGATCTTTATCAGATAACAAACGATGCATTTGAATGCTAATTCCCATATATAGGTTTCGCAATAGTTCCGCTTTTATACCTAGTTGAAATTCAATCCAATGTCCATTAAGCCCTTTGAAAATTATTGGAGTATCAAGAGAGACCAAATTATCCTCACCCCAATAGCGATTGTCAATTAAACGATTATAGCCTATTAGAGTTTGTTTGTGCTGGCTAATTCCATAACGGATGCCAACCACAATAAGATTGTCCATCCCTGACCAATTATTATAAACATTGTAATCAACCCCTACCTTTAAATAGGTTCCTGAAGTTTCAAAGCTTACAGCGTCTTGGTTTATTTGTTTTGTTTCATTTCCAAGCTCTCCAGCAACAAAAAGATTTGATGAAAGTCTATAATCTCCAACAAGTTCTAAACCCTTATAGTTTGGTTCCATCAGCATCCGAATGGGCTTGCTTAGGTCTAAGCCAACACGAAGACCATAGCGGATTTCAGAAACTAAACTGTCGTTTTTTACTTCCGTTTGAGCCCAAATTTGGCAACAAAATAAAAATATCAAATAATTAATGTAATATTTTAACATGAGTTCTTTTATTATCTGAAATTGAGTCAGTTAGTAATTCTATATTTTTAATCCAGCTAGTAATATTTGATTGATTAACGGTTACATTTTTAAAGGTAGTTTTGTATCCACAAGCTCGACTGATAAAGCGATCAAAGCTGTTGTAATTAAATGTAACAATATCCTCAAAACTTGTGCTGTTCTCAGTTTTACTCAGCTTAAAGGATGAACTTGATAAAAGTGTTT
>JAURNV010000025.1 GCA_030830005.1 Flavobacteriaceae bacterium | reverse complement strand
TGAATAATTCATATTTAAAAGAATTGGAAAAGCATGGACTTAGTGCAACGGGAATAAACCCCGAAACTGGACTTGCTGAAATTGTAGAAATCAACTCACATCCTTGGTTTGTTGGCGTGCAATACCATCCCGAATATAAAAGCACGGTATTGGAGCCACATCCGTTATTCACTGCCTTTGTAAAGGCATGTAGTCAATATACTAAAAAGAAGTAAAAACGCATGGAAGAACGTCGCATAGACCCCTTACAAATTATAGGCATGATACTCATCTTTGCCATTTTTACATGGATGATGTATACCCAATCTGCAGCGGATTTAGCACAAACCAATGTAGATCAACCGCAAAATACTGTGGAAACAACCCAAAGCGAATCTCAGACGCCCGAGGCAGTTGTAATAGCCCCATTGGAAGCGTCTGTAGAAACGGTTGTTAAAGAAACCATCACATTGAGTAATGATTTACTAACACTTGGTGTTTCTACCAAAGGGGGTGTAATTGAGCAGGTTTTATTGAACGGTGAATTAAATTATCAAAAAGAGCCTTTGTATCTTATCGATAAAGAAAATAATGCATTGAACATCGCGTTTACTACCGCTTCTGGGCAGTTGTTGCAAACAAAGTTTTTAATGTTTTCACCACAACTTTCTGAAAACGGACAGCAATTACACTTAAGGTCAACAATTGACGAAAGTGCTTACATTGAATTTGTGTATACCCTTCCTAATGCTGGGTATCGTTTTGGTTTTGAAGTTATTGTTGAAGGAGTTGAAAATGCACTTGATACCGCTATTCCCGCTGCTTTCTCATGGAATATGGATGGTTTTCGCCACGCAAAAAGTGCACAGTACGAAAACCGCTATACGCAGTTAGCTTATCGTCACGAGAATGATAAATACAGTACATTATCTGCTTCGGGTGATGATGATGAGAAAGAAAAAAATGTAGCGTGGGTATCTTACCGTCAACATTTTTTTAGTAGCATACTAATTCCAGAGCAACCCTTTGTCGAGGCTACTCTAGCGTCTAGTTCAATGACAGACGAAGAAGTAGAGGAATCGGACTATTTAAAAAGTTTTTCTACGCAAACGGTATTGCCATATCAACGAGGACGTTTTCAAGCCAATTTTGATTGGTATATGGGTCCTACAGATTATACTATTTTAAAGAATTATGATGAAAACCTGTACGAAAGTATTTCGTTCGGATGGGGGCTTATTGGTTGGATTAACCGCTCGGTTTTCTACCCCCTTTTCAGTTCTCTTATCAGTTTAGTTCCACATGGTATTGCTATTATTCTGCTTACTATCATTGTGCGTCTGGTGTTGTCGCCTGTACTTTACAAATCGTATGTGTCTCAGGCAAAAATGCAGGTGCTTCGACCCGAAATTACTGCCTTAAACGAAAAATTTAAAAACGATGCTGCCAAACGTCAGCAAGAGACCATGAAGTTGTACACCAAGGCTGGGGCAAGCCCTCTTGCAGGTTGTATTCCTGCCCTGCTGCAAATGCCTGTTTTCTTTGCGCTTTTTTACTTTTTCCCCATTGCCTATGAGTTGCGTGGAAAATCATTTTTGTGGGCGGATGATTTGTCCTCGTATGATGTTATTGCCGATTTGCCATTTAGTATTCCTTTCTATGGAGATCATATCAGTTTGTTTCCGTTGTTAGCTTCTGTTGCTATATTTTTCTATACCCGAATGACTACTGGACAACAAATGCAACCTACACAACCCGGAATGCCGAACATGAAATTTATCATGTACCTAATGCCGGTGATGATGTTGTTTTTCTTTAACAATTACGCCAGTGGATTTAGCTTGTATTATGTGGTTTCTAACCTGTTAATGATTGGTATTATGGTGGTGATAAAGAAGGGTATCATTGACCAAGATAAAATTCACGCTCAGATAGAAGAGAACAAAAAGAAGCCTAAAAAGCAAAACCGCTTTCAGCGCAAAATGGCTGAAATGTTGGAAGAAGCCGAGCGTCAGAAAAAACTGCGAAAATAAACGCTTATTTCATTAAACTTTTGAGTTTGGTGGGGCGTTAGTATCCTGCTTACCTTTACGCCATGCAAGGAAAACGTGTCATAGTTGGACTTTCTGGAGGTGTTGACTCTAGCGTATCGGCCTATTTGCTACAGCAACGGGGGTACGAGGTCATAGGCTTGTTTATGAAAAACTGGCACGACGACTCCGTTACGCTATCTGATGAGTGTCCCTGGCTTGAAGACAGTAACGATGCCATGCTGGTAGCCGAAAAACTTGGAATTCCGTTTCAGACTGTTGACTTAAGCGAGCAGTACAAAGCACGAATTGTGGATTATATGTTTGCCGAGTATCAGCGTGGTCGGACACCAAATCCCGATGTGCTTTGCAACCGCGAAATTAAATTTGATGTGTTTTTGGAGATTGCCCTAGCGCTAGGTGCAGATTTTGTAGCAACCGGACATTATTGCCAAAAAGATACAATTGCTAAGCTTAGCGTGGATACTGAGCTTGCCGAAGTGCCCACTTACCGCCTACTTGCCGGAGCAGATGCCAACAAGGACCAATCCTATTTTTTATGTCAACTTAACCAAGAGCAGTTAGCAAAAACCCTTTTTCCTATTGGCGGATTACAAAAAAGTGAGGTGCGCAAAATTGCAACGGATCAAGGGCTGATTACTGCTGAAAAACGTGACTCGCAGGGACTGTGTTTTATTGGAAAAGTAAGTCTCCCCGATTTTTTGCAACAAAAATTGAAGGTCAAAAAAGGGACAATTGTGCAAGTGCCCGACACACACCCCATGTATGCCGAACCCCGTGAAGAAACCCCAGATGGTTTGGCAAAAAAACACACCTATACCCAAACAGACGGCAAAGCAGTGGGTACGCATAATGGCGCACATTTTTTTACGGTAGGGCAGCGCAAAGGTTTGGCAGTGGGCGGTACAGTAGAACCGCTATTTGTATTGGCCACGGATGTAGAAACAAACACAATTTATGTGGGAGAAGGGAAAAATCACCCGGGATTATACCGCCGTGCGCTTTGGATTGCCCAAGATGATGTGCATTGGATACGACCTGATTTGGCTGCTGAGCAGCCCATGCAAGTTTTGGCGCGCATTCGTTACCGCCAACCGTTGTCAAAAGCAACACTATACCCCACCCAAAAGGGCGTTTTTTTGGTATTTGACACGCCGCAATCTGCTATTGCAGCAGGACAATTTGCTGCGTGGTATCTGGACAATGAGTGTATTGGTTCTGGGGTAATAAGTTAAAACTTTAGCCCAATCCCCACTAATATTCCAATATCATAACTATACAATTTTGATGTAAGTGCTTCTTCGTAAATACCTGCTTTAAGTACTACTGCCCATTTGGATGTGGGGATAAAAAGAATTCCCTGAAACGAGCTTAATCCAACATAGAAACGGTCGTATTGTTTGCCTGATAGCTCCACTAGGTTTTCGCTTCCTAAAATGACGCCGGCATCCATGTTGAGGTACAACCTGTCGCTTAGTGTTTTAATGCCACTAACGCCTACAGTAGCATGTCCCATAGTAGCTTGTCTGAAATCGGATTTTTGGAATTCTTCATTTCGAAGATCTGTAAGTTGAATACTTGCACGCCATGGAAGTAGCCAATCGCCCCACCAGTTGTTGGTGTTTTGCAAATACTCGTAATGCATCCCCGAGGTGTTGATGCCCTCGGCTCTTGAAGCTAGTACCATATTTCGCCAGTCTTGGGTGTTTGATGAACTGCCGTACTGGGCTGTAGCTGCCCAAGTGCCTAACAGTAAAAGCATGGTAAAGTAGGTTGGTTTCATGGACAGAAATTTAAAGGAATAAAGGAAAACCAGCGTTTAGACCAAAGACGTTTAGGCTGATGCAAAATAGTATAATGGGTAATAGGAGGCGTAAAGTTCTTTTCATCATTTGAGACTTAAGGGGCGCAATTTCTCAAATGATGTGGTGTTTTTTATAAAAAACCGTGAACTGACAGAAAACACAGTTTAACCAACAGTTTTTCCTTGTGAACAGACAAAAACGAGGGGAAAAATTAGGAAGAAAAATCCTATAGCCTAGGCTTCTACCGCCTCAAACGACATGACCACTTGGTTTTTGACCAAATCATCAAAAGTTTCTGCTTGCCGAATCAAGTGTGCCTTGCCCTCGTGCCAGAGCACTTCGGCGGGGCGGTAACGTGAATTGTAGTTGCTCGCCATGGTAAAGCAATAGGCACCAGCATTGTGAAAGCACAGTACATCGCCTTCGTTTATTTCGGCAATTTTGCGGTTGTTGGCAAAGGTGTCCGTTTCACAAATATACCCCACAACAGAGTAAAAACGCTCGCGACCGTCTGGATTTGAAATGTTTTCAATGCGGT
>JAURNV010000024.1 GCA_030830005.1 Flavobacteriaceae bacterium | reverse complement strand
ATCCACTTTACACTGGTCTTGTATATTTAAAGCCCTACAAAGAAGAAAGAGGGCAATTTATTGAGGGAATACATGAGCCTATAGTCAGTAGAGTACTTTTTAATAAAGTTCAAGATCATTTAAATAGAAATAACAAGCAACAAGGAGTTGGGCACAAAAAGATAAATCCTAATTTCCCTTTAAGAGGATTTATGACATGCCCAAAATGTAACAAACCCCTTTCAGCGAGTATTTCAACAGGAAGACATAAGAAATATGCTTACTACCATTGTTTTTCTCCCTGTGATGTGCGAATAAAAAAAGAGGATGCTCATGCTTGGTTCAATCACTTTCTTAGTTCTATCAGTTTAGATGATAATTCATATACCCTTTTGGTAGAAATCATCAAAGACGAATTTGATAAAATGGGTAAGCAAAACGGAATGGGTCCAAAGCATTATGAGAAGCAAAAAAACCTAGAAAATAAACTTTTGAAAATTCAAGACTTATATATTGATGGCGACCTTACCAAAGAAGAATATACACAAAGTAAAGAGCGCTTTACAACACTAATTAATGAGCTTAAGGAAAGGGAAGAACAATTTTTTAAAAAACAAGAGGTTTTTAATTTGTATAAAGAGGGGTTAAAATCAATTCAAAATATTGAAAATCAATACTTTAAAAGTGAAATCGACCATAAAAGAAGGCTAATTGGTTCAATATTTCCTGAAAAATTTCAATTTGAAAATAAAAAAGTTCGAACCGCTGATATTAACCCCATTTTGCACAAAATAGTCCAATTTAACAGAGTAAATCAAAGAAATAAAAAAAGGGACAGATCTCAAAAACAAGATTTGTCCCGGTGTGTAGCGGGAGCTGGACTCGAACCAGCGACCTTCGGGTTATGAGCCCGACGAGCTACCTACTGCTCTATCCCGCGTTATGGACGGCAAATTTACATAATTTCTCTGACTAGGCAAAGTCCTTTCTCTAATCCCTACCTTTGTAAAATGCATAAAGCAGGTTTTGTAAATATCATTGGAAGTCCTAATGTGGGAAAATCTACCCTTACCAATGCCCTTTTGGGCGAAAAGCTTGCAATCACTACTGCCAAAGCGCAAACCACTCGGCACCGAATTTTGGGAATGCTTAATACCCCTGATTATCAATTAATTCTATCGGATACTCCTGGAATTATTGACCCCGCTTATAAGCTCCAAGAAAGTATGATGGAGGCAGTTCAGTCCGTTTTTGACGACGCAGATGTCCTTATTTACATGGTTGAAATTGGGGAAAATAAAGTTAAAAACCCTGAAGTGATTTCTCGCTTAGCAAAAACCAACAAACCTCTTATTTTAGTCATTAACAAAATTGACATTGGCAATCAACAACTTCTCGAAGAAACTATTGAAGCATGGAGCGCTCAACTCCCTAACGCTAAAGTTTGGAGTATTTCTGCACTTGAAAAATTTCAGCTGGAGCCTTTGTTGGAGGATTTAATTTCTTTTTTGCCAAATCACCCTCCTTATTTTCCTAAAGATCAGCTTACGGACAGGTCGGAGCGGTTTATGGTAAGTGAAGTCATTCGCGAAAAAATTCTTTTGCGTTACGATAAAGAGATTCCCTATTCAGTAGAAGTTAACACAGAATCTTTTATAAATGCGGAAAAAATTATCAAAATACGGGCAGTGATTTATGTTGAGCGTAACTCCCAAAAAGGAATAATGATAGGACACAAAGGAGAAGCGCTAAAAAGAGTTGGTAAGATGGCACGTATGGATTTAGAGAAGTTTTTTGAAAAAAAAATTCACCTTGAACTGTTTGTGAAAGTCAGCAAAGATTGGCGTTCTAGTCCAAATACACTTAAACGTTTTGGTTATTGACCTTTAACTAAATTACCTTTGTAGCAATATCATGAGAAACCTAGTAGCTATTGTTGGCAGACCTAATGTTGGTAAATCCACACTTTTTAATCGTTTGGTACAGCGCAGGGAGGCTATTGTTGATGCCACCAGCGGAGTGACACGCGATCGGCATTATGGAAATTCGGACTGGAATGGACGTGAATTCACCCTTATTGACACAGGGGGTTACGTCAAAGGCGGAGACGATTCTTATGAAAAAGAAATTGATCAACAGGTAGAAATTGCCATTTCGGAGGCAGATGCTATTTTATTTATTGTAGATGTAGAAACAGGTCCAAATATCATGGACGAAGAAGTTGCTAAGCTTTTACGCAAGTCTGACAGGCCGGTTTTCTTAGTTGTTAACAAAGTAGATAATGCCCTTCGAGTGCCAGCAACAGTTGAGTTTTATTCTTTGGGAATCGATAATTTGTATCATATCTCTGCAGTAAACGGTGGAGGTACGGGCGAACTGCTTGACGCATTGGTTGAGGCATTACCCCTTCATGATACTGAAACTAGTGATGAACTTCCACGGTTTGCCGTTGTAGGAAGGCCAAATGCTGGAAAATCTTCTTTTGTAAATGCTCTTATTGGGGCTCCTAGAAATATTGTGAAAGATGAAGCGGGTACAACGCGTGACAGTATAGATACCGTATATAACCGTTTTGGGTTTGAATTTTGTTTGGTAGATACGGCAGGAATTCGAAGAAAATCAAAGGTGAAAGCTAACATAGAGTTTTATTCTGTTATGCGTGCGCTACGTTCTATCGAATATTCGGACGTATGCTTACTTGTTTTTGACGCTTCTAGGACTTTTGATTCACAAGTAAAAAATATTTTTTGGCTTGCAGCACGCAATCATAAAGGGATTGTAATTCTGGTTAACAAATGGGATTTGGTTGAAAAAAACACCAGTTCTTCCAAAGAGATTGAAAATAACATTCGAAATGAAATAGCTCCATTTTCTGATGTGCCTATCATCTTTATTTCTTCAACAACAAAACAGCGTGTCTTTAAAGCCATAGAAACAGCTGTAGACGTATTTAAACGTCGCTCTCAGCGTATCCCAACGCGTAAATTAAACGATTTTATTCTGCCAATAATTGAAAAAAACCCTCCACCAGCTATAAAAGGAAAATATGTAAAAATAAAGTTTGTAACTCAGTTGCATTCCCCACACCCACAGTTTGCTTTCTTTTGCAACCTTCCTCAATATGTAAAAGAACCGTATAAGCGATTTTTAGAAAATAAGATTCGTTCTGAATTCGATTTCAATGGTGTTACCATTGATATTTTTATTCGTAAAAAATAATCACATTTCATTTTTAATACGGAGTAGTTCCTGACGTATTTTTTGTAGTTTTTTGAGGACATCAAGTGTTCCTTTATTACTTTGTTTCAGCTCCTTTTTGGCACCGTCAAGTGTAAAACCGCGTTCTTTGACAAGCGTGTAAATCAATTCCAACTTTTCGATGTCTTTAGCTGAAAATTTCCGTGTGCCACGCTGAGTTTTTTTTGGACTTATAAGCTGAAACTCCTTTTCCCAAAAACGTATAAGTGATGGCTTTACGTCAAACGATTCGGCAACTTCGCCAATACTATAGTATAACTTTTCCGGGAGTTGATGCCGCATCAGTCAAGTGATTGGTTCTCACGGCTGGCTGCCTCTAGCATGGCCTCGAATTCTTCAGGAGTTAAGTCACCCGAATAAAAGTTGATAGGGTTCACAGGTACTCCATCTTTATAAATTTCATAGTGAAGATGGGGTGCTTGAGAGCGTCCAGTGTTGCCTACATAACCAATGATATCCCCACGCTTTACGCGTTGACCTTTCTTAATTTTATACTCGCTTAAGTGTGCATATAGAGTAACGTAGCCAAAACCGTGATCAATGCGAATGTGTTTACCATATCCTAAAGCTCGGTTGTCTGCTCGTTTCACAACACCATCACTGGTGGCATAAATAGGGGTGCCTTTCGGAGCAGTGAAATCCATACCCTTATGTCTTCGGCGTGCTTTAGTGAATGGATCTGTACGCCAACCAAACCCAGAAGCCATTCGTGTTAAATCATCATTTGCTATAGGTTGAATTGAGGGAATAGCTGCAAGAAGCTTTTCTTTGTCTAAGGCTAAACGCTGAACTTCATCAAACGATTTGGATTGTACTACCATTTGCTTTGATAAAATATCGAGGCGTTTTGTAGTGCTAATAATCAAATCAGAATTGGCAAAACCATCTAAGCTTTTGTAGCGATTTGAACCTCCAAATCCCGCCTTACGCACATCATCGCTTATCGGATTTGTTTCAAAGACAACTCTATAAATCTGGTTATCACGTTCCTGCAAGTGTTCCAACACTTGCTCAACCTGTGTCATTTTACGTTGGAGTTGTTCGTAGTTGAGTTTGTAGTTTTCTAATTCTCGCGCTTGTGAAATCTCGGTTGGGGTACTCAGAAGGGGAGTGGAAAGTAAAAACAATAAAAAGCCAACACCAAATAGTGATGAAGCAGCAATAAAAGCCAAAACATTCTGAACTTTCTTCCTACTCCGTACTTCAATTTTTCTGTACGATAGACTTTCCTGATCGTAGTAATACTTAACCTTTGCCATTCCGCAAAATGTGCTATTTTTACTCCTTCGAATATATACGAATAACAAATATACATAATTCGACTCAACCATTACCAGGTTTCATGAAAGCACAACAAATCCGTAAACATTTTCTCGACTTTTTCGCCAATAAAGCACACAAAATTGTTTCTTCTGCGCCGATGGTTATGAAAGATGATCCTACCCTGATGTTTACTAATGCGGGAATGAATCAGTTCAAAGAATATTTTTTGGGTAACAAGAAAGCACAACATAAAAGAATAGCAGATACTCAAAAATGCCTTCGTGTTTCGGGAAAGCACAACGATTTAGAGGAAGTAGGCAAAGACACCTACCATCACACGATGTTTGAGATGCTTGGGAATTGGAGTTTTGGAGACTACTTCAAAAAGGAGGCTATTGCTTATGCTTGGGAATTTCTTGTTGAAGTCATGAATATTAACAAAAATGATCTGTATGTAACTGTATTTGAAGGAGATGACACTGAAGGGTTAGCTACAGATAATGAGGCAATTGAATTTTGGAAAGCTCACATTTCTCCCGAGCGCATTTTGATGGGTTCTAAAAAAGATAACTTCTGGGAAATGGGCGATCAAGGACCATGTGGGCCCTGTTCAGAAATCCATGTAGATATTAGAAGCAAAGATGAAAAAGCTAAACTTTCTGGTGCTGAACTTGTAAATAAAGATCACCCACAAGTGGTTGAAGTTTGGAATTTGGTATTCATCGAGTTTAATCGAAAATCGAATGGAAGCTTAGAAAAATTACCCGAGCAGCATGTAGATACTGGAATGGGTTTTGAACGTCTATGTATGGTCGTACAAGGCGCACAGTCAAATTATGACACCGATGTTTTTACACCAATAATCCGTGAAATTGAAACCCGAACAGCTACTGCATATGGCAAGAACGATGAAACTGACATTGCCATTCGTGTAATTGCTGACCACCTAAGGGCAGTTTCGTTCTCTATTGCTGATGGGCAGCTGCCGTCCAATAATGGAGCTGGGTATGTGATACGACGTATTTTACGCCGGGCCATTCGATATGGTTATACCTTTTTAGACCAGAAAGAACCTTTTATTTTTGGATTAGTTCAAACGCTGACCAACCAAATGGGTGACGCCTTCACTGAACTAAAAGAGCAGCAAAACCTTATTCATAATGTCATTAAGGAGGAAGAGCAATCTTTTTTAAAAACTCTAGCACAGGGGTTGGTGATGTTGCAGCAATTGATAGCCTCAAATAACGGAAGAGAGCTTTCTGGAGCAAAGGCTTTTGAGCTTTATGACACCTTTGGTTTCCCTGTAGACCTTACATCACTCATTCTTTCAGAGCATGGAATGACGCTCAATGAAGCAGATTTTAATGCTGAAATGGAACATCAAAAAGCACGTTCTCGTGCTGCAGCCCAAGTAGAAACTGATGATTGGGTTGAATTAAGAAAAGATACCGAAGAAGAATTTGTGGGCTATGATACACTCAAAACACCAGTACGAATTGTCCGATATCGAAAAATAACCACCAAAAGCGGTTCCTCATTTCAGTTGGTCTTTAACTTGACTCCTTTTTACCCTGAAGGTGGAGGGCAAGTAGGGGATAAGGGTTATTTAGAAGCTCCTAATGGGAATGTTACGTATATCACAGATACCAAGAGAGAAAACAATTTGATCATACATGTAGTTAATCAACTTCCTTCTGATTTAAACTCAAACTTTACAGCGGTAGTTGATGCTCAAAAGCGTGCTGCTACTGCTAGCAATCACACGGCTACGCACCTGTTGCATCAAGGGCTTCGTGCAATTTTGGGAGACCATGTGACTCAAAAAGGGTCAATGGTGCGTTCGGGATATTTGCGTTTCGATTTTTCTCATTTTACGAAGTTAACGCAAGACGAACTTACGGCAGTTGAGGCCTTTGTCAATGCCCGTATTCAAGAACAAATAGCTTTGGAAGAACACAGAAACATGCCCTACCAACAAGCAATAGAAAGTGGTGCTATGGCACTGTTTGGTGAAAAATATGGTGATACCGTCCGAACTGTTCGCTTTGGAGAGTCGATGGAACTTTGTGGTGGAACGCATGTAGCAAACACGTCAGAATTGTGGCATTTTACGATTACAACCGAAACCGCAGTGGCCTCCGGTATCCGGCGTATTGAGGCCGTAACCGGCACTGAAGCCAAAAAATTGGTATATCAACAAGCATCATTAGTGGAAGCTATAAAAGGACAGCTTAAAAACCCCGTTGACTTGATACAGTCGGTTCAGGGGCTGCAAGACGAAAACACAAAACTACGCAAAGAAGTAGAGCAGTTAAACAAGCAATTGGTGCAGCAATTGATTTCCGAATTAGAAACCGGAATATCCTCAGAAAACGACATTTCGTATCTCGTTAAAGAAGTTAATTTAGATGCCTCCGGTATGAAAGATGCCTTATTCTATTTGGGACAAAACCGCACTAACTTTGTTGCCGTATTGGCGAGTTGTAAAAACAATAAACCTATGTTATCGTGTTATGTTTCAAAAGCACTTGCCGAAAAAGGTACATTCCAAGCCAATGAAATCATAAAACACATTGGAATTCATATTCAAGGTGGTGGTGGTGGTCAACCATTTTTTGCAACCGCGGGAGGTAAAAACCCAAATGGAGTTGCAGATGCTCTAGCAGCAGCAAAAGAATTGTTGTTGAGGTAAAAGATCATTTTTTACCTATACCTATTCATTATTATTGGGGGGATAGGCAGCTAAAATTTCTATTACAAAGGCATTGATGTGTTCTTCGCGTTCTTGCGGTGTTCCGCCGCGTAGGCTTCCGGTACCTTTTCCTTGCCAGATCAGTTTTTTGCTAGATGCGTCAATGAGGTCAATGTAGAGTACGCCTGTTGTGGAGGTGTTTACGTTGTAGGGTCTGTTAAAACCCCAGCCCCAACCCCAACCACCATAGGGACCATAAAATGGACTGCCCCAACCGAGATAACTTTCGCTAACACGGACATTTTTTTCGGCTTTAGTGTGGAAACTCACCAATACTTCGGGGATCTCCGACGCTTCAAACCCTTTTGTAGCCAATGCATTTTCTAATGCGTGTAACACCCGGCGTTTGTCCAATTCAGAGATTTCAGCCTTATCAATACCTGGCTTAAAAAAAGCATAGCGTTTATAGGCGGTAAAATCAACACTAGTATCATAATCACTGCTTACTCGAATAGAGCCGCAGGAGACAATAAGAAGGGCAGAAGTGAAGAGAAGAAACCGTTTCATAGTGGAAATTTTCTTAAAAATACACAAAAAACATGCCGAAATACTAATGCCGAAAGATATCAGTGTATGGCAATCATATTTTTAAAACACAACGTTTATTTTTGAGCATGTTTACTACTGCAGTCAACCAACAACTTTCCTTACCCGAGTTTTCACAACTCGGCTATGCTGTATACTTAAAACGTGAAGATTTGATGTTTCCATTAGCTTCAGGAAACAAATGGCGGAAGTTAGCATACAATATCGAGGCATTTAAACAAGCCAAAGCAAAGAAGATTGTTACTTTCGGCGGAGCTTTTTCCAATCATTTAGCAGCCGTATCGGCTGTAGCAAATAAAGAAAATATAGCCACCATTGGGGTCGTCCGTGGAGATGAACTGGTACACAAGCCACTAAACCCAACCCTTACAAAATGCAAGCAGAACGGTATGCAGTTGGTATTTGTCTCAAGAGAAGAATATACCCTAAAAGAACGGGGGGACACTGTGAAAGCTTTACAACGAACCCATGGAAAGTTGTATGTCTTGCCGGAAGGGGGCACAAATGCATTGGCAGTAAAAGGCTGCGCGGAAATACTTAGTCCCAAAGATGCTGTTTTTGACACGATTTGTTGTGCAGTAGGCACTGGCGGGACTTTAGCAGGCTTAGCAACTTCTGCAGCCAGTCACCAAAAAATTGTAGGGTTTCAAATGGTTGATGATGCTGCAATACCAGAGCGGATTCGTACCTTTGCTAAACGTGAAAATTGGTCATTAGTGCAACATGCTTCATATCGTGGCTATGCACAAGCTGATTCCCAACTTGTTGCTTTTGCAACAAATGTTTTTCGTCAAACAGGCATATTGTTAGACCCAATTTACACCGCACCCATGCTGTATCAGTTGGTGCAAATGATAAAAGATAAGACATGGAACTTTGGAACAAAACTCTTACTGATTCACACTGGCGGGACGCAAGGTATCGCGGGTTTCAATTCTCGTCACGATCTACAATGGCCCGAACCTTAGCCATTGCTTTTGCTGCATTTTTTTTGGTTTCATGTGGTTCAAAAAAGGTAATTTATTCGGGTGAAGTAAAGCGAACTGCAAAAAAAATTGAGGATGCATCACCACGAAAGTCTGCAAAAAAATTGGCTGAGTTAGACGCAAAAACACGTATGAAAGTTTATGTGTTGCAATATGCAGAAATGGCACAAAAAGAAATGAAAAAATTTGGCATTCCAGCAAGCATCACTTTGGCACAAGGACTATTGGAGTCTCAAGCGGGAATGGGCGAATTGGCGGTAAAATCTAATAACCACTTTGGAATTAAATGCCACAAGGGGTGGCGTGGCCCCAGCGTTTCACACGACGATGATGCTAAAGGCGAATGTTTTCGCAAATACAAACAAGTAGAACAGTCGTATCGGGACCATTCGGAGTTTTTACGAAACCGCTCTCGATACAGTGATTTATTTAAACTCAGTAAGAAAGACTATGTGAGTTGGGCACATGGACTCAAAAAAGCAGGTTATGCTACCGATCCGCAGTATGCCTACAAGCTGATTTCTCTAATTGAGCGCTATGAACTATGGAAGTTTGATGGTAGTAAAAACCCTATTCATCTACCCAAACAAGTAAATCTCGAAAAGGTTTACGCCGTTCAGCAGGGAGATACATTATATTCAATCTCAAAAAAAGTAAACCTTTCTGTTGAAAAATTAATGGAGCTGAATGCCTTAGAGTCAACAAACTTGGCTGTGGGACAACAATTGAAAATAAAATGATACAGTACCAGCGTAGTAGTGCCTTATTTGCCAAAGCAAAAAATGTCATTCCGGGAGGAGTTAACTCTCCTGTTAGAGCTTTTAAAGCTGTTGGAGGAACTCCTATTTTTTTAACCCACGCTAAAGGGGCGTATTTGTACGATGAAGATAAAAATCGCTATATAGATTATATTGCTTCTTGGGGTCCCATGATTTTAGGTCACGCGCATCCTCAAGTGGTAGAAGCTATTCAAAAACGTGCTGAAAAAGGCACATCTTATGGCATACCTACTGCTTTAGAAACTCAAATTGCTAAACAGGCACTCTCTATGGTGCCTCACATGGATCAAATTCGCTTTGTGAATTCTGGTACTGAAGCGTGTATGAGTGCAGTGCGCTTGGCTCGAGGCTATACTGGACGCGATAAAATCATCAAGTTTGCGGGTTGTTATCATGGACACGCTGACGCCTTTTTGATTCAGGCTGGGAGTGGTGCGGTCACTTTTGGGAGCCCTAACAGTCCCGGAGTAACTGCTGGAACTGCACAAGATACTTTGTTAGCGCAATACAATAATTTGGAGCAAGTAAAAGAGATTTTCGCTTCCAATCCAGAACAGATTGCTGCTATTATTGTAGAGCCTGTTGCGGGAAATATGGGCTGTGTTTTACCTAAAGAAGGTTTTTTGGAAGGCTTGCGTCAATTGTGCGATACCCACGGAACCTTACTCATTTTTGATGAAGTCATGACCGGATTTCGACTAGCACCGGGTGGAGCGCAAGAGTACTTGGGTATTCGTGCTGATATGGCTACTTATGGAAAAGTAATTGGGGGGGGATTACCTGTTGGTGCATTTGCTGCCCGAAAAGAAATCATGCAGTTTTTGGCACCTGTCGGTCCAGTCTATCAAGCGGGTACGCTCAGTGGAAATCCACTAGCTATGACGGCAGGACTTACTATGTTAGAACTTTTAGCCAATCACCCCGAAACCTATACTAGCCTAGATGAGAAAACGGCGTATTTACATCAAGAGATGGTGCCACTTTTGGAACAAAAAGGAATCCCTTATCAAATCAATAGATTGGGTTCTATGATTTCATTGCATTTTACCGATACGCCCGTGGTGGATTTTGATTCTGCTGCAACGGGGGATAATGACAATTTTAAAAAATATTTTCACGGCATGTTACAACGTGGGGTGTATCTGCCTCCTAGTGCATTTGAAAGTTACTTCTTAAACGATGCCATAAGCAAAAAAGACCTCGAGTATACACTCGAAGTCTTTAATGAAACCTTAAAATCCCTTTAGTTAACTCGGGTCTAAAATATTGTCAATTCTAACCAAGGATTCCTGTAAATGATAGCGTGTGTTTAGATCTAAAGCGTTTGGTAAGCTTTTTCCAATAGCAGCTTTTAAGTTCACCAATTGCGCTCTACTTACGGCTCTAATATCAGATTGACTAACCAAAACGCGGGTACGATTACTATAGCTTCTTGCAAAACCCTCGAGCGGTTCTTGACTTTCTGTCATAAGGTAAGCTAACCTGTCTATATAGGCGCGTTGTAAATTTCTACGATATACGTCTATACTAATATTGCTGTATAATTCTGACCAAATACCTCTTCGTAATTCAGTCATCATTTGTGTAAGCGTATAAGCTTTACTGCCGTTTAGCGCCTCGTTTTCTGACATACGTGCCATACGATCAAATGTCAACAATCGATTTAGTGTTCCGGTTTGTGTACGTCGCATTCGGTCTAGTGCTCCCGAAAATTCTATTTTATTAAAAATAGTATTGTCTAACATCCAGTTGGGAGTGGCAAACAATTCTTCTTGCAAAAATTGTAAACATGCCTTTTGGTGTGCTTTGTCTACATGGGTGTAAACAGGCCCTTCTTGATCGTAAGTTTTGTAGTATTCGTATACGCCTCCCACGTTTGCTGCTACATGTCCCATATATCGATTAAATTGACTCAAGACTTGATTGTATAAATTTTCTAAATCTTGATAGTTTTTCCCTTCTTCGGCAGTCCAATCAATGAGATTTGGAACAATACGCTTTAGGTTGGCAATTCCATATTTACTGGCTTTAATAGCATCGTCACCTAAGTCTTCAGTTTGGGAGCTTGGGTCAATGGGGTTTCCAAACTGCTGACTTCCAAAACGATACTTTTGATCGTATTGATGTTTTAAAATCCATTGATCTAAGGTTTCTTTTTCTTCCACTGCTGTTTTTGCGGAAGGAATAGGTCGATATCCCCAGCGTACGGCATGAATATCATAAATACCAATATCAGGCATTAGCGATACGTCACCATCGCCCGGTTGAGCAACGTAATTAAACCTTGCATAATCCATAATGGATGGTGCTGTTCCGTATTTTTTTGTAAACGATGGCGAACGCAATGAATCTACAGGATAGGCAACGCTGCTGCCCATATTGTGTGGAAGTCCAATGGTGTGACCTACTTCGTGTGCAGAAACAAATCGAATAAGACGCCCCATAATTTCGTCTTTAAATGCTACCCCTCTAGCCTCTGGGTTTATCGCAGCCGTTTGCACAAAAAACCAGTTGCGCAGTAATGTCATAACATTGTGGTACCAATTAATATCAGATTCTAAAATTTCACCCGACCGCGGGTCACTTACGTGAGGACCGTTGGCATTAGGAATTGGTGAGGCCAAATAGCGAACCACAGAATAGCGTACATCTTCGGGACTCCAGTCGGGGTCTTCTTCAGGAGTTGGCGGATCTTTGGCAATAATAGCGTTTTTAAACCCTGCAGCTTCAAATGCTACTTGCCAATCCTCTATACCTTGCTTCAGATATGGAACCCACTTTTTTGGTGTTGCTCTATCAATGTAATATACGATAGGCTTTTTGGGTTCAACCAATTCGCCACGTTCAAATTTCTCTAAGTCTTCATCTTTAACTTCCAGTCTCCAGCGGTCTAAATAACGTACGGTTTTACTCTTTTGCACATCAAGCCCATAATCGGTTTGCCCACGTGAAAACCACCCAACACGCTCGTCAAAATAACGTCTTCGCATAGGGTGTTCGGGGAGTAATATCATGGAGTTGCTCATTTCCAAAGTGATAGACCCCGTGCTAGAATTTGATGGAGGCTCACTTGAATTATACGTTTTAACGTGTCTTGACTCTACATTTAACGGATAACTTTTAAGGGTATTAATAAATGATCGTGACTTGTCTAAACTTGATATCTTATAGGTTTTACGCCTTGATTGAGGAAACCCAATGGCTTTTACATCCTCTTCAAATAATTTGTTTACTTGAATAACAGTGGATATGGAATCTTTTCCAAAGGCTTTGATATCAAACCTATATAAGATAGGTTCAAAATTTGAATTCACAACTGCTTCATGAATAGGGAGTGAATCGGCAGCTACTACCTCGTGGGACACCACACGTAACAACACTTTTTTAGCATCTTTTTCCCAACGCAACACCTGAGTGTTTTGTTTTCCACCGCCAAAACCAATACCTGAGGCTGTTTTAGCAATTCGTGTTACCATAAGCATTTCGCGTCCAAACAACGAATCAGGGATTTCATAAAAATAATCTTGATCCACTTGATGTACATCAAAAAGGCCAGTATCTGAAATGGCTTTATCGGTGATGACCTTGTTGTAGGGTTTTATGCCGTTTTTGTCCTCTTTTTTGGGTTTAGGAGCTTCGGTCTTAACAGCATCTTTTTTCTTTTTATTGAATAGCTTAGGTATTTGCCCGTTTGCATTTGATGCAAAAAAAAGAATAATCAGTAATTGAGTAAAGAATTTCATAATCATTGTGTTAGCATGCCACAAGTTGTTAAATAATTATCAATTTACCAACTCATAAATTTTTAAATATGTAATTAAGATATAAAAAGGCAAATGTATTTGGAAAGATGCTGAAATTTTGTTTATTTTTAGCGTTACCAAATCTTAATACTCATGAAAGCTACTTGTTTTTTTCTTGCGCTATTGTTCGCTTTAATGCTTCAAGCTCAAGATAAACATCTTGAGAAATTCCCTTCAAACCCCGAACCTGGAAAGTGTTATGTGAAACACACTACACCTGATGAATTTGAAATTAAAACATTTCGTATTCTTGAAGTTCCTGCTTATAAGGTTATAGAAGTAATCCCAGCAGAATATAAAGTTGTTCAGGATGAGGTGGTCGTAAAACCCGCTTCAAAAAAATACAAATTTGTTCCTGCAACTTTTACTACTGTTGTAGATACCTTTTGGATTGAGGAGCCCTATAATAAACAGTATCCTGCTAAAGCCATTTTTGCTGACGATTTCGTAGAAGTAGAAGTTAAAGCAAAATCTGGAAAATGGGTGGCTGGCGAAAACCCAGATTGCCCCTCTATTGACCCGAACGATTGCCGTATTTTCCATTACCGTGAAGATCCTGCTGTAATGCGCTCAATCCCTGTTAAAAAGCTGGTTGTCCCTGCAAAAAGCTCCACCAAACAAGTTGGTGGGAAGTTTAAGTTAGTTGAACGTCAAGTGATTGCTACACCTGCTCACACATTAGAAACACTAATTCCAGAAGTAAAAGAAGTAGTTGAGCGCCGTGTTTTGGTTAAAGATGAAACCACTAGAGAAATAGAGGTACCTGCCACATATACAACTGTAGAAAAGCGAATCGTTACGAAGCAAGGTGGTATGGCCGCATGGAAAGAAGTTCCGTGTACTCTTCCAAAAAATGCAATCATTTTACCCATTAATTATGAGCTGGGAAGTGCGCGTATAACAGCCAAATCAAAATCAATACTTGACAAGCATATTTTACCTAAACTTAAAGAGGATAAAAATACAGTTGTTGAAATAGGGTCTCATACTGATTCTAGAGGGAGTAAAACATCAAATCAAGATTTATCTGAGCTTCTTTCCAAATCTGTAGCCGAATACCTAAATCAAAAGGGAATTGAAACTTCTCGAATGATAGCAGTTGGTTATGGCGAATCTCGCCCTTTAAATGAGTGTGAAGACGGCGCTGATTGCTCAGAAAGTGAGCATGCAAAAAATCGTAGAACTGAGTTTAAATTCTTTTAAAATCAGCGAAGGAGTACAGCCAGTAAAGCTTCATCGGTCTTTTTCACTTCGACTACCGATTTGCTTGTAAGACCTTTGATGGCTTTATCCCACTTTTTGTTGCTGAGCCCTGTTTGTTCTTTAAGATTTTCTAGAACGGCAGGGTTTTCTTTTTGTAGAATTTCAATTATAACTTGTTCTTCTTCGGTTAATACTGGCCCTTTTTTCTCGGGACGCATTTGGGGAAAGAATAGTACTTCTTGAATAGAGCTGTTGTTGGTAAGCAACATTGTTAGTCGGTCAATGCCAACGCCAATGCCCGACGTGGGTGGCATACCGTATTCAAGTGCACGTAAAAAATCTTGGTCGATAAACATTGCCTCATCATCCCCTTTTTCGGATAATGCTATTTGGTCTTCAAATCTTTCACGCTGGTCAATGGGGTCATTCAACTCAGAATAGGCATTTGCTAATTCTTTTCCGTTTACCATGAGTTCGAAGCGTTCAGTTAACCCAGGTTTGCTTCTATGGGCTTTTGTTAACGGACTCATTTCTTTAGGATAGTCAGTAATAAAAGTGGGTTGAATGTAATGATGCTCACACAACTCGCCAAACAATTCATCAATGAGTTTACCCATCCCCATAGTGTTGTCTACTTCTAAGCCTAAGCTTATTGCTGTTATACGCAATGCGTCTTCATCCATGCTCGAAACATCAACTCCCGTATGCTCTTTTATTGCATCTAAAATGGGCACTCTCGGATAGGGCGCTTTAAAGTTAATGGTGTGCTCACCAACCTGAACAGATGAAGTTCCATTAGCAGCAATCGCAACTTCCTCCAACAATTCTTCAGTGGTTTCCATCATCCAATGATAGTCTTTATATGCAACGTAAAGCTCCATAACGGTAAACTCGGGATTATGTGTTTTGTCCATGCCTTCGTTTCGGAAGTCTTTGGCAAATTCATAAACACCGTCAAATCCACCTACAATAAGACGCTTCAGGTATAATTCATTAGCGATTCTCAGATACAAGGGAATATTGAGCGCATTGTGGTGCGTAATAAAAGGACGTGCAGCTGCACCTCCTGGTATGGGTTGAAGAATTGGCGTTTCTACTTCAAGATAGCCACGTGTATTAAAAAATGAGCGTATCGTATTTGTGATTTTTGTACGTTTCACAAAAGTCTCTTTTACCTGTGGGTTGACAATCAAATCTACATAGCGCATACGATAGCGTTGTTCTGGGTCGGTAAAAGCATCATATGTATTGCCTTCAGCATCTACTTTTGGCAGCGGCAACGGACGAAGCGATTTACTTAAGACCGTAAGCGCATGGACTTCAACTGTTTTTTCACCTACTTGTGTGGTAAATAATTTCCCTTCAATACCAATGATATCACCAATATCCAACAGTTTTTTATACACCTCGTTGTAAAGGGATTTATCTTCACCCAAGCAGAGAATATCTCTGTTAAAATAGAGTTGAATTCTTCCAGTAGTGTCTTGAAGTTCGGCAAAACTTGCCTTCCCTTGAACCCTTCTAGACATCAGTCTTCCAGCTAGGCAAACGGTTGTACCTTCCTTAAATTTTTCAAAAATATCTGAAGCGTAGTGTGAAGTGGTAAAGGCTTCGGCTGGGTAAGGATCAATTCCAAGCTCACGAAGTCTTGCTAGTTTTTCCCTGCGGACAAGTTCCTGTTCTGATAGTTCGTTCATCCCTATTTTTTCTGAAGCAAAGATAACCAATGCGTATGAGTTCTCAAGACTCCTTAAATTTGTATCTTTGATACGCTATGAGTTTATTTCGTGTTCTCCTTGCAATTCTTTTTCCTCCTTTGGCGGTATTTGATCGAGGTTGCGGTTCTGTGCTGATTGTCTTTTTACTGACCTTGTGCGCATGGGTTCCCGGAGTTATTGGAGCACTCATTATCCTCAACCGACCATTCTATTATGACCCATAAGCCCATTGTTAAAGTCAAGCAGTTGGGTTTGGCAGCTTATGATGCTGTTACTGATTTACAGCAAGAACTCTTTCAGCGTACGATAGACCAAAAAATTCATAATCGCAGGAACTCTGACGCGCAAGTACCAACCGAAAACCATTTGCTTTTTGTTGAACACCCTCATGTATATACGCTTGGAAAAAGCGGCAATGAAAACAATCTACTGATAAACAGTAAAACCCTATCTGAAAAGGGTGTGCGTTTTTACCCTACCAATCGTGGAGGAGATATTACCTATCACGGACCGGGTCAGTTGGTTGGATATCCCATTTTAGATTTGGACTGTTTTTTTACTGACATCCATAAATACTTACGATTACTAGAGGAATGCATAATTGCCACCCTTGTGGATTACGATATTTTAGCGGGAAGAAGCAAAGGGGAAACAGGTGTTTGGCTTGATGCGGAAGGTAAAAATCCACGCAAAATTTGCGCTTTGGGTATCCGAACAAGTCGTTGGGTAACCATGCATGGATTTGCACTTAATGTAAATACTGACTTGTCGTATTTTGATTATATAATTCCCTGTGGAATTCGCAACAAAGGGGTTACCTCAATGCAAAAAGAGTTAGGAAAAGCGTTAAACCTAAGCGAAGTGAGCCAAAGATTCCAACAGCACTTTGCGCATTATTTTAATGCAGAAGTCCGTTAGGGTATTCTGTAAAAACGTAATTCTCGTTTGTTGTTCCGCGCGGCTAAATAAATAGCCGAACCTGGTGCGCCCTGTCCAAGCATCGCCCAACGTTCCCCATTGACAGGAAAACTATCTAGAAGCACTGCATCTCGATCAAAAACATATACTTTACCAGATTGATTATCCCAAAGGATAATATGGGTACGATTATTAACTACCTGAATTTGCGGAGGGGTATAAACTCCAAAATCCAACTCCACCAATTGATTGTTTATCGTTACTTTATTTTCTGTTAGCGTAACTAATGTGTTTTTGTTGGCAGCTAGGGAGTAGCGTGTTTCGAAAGGCAGCGCTTTCTTTGTGATTTTTCCTGCCGTGCTGATTTCTACCAACCTGTTCTTGTTATCGATACTCACAAAACCGTTTTGATAGGGATAAATGTCTTGGGCAAATATTACATCAGTTGGAATTTTGATACGAGTGTTTCCTGTTCGGTGTAAGAGTTCTCCCTTGCCAGATTTGTGAACCAGTGCAATATAATCGCGGCTTCCGATGCGAATGTGTTTGGGTGGATAAGCCAAAGCTCCCGATATTCTGTTTTTACGCCAACCGCTGATTTTTTTCATTCTCCGATCATACATATTTAGTGATTTCCCAGAAGACAAAACAATGCGGTAATTTCGTTGGTTGTCATAATCAAAAATACCAAGAGTACTGTTGGTGCTCATGCCTGATTTCGTAAAGCTATTGACGTTGTTGCCGTTTCTGTCCAAAACTTGAAAGCTCTTAGTTGTTGTAAAGGCAAGTTGTAGGCGCTTGTTTTGGTACAAATCTACTTGATGGACTAATCCTAAAATGGGACCGTCTAACTCCTTATTCCAACGTTCTTTCCCCGTTGTGTCTAATAAATAAAGAACGTTGTTTTCATCTTGAATAACCCACTCTAAAGCTTCTGTGTCGTGATTTAAAACGGCGTAGGGTCCCCAACTAATGGGTGTGTCAAAAGTTACTGTTCCAGCACCCTCAACACTTTGCAATTTGCTTTTCTTTTCATTGGGTCTTTGTAGGCTTAACGTAACATAAAAAACGTCTCCTTCAACCACACCTACGTAATCAACTTGTCTAAAAACATCAAAGTCTGTTTTTGAAAGTGCAGGGATTGTATTTTTTAAGTCGTTTTCAAAATACGAAGGGGACGCCCACGTCCAAAAGCTACTGCGACGCGGAAGATTTTTGGCATAGCCTTCAAATCGACTAACTTGCGCAAGTACATCGTCTTTTTCCAAAGCATATAAAACAGATTCCAATACGGTCTTTGATGTCCCCAAATAAAGGTGCTGGTTGGAATAAGCGGCATGAGTGTAGGTTCCTTTGTCAAAAAGCGGAGGCAGTATAGTTGCTTTCTGGTGTTCAACGGAAAACGCAAACAATTTTTGCCCATTGATATTGAATTGTGTACTTGATTGTTGTGTGAGTTTTTTTGAAAGTTCTTCGGGTTCTTGATCAGATTTGATTACAATAACGGTATCGTTACCCAACTCTAATTGCGCCACTTGCTTGGCATCTATGAGCAGAGAATCGAGTTGAATTTCGGGGAGGTTGTGTGTAACATGAAAACGTTTCACGGTTTTTGAAAAACTCAAATAATCAAAAGTAAAAGCCTGAATACTTTTGACACTTCCGGGAATATAAGCGGCTAAATCTTGTAGGCTGCTTAGCTGATTTGCCAGAGGCGATAGACGCGAAGCGTTATTTGAAGGCAAAACGCCATACACGCGAACATACACGCCGTTTTCGCTTGTACTGGGTACAAAAGCCGTCCAATCGCTCCATTCTCCCCATGGTATGGGCGATTCTTCAGAAAATAGACTGTTAAAAAAAGGGCTAATGTTTTTGTGAACAAAAAACGTGTTTTCTTCTTTGGTGTTGGTATATAGTTTTTCAAGTGCTACATCTATAGTATTGGGTGCACTACGCAATCGGATGGCTTGCTCCACCAACAACTTACTTGTCGAATAAACATGTAAACTGTCCCATGAAGCATAAAAGGTAGGGGGAGTCGTTTTAAGTTGGAGGAACTGGGTTTTGGCATAGTTTAGGGTATCTGCCAAAACGGAGTCTGATTTTATAAGCCTTTGACGTGTAATCCATAGAGGCGAAAGCCGATCTTTTCCTTCGGGATGAAAACTCAATTGCCCGCTTGTGTTTTGTGCTACTTGGTTGAGTTGAGCAAAAAAATCAGGAAAAACAGTAGTGAGTGACTTTGCTGCGATGTGTTTGCTTTCAAAATTTTGCAGCTCTTTAAAGGATTCACTCTTGACAACCAACAACGCATTATTGGGCAAATAGCTTAATAGCGAAGCAGAAGGCGTTTGTTTTTGCTGACAGGCATAAAATACCATGCAAATTCCTAGGAGCAAGAGTCGATTCATAGTGCAAAGTTATAAATCTAACGAAAGCTGTTTTGGAAATAGCGCAAAAGTTTTTCGGTGTATTTCAACAGCCCCGTGTTTTAGGATAGCTTCTCGGTGTTTTAGGGTGGGATAGCCTTTGTTGGTGTTCCAACCAAAGTGCGGATAGGCATGATGATGTTCGTGCATGATGTCGTCGCGTGTGGTTTTTGCTAGGATAGAGGCTGCAGCAATGTTTAAAAATTTAGCATCTCCGCCCACTATGCAATGATGCGGAATGTGTTGATAGGGTTTGAATTTGTTGCCGTCTACCAAAATGGTTTCAGGGGTTAGTGCCATGTTGGCAATTGCCAAATGCATGGCCTCTATGGAGGCATTTAAGATATTGATTTCATCGATTCGGGTATGTGGAACATGTGCTATGCCATAGGCAAGGGCAACATCTTTGATTTCGTTACGTAAGGCATAGCGTTGTTTGGCAGTGAGTTTTTTGGAGTCGTTGAGTAGGGGATGGGTAAAATTTTTTGGTAGAATTACGGCAGCCGCAGTAACGGGTCCTGCCAAACAACCCCGACCGGCTTCGTCAGTACCACATTCCAAAGTCTGCGTAAGTTGTGTTTGCATTGCCGGTTAAAAATACAAAACCTTGTGTTAAATAATGCGTGCGACTATTCCGGTAATGTAAGGTCCATTTATGCTCAACCAAGCATCACAAACCTGCCTGCCGATAGGCAAACGCAACCTGCTGGGGTAGGGTTTGTTTTTATAGGTTGAATTTATCTAACGGATGGGTATATGAAACGTTTGGCATTTCAAAGCGATTTTCTATCAAACCGTCACAGTTTTGAGTAAAAGTGCAAAAGTCTGAATTAGCCACATCCCCCGGCTTACGTATATTGCGTGTTGGCAAATCGTTTTTTTTATTTTATCAAAGTCTTGATTTCTTTTTTGAAATTTTCTGATTTAATCAAGTAGTATAATAGCCAATATAAATTCCAGAATGCTGCAAAAATTACAAATAAAGTTAATGCATAAGTATTAATAGAATTTCTCAAAGCAAGAAACAATACAAAAACTATAAATGAAGAAATGAAGTTGTACAACATTGTCCCTTTAATAGTCATTGAAAATGGCCAAGATAAAAAATTCAAAGAGCCTAATCTATCAGAAATCTTTATTTTATCTGCACTGGTTAAGTCAATATTAATCTCTAAATTAAAGTCAAGTTTAACATTAATTTTTTCTTCTTTTTCCTCAAAGGCATAGTCAAATTTATTTAAGTACTCAGTTATAATTTGTTTACTCATTGTTTTGAAGTTTAATTTCGTTAATTTTTTATTTAGTAATATTTAAAGTTAGTGCGTAATTCTTTTAATTTCATTAGTAGATTTTTAGTCTCATTTTTTCACACTTTCAATTCAGTCATTTTTCAGGACGTCATAAAATGTTTGCCAACGTTTGTATATACGCATTGCGTATATCCCACTTTTATGGGTTTCATATATCCAAAAGCCTTGGGCTATAAAAATGAAAAAATGCGAAATGGGTTAACTTCCTTTATACAACTTGGAGCTTTGTTTGCTGCTAATGTAAAAAAAAATTGCATTCTCCCATACCACATACGGTTTGGCTGAATTCAATACCTTTACGCCAAAGAATTTTAGGTGTTGCGAATATTGCTTTTGTTATGGATTCCCTTGGGCGTTTTTGCCCAGCTTAAGCCGTCTATTTCGGATTCGTTAGTTATTGAACGTAAGCCTAAAGTTCAAAAGGAAAGCCTAAAACCCAATATTACAGACTATCTAATCATATCCCAATCGCGCGATACCACCCACGTAGATACCACGCTCACCATGGCAAAGTATTATAAATTAAATTCCCAACGCCAAGATAATTTTAGCTACATCTCATTAAACAATTCCGGACAGGCCCTTAACCCGCTATCATTGGAGCCATGGCAACACAATACTGCTCCTAACGTAGGATTTCGTTCTAAAGAAAGCCAACGGTTTTTGCCCCAAGACATTCATTACTACCATGTGCCTACCCCTTTGTCTGAGGTGTTTTATAAAAGTACTCAATCGCAAGGGCAGTCGTCAGATGCACTTATTACCGCCAACATCCACCCGCGGCTAAACTATGCTATTGGCTACCGTGGGCATCGCTCGTTGGGAAAGTATCAGCATCAGATTTCGGGCAGAAGTCAATTGCGCTTTTCAACAAGTTACGAGAACCCTAATGGGCGGTATCGTATGCGCCTAAAAATAGCAAATCAAAAAATAGAACAACAAGAAAACGGGGGCTTAGATGCAGCGTCTATACAAGATTTTGAATCGGGTAACGATGAATTTTATGACCGCGACCGCTTAGATGTATTGTATGAAAACGCCAGCAACAATTTTACAGGTAAATTTTATTTACTTGAACAAGATTATCTTGTCCTTCGCAGCAACGATTCCCTTCAAGTCCCACGTTTACGCCTCGGCTATCGAGTTCAAACAAATAATCAAATCCATAAGTTTACCCAAAGCCAAGCATATTCTGAATATGGCTCCTTAGTAGATGGCGCTTCTAAACCAACTGACTATTATCATTACAAACTTGGTCAGTACGATGCTTATGTTGAAATAAACAACCCTAAAGTTGGTTGGCTAACGGCTTATGCCCGCCATCACAACTATGCGTTTACCGAAAGGCACAACAGCAGAACGCCAATTATAAAAGAAGATGCATATTCGGTTGGTGGTTCATGGCGAAAGGGATTTGGTGCATTAAAGTTGCGTGCCGATGCAGAATTCTCACTTGGAGATTCGCGGGTGGGAAATTTTTTACATGCAGAAATCAAGTATCCTCTTACAAAGAACACAAATTTGGTAGCTGGCGTACGCATGCAAGAACAACATCCGGGATTTACCTTTGAACAATTTAGCAGTACTTATGCCGATTATCAGTGGGATATTACTCCAAAAAAGGAAGGGCGAACTTCGTTATACGGAAAGATAAAGCACCCCAAATTGGGTACACTTTCGTTAACCGCTACCAACATCACTAATCACGCCTATTTTTTACAGACCGAAGCAGATAGTTTGTTGGTTGCTCCAACCCAATCAAGCGATCCGATAAACCTCTTACAACTCGAATGGGATGGGGGACTTAAGTGGCGGGTTTTTCGTTGGGACACCAAAATACGCACACAACAAGTTAGTGGAAACCCCGCCGCCATACCTATGCCCAAACTCATTGGCCGAACAGCATTGTATTATGAAGATCATTGGTTTGAAAAGGCACTATTTTTACACCTTGGGGTAAGCGCACACTATTTTTCGCCTTTTAAAATGCGCGCCTTTCATCCGCTACTTTCCGAATTTGTTGTGCAACCGGACCAAGAGTTAGGCGGATTTCCTGTAGTTAACGCTTTTTTTAATGCAAAAATCAGGCAGACTCGCTTGTTCTTTATAGTTGAACATGTAAATGCTAACCGAAAAGCTCCCAATTATTACGCTGCTCCTGGCTATCCCTATCGTGATTTACTTATTCGATTTGGAGTGGTCTGGAATTTCTTTCAGTAGTTAATTTTCTGGCAAGTCACCACCCTCTTTAATAGGCAGTGTTGAGGCGCCCATTAGGAAAGTATCTACATGATGTGCAGCTTCGCGCCCCTCAGAAATTGCCCAAACAATTAACGATTGCCCCCGACGCATATCACCAGCAGTAAATACATGCGGTACATTGGTTTGGTATTTTTCGTTTCCTTTTACATTCGAACGTTCGTCTTGGTCTAAACCTAATTGCTCAGCAAGGGTAGGTTCAGGACCTGTAAACCCAAGAGCTAACAAGGCCAATTCACACGGCCATTCTTGCTCAGAGTTAGGTGCTTCAACAAGAGTTGGTCTTCCGCCATTTTCATTCTTTTCCCAACGCACATTAACGGTTTTCAATCCTTTGAGATTTCCATTCTCATCAGCAACAAACTCTTTGGTTAGGATGCTCCACTCTCTATGGCTTCCTTCTTCGTGAGAAGAAGTTGTTTTAAGTTTAAAGGGCCAAAACGGCCAAGGGTGATCTTCGGTCCGTGTTTCTGAAGGTTTGGGCATAATTTCAAAATTGGTTACGCTTTTTGCCCCTTGTCGATTTGAGGTGCCGATACAGTCAGAGCCTGTGTCACCTCCCCCAATAACCACAACGTTTTTGCCAGCTGCATGAAGCGCATCATCGACCTCGGTAAGTCCGTCTACCCAACGGTTGCTTTTGGGTAAGAAATCCATGGCTTGTACCACTCCTGGTAAGTCGGCACCTGGGATAGGTAACCTCCTGCGAAGAGTTGCCCCCCCGCATAGCACAACAGCATCAAAAGCATTAAGTTCTTCGATAGACATGTTTTTGCCTACTTCTATTCCTGTTTTAAATAGAATGCCCTCTTCTTCTAAGATTTCCAAACGACGGTCTATGATGTTTTTTTCCATTTTAAAGTCTGGAATTCCATAGCGTAACAACCCGCCAACTTTTTCATCGCGCTCAAAAACGGTAACCGTATGCCCAGCACGATTTAGTTGTTGAGCAGCGGCAAGCCCTGCAGGACCTGATCCTACAACAGCAACGCTTTTTCCAGTTCTTTTTAGAGGAGGGTCAGCTTTTATCCATCCTTCTTTAAACCCACGCTCAACGATGTATTTTTCAATCATCTCAATGGAAACAGGAGGGTTAATAATACCCAGTACACAAGCCGCTTCGCAAGGTGCAGGACAAAGTCTTCCCGTAAATTCAGGGAAATTGTTGGTGGAATGTAAAATACGCAATGCTTTTTGCCACTCGTTGCGATAAACAGCATCGTTGAAGTCTGGAATCATATTCCCTAAAGGACAGCCACTGTGGCAAAAGGGTACCCCACAGTCCATACAACGGGCCCCTTGGTCTTGTAGGGTTTCCTCACTTGGTGTAACGGTAAATTCCTTGTAATTCTTTACACGATCCTGAACAGCAATGTTTTGTTCATTCATGCGTTCATACTCCATAAATCCTCTTAACTTCCCCATAATTATACGTTTTGTTCTTCTTGCGCCATGCGCTCAAGGGCCGCCTTATAATCAGTAGGCATTACCTTAATAAAGTGTTTTTGTGTTGTTTTCCAGTGCGCTAAAATTCGTGTTGCCAAAGGGCTAGAAGTAAATTCAATATGATTTTTTATCAAGTGTTCAACACGTTTTATATCCGTACTGTTGAGATCTTCAAGACCTATCATTTCCATATTAAAGTTTCGGTCATCAAAAACGCCGTTTTCAGCATAAATGTAGGCAATTCCACCGCTCATCCCTGCAGCAAAGTTGCGTCCAATTTGCCCTAAAATTACCGCTTCGCCGCCTGTCATATATTCACAACCGTGGTCACCAACGCCTTCTACAACAGCTACAGCCCCTGAGTTTCTCACACAGAAGCGTTCACCCGCAATTCCATTTATGTAGGCCTCGCCCCCCGTTGCACCATATAAAGCTACATTTCCTATAATAATGTTTTCTTCGGGTTTAAACGTTGCTTGTTCCGGAACTTTGGCTACTAAACGCGCCCCAGAAAGTCCTTTTCCAAAATAATCGTTTGCGTTTCCTTTGACTTCCATATGAAGTCCTTTGGTCGCAAAACACCCAAAACTTTGTCCCGCTGCTCCGTTAAATAACAAGCGAAGCGTATCCTGTGGAAGTCCATCACGACCATGTGCTTTAGAAATCTCATTACTTAATAAAGCACCTACACTGCGATTTGTATTTCGGATATCAAAATGTAGCGTTTGAGGTTCTTTAGCAATGATAGCTTTTTGAGCTTTTGATACAATGTCCACATCGAGCACGTTGTCTAGTCCGTGATCTTGTTTGCTAATGTTACGCACAGGAACGCTTTCGTCAACATCGGGTTTGTATAAAATAGCTGATAAGTCAACCCCCTGTGCTTTAAAATGTTCAATAGCGGTATTCATGTTTAGTTTCTGGCTTTGTCCCACCATTTCGTCAACGGTTCTAAACCCAAGTTCAGCCATAATAACACGCATCTCCTCAGCTACAAAGTGCATGAAATTGACAACATGTTCAGGTTTTCCTTTAAAGTTTTTACGAAGTTCAGGGTCTTGTGTGGCAATCCCCACTGGACAAGTGTTTAAGTGACAGGCCCGCATCATGATACACCCCGAAGCGACAAGCGGTGCTGTAGAGAAGCCAAATTCCTCAGCCCCCAATAAACATGCAATGGCAACATCTCGTCCTGTTTTCATTTGTCCGTCACATTCCATGACAATGCGACCGCGGAGGTCGTTAAGTACTAAGGTTTGTTGTGCTTCAGCAATACCAAGTTCCCATGGCAATCCAGCGTGTTTTAGTGAGGTTAGGGGAGATGCTCCCGTTCCGCCGTCATAACCTGAAATTAGAATCACATCCGCTTTTGCTTTTGCTACCCCAGCCGCAATAGTACCTACTCCTACCTCAGAAACTAATTTTACATTAACACGCGCCTCACGATTTGCATTCTTGAGGTCATAGATAAGTTGTGCTAAATCTTCTATAGAATAAATATCATGATGCGGGGGTGGTGAAATAAGACCTACATATGGTGTTGAATTTCGCACCGATGCGATGTATGGGTTTACTTTTGGTCCGGGAAGTTGTCCTCCCTCTCCAGGCTTAGCGCCTTGCGCCATCTTAATTTGAATTTCTCGCGCGTTTGTAAGGTAGTGCGAAGAAACCCCAAATCGCCCTGAGGCTACCTGCTTTATGGCAGAATTCCGCCATTCTCCATCTTCATCACGGGTAAATCGTCGGGGGTCTTCACCACCCTCACCTGAGTTGCTTTTTCCGCCAATTCGGTTCATGGCGATTGCTAAGTTTTCGTGTGCCTCCTCACTAATAGACCCTAAAGACATAGCCCCCGTTTTAAAGCGCTTTACAATTTTAGTCCAAGGCTCAACTTCATCTAAGGGGATGGGGTCTAAGTCAGCAAACTCAAACATACCTCGAAGTGTCATAAGTTGCTTACTTTGGTCGTTTACCAACTTGGAGTATTCTTCAAAAGTGCTGTAACTGCCTTTATTAGTAGCAAGTTGCAATTTGGCAATACTAGCAGGGTTTAACATATGTGCTTCGCCATTTCTTCGCCAACGATAACTCCCCCCAATTTCGAGGTCAAGACCCTCGCTAGCCGTTTTCTGTCCAAAGGCAAAAACATGACGCTTTGCGATTTCTTGTTCTACTTCTTTCAGTCCAATTCCTTCAATTCTTGTAGCCGTGTTGCAGAAATAGGTATTGATAAATTTCTTGCTTAACCCTAATGCTTCAAAAATTTGAGCTCCTCGGTATGAGTGTAGCGTAGAAATACCAATTTTATTCATGATTTTAACCAGTCCCTTGGCAATAGCTGTATTAAAATTGGCAATTGCATTTTCTGAAGAAAGCCCTTTAATAATCCCGGTTTCAATTTGGTGAGTGATAATTTCATTAACCATGTATGGATTGATGGCACTAGCACCATAACCAAATAATAATGCAAAGTGATGTGGTTCACGTGGTTCGGCAGACTCGATAATAATACCAAAATTGGATCGTAAACGATGTTTCATCATGCCGTGATGTACATGCGAACACGCAAGAAGCATAGGAATTGGCGCTTTTTCATTGTTGACTCCTCTGTCAGAAAGAATAATGATGTTTGCTCCTGACTCAACTTCTTTTTTGACCTGAATCAGCATGGCATCTAAAGCCCGTTCCAGTCCATTGTTTCCTGAATGGATATCATATAGTGCAGGCACTGAGCTAGCCCTAAAATTATGATGCTCTATGAATTTAATTTTGTCTAAATCCTCATTAGATATGATGGGGTTTTGAATACGTAGTTTTATAGCATGTTCAGGTGAAACATTAAAAATATTGGCATCGCTACCCACAGACATAGATGTGTCGGTAACAATTTCTTCACGGATTCCGTCTAGAGGGGGATTGGTAACTTGCGCAAACAATTGTTTAAAGTAATTGTAAAGCAGTTGCGGTTTGTTTGAAAGTACTGCCAGTGGGGTATCCGTTCCCATTGAGCCTATCGCCTCTTTTCCAAGAGTGCTCATAGGAGAAATAAGTGTTTTGATGTCCTCTTCGGTATAACCAAAAGCTTGCAGACGTTTTATGTAAGGTTCAGCTTCGACAGGAGTATTATTGCCTGTATAAGGAACTTCCTTTAATGGGAGTAGGTTTTCTTTGAGCCAGTCGCCGTATGGGTGTTTAGCAGAAATGGTTTCTTTTACTTCTTTGTCTTCGAGAATTCGACCTTCCTCCATGTCAACCAAGAACATTCGACCAGGTTCTAAACGCCCATGATGCGAAACATTTGCTGGGTCGATGTCAATAACACCAGTTTCAGAGGACATGACTACATATCCGTCTTTAGTAACAGTGTAGCGCGATGGACGAAGTCCATTACGGTCTAACAGTGCGCCAATATATTTTCCATCAGTAAAAGGAACAGACGCAGGGCCATCCCACGGCTCCATAATACAAGCGTTGTAAGCGTAAAAATCTTTTTTGGCTGGATCCATCGACTGATGTCTTTCCCATGCTTCAGGCACTAACATCATCATTACTTCAGGTAGAGAACGCCCTGTGTGAAGTAATAATTCTACAACCATGTCCATTGAAGAAGAATCAGATTTACCTGGGAGCACGATGGGCGTAATGTGTTGCATGTCCTCCCCAAAAAATTCATTTGCAAAAAGCTCTTCACGTGCCTTCATTCGGATAACGTTTCCTTTATACGTGTTTATTTCACCATTGTGACACATGTATCGGAAAGGCTGCGCTAAGTCCCACGTGGGGAATGTATTTGTTGAAAACCGTTGATGTACCAACGCTAATCGAGTAACCACACGAGAATCTTTAAGATCTAAATAAAACCCTTCAATATCCTCAGGCATGAGTAATCCTTTATAGATTACCGTACGAGTGGAGAAGCTAGGTAAATAAAAATAGGCGCATTGCGACATTTTGCTGGCATACACACGATGCTCGGCGCGCTTTCGCGCAATAAATGCTTTTGTATTAAGTTGGTCTTCAGTTAGATCCCCCGTAGCATCTTTCACGAAAACTTGCTTAATGTTTGGGAGTGTTTGATTAGCAATTTTGCCTACAACATCAATGTTTGTTGGTACATCGCGCCAACCAATTATTTCTAGGTTTTGTCTTTGAAGTTCTTCCTCAAAAACGTCAACACAATAGGTACGCTGATTAAGTTTCTGTGGAAGAAATACCATGCCAAGCGCATAGGAGTAGGCTTCAGGTATTTTGAAAGAGCATACTTCTGATAAAAAATTATGTGGAATGTCTATGAGAATTCCTGCGCCATCACCTGTTTTGCCGTCAGCACTTACTGCGCCACGGTGTTCAAGCTTTACGAGAATATCTAATGCCTTGTGGATAATGTCATTTGTCCGTTTGCCTTCTAGACTACAAATAAACCCAGCTCCGCAATTGTCGTGCTCGTTTTCAGGATGGTATAAACCTTGTGGGTGAGGTAGCATAAATTCTATTTTTTTCAAATATAATTTTCGAATTTAAATTTTAATAATCATCCTATAGTCTATTTGTAAGTGAATGTGGCATTCTTAAAATAAAATGGCTGAATTATGAATTAGCTAAAATGAGTGTATTAAAATTATTAATTATCAAATTTAGACACCTTGATCAGGCAACCCCCATGTTTTATAGGGGGTGTGTCTTTTTAATTTGCTTTTTGAGCCAAAAATGACTCCTATATGAAGGGGTTCTTGCTATTAAATTTAAAATAATTAACGGCTAGTGTTTTATCGAAAAGTGTTAAAAAACACGTTTTTGTTGTTTTTGGAACACGAACACATCACTATATTTGTTCTTGCTAAATTTACAAATCAGTACCATGGAAACCTTAATTCTTATCGTATTTTTTTTAGGATACTTGTCTATAACCCTTGAGCACAATTTAAAAATAGACAAACTTATCCCTGCTCTTGCTATGATGGCAATATTATGGGCGCTAATTGCTCTAGGTCATCTTACGGTATTTGATGTCGATACGGCTTCTAGAAGTTTACACCAAACACATTTAGATGAAATTCTTTTACATCATTTGGGAAAAACAGCCGAAATATTAGTTTTTCTTTTAGGTGCTATGACCATTGTTGAAATCATTGATTATTTTGATGGATTTGCAACAATTAAAGGGTTTATTCAAACTCGCAAAAAGGTAAAATTACTTTGGATCTTCTCGATTTTGGCGTTTATCTTGTCTGCAATAATTGACAACCTAACGGCAACTATTGTTCTAATCACTATTTTACAAAAGGTTGTCCAGGACCGTAATACCCGACTCTGGTTTGCTGGACTTATTATTATTGCAGCTAATGCAGGTGGTGCTTGGTCTCCTATTGGTGATGTAACAACTACAATGCTTTGGATTGGTAAAAAAGTTACCACACCAGAACTTATTAAGTACCTACTAATTCCTTCGCTTGTGTGTATGGTAATTCCTACGCTTATTGCTAGTCGATTTAAGGCTTTTAGAGGGACTATAGATGTTTTTAAAGGCGATGTTGCCAAAAAGCCTTATGGTGCAACCATGTTATATTTAGGCTTGAGTGCTATTTTGTTTGTTCCTGTATTTAAAACAATAACCCATCTACCACCCTACATGGGTATGATGCTTTCGTTAGCAGTGGTGGCTACATTTGCTGAAATTTACAGTAGCTCTAAATTTTCTATGTCAAACATAGATAAGGTGTCTGATGCCCATAGCTCTCATGGTCCAGTACACGCGGCCTTAACTAAAATTGAACTACCAAGCATTTTATTTTTCTTAGGAATTTTAATGGCAGTTGCTGCCCTAGAGTCATTGGGGTTGTTGTTTAATTTTGCTCAAGACCTAACGGCTACTTTTCCAAATATGGATGTAGTGGTTGCTTTGTTAGGTTCTGGTTCGGCTGTTATTGACAATGTGCCATTGGTAGCAGCAAGTATGGGAATGTTTTCGGAAGGAATTGACAATCCACTTTGGCATGCTATTGCTTTTGCTGCAGGTACAGGTGGAAGCATGTTGATATTTGGTTCTGCCGCTGGCGTTGTTGCGATGGGTATGGAAAAAATCAACTTTTTTTGGTACCTAAAAAACATTACTATTTTGGCTCTTGTCGGATTTGTATCGGGTTATGCTATATTCATGTTGATGCGTGATTATTTATTTGTATGATGGATTATGCAGCCACACTACATTGGCTGTATGCCCGACTTCCCATGTATCAACGGGTTGGTGCCGCTGCCCTGAATCCAAATTTAGACCGCGTTACAGAATTGGTCACGTATTTGGGAAATCCACAACACAAGTTTAAAAGCCTTCACGTTGCGGGTACTAACGGTAAAGGATCTTCTTCGCATATGCTTGCCTCTATCTTACAAGAAACAGGTTTAAAGGTTGGACTCTATACTTCTCCACATTTAAAAGATTTTAGGGAACGCATACGCTTAAATGGAACGCCTATTTCCGAGAAAGAGGTGGTAGCGTTTGTGACAGAACACGGTAATTTCTTTGATAAGCATCAATGTTCCTTTTTTGAAATGACTTTGGGACTGGCAGTTGATTATTTTGCTAAACAACAGGTAGATATAGCTGTTATTGAAGTGGGTCTTGGTGGCAGATTAGACGCTACTAATGTTATTCTTCCAGAAGGATGTTTGATTACCAATATCGCATTAGATCATCAGCAATTTTTGGGAAATACACGAGCCTCCATCGCCCGTGAGAAAGCAGGAATAATCAAGCCTAATACACCCGTTGTGGTAGTAGAAAAAGACGCCGAAACTCTTCCCGTTTTTGAGGAAATCGCCCATCAAAATGATGCACCGCTTCTTTTTGCCTCATCGCATAACTACACTACCGATTTGTTGGGGGACTATCAGCAACAAAACATCAATGGGGTGGTTTCTTTACTTAAAGCCTTGACGCAACTTGCTGTATCAGACTTGCAAATAAAACAAGGATTACAACGTGTTGTAGCTAATACGGGACTTCGTGGCCGATGGGAAATTTTGGCCGAAAATCCAAAAATTATTGCTGATGTCGCACATAATACAGCAGGACTTAAAATTGTATTCACTCAGCTTAATTCCCTAAAATTCAATCACTTGCATATTGTTTTTGGTGTAGTAAATGACAAGGGAATAGAAGATATCCTGCCTCTACTTCCCGCTACGGCAACGTATTATTTATGCGCTGCAAATGTTCCAAGAGCCTTGGATGTAGGTGCCTTAGCATCGGCGTTTAAGTCTTGGGGATTTACGTATAGTACTCATACAAGTGTAAGGCGTGCATTAGCCAAAGCCAAGTCTGTTGCCTCAAAAGATGACACAATTTATGTGGGAGGTAGTCTCTTTGTTGTTGCGGAAATATTGCCGTAAAAAAATGCCAAAAAAAGTAATTTTTGAACAAATGTATTTTTATATATTTGCACCCTTTGGGGCGCGTAGCTCAGTTGGTTCAGAGCACTTGGTTTACACCCAAGGGGTCAGGGGTTCGAATCCCTTCGCGCCCACTCAAACAAAATCCCGATGCACTGCATCGGGATTTTTTTGTTTTCAAAAACGGGAAAGGTTACCTTGGGTTTTTAAATAAATAGAAGCAAAAGTAAAGATCTCGATGTTGGTAATAATATTACAATATCTTTGTAACAATTAAGTTTAACAAATACTCAGTCTAGAGCTTATGTGTGGAATTGTAGGATATATTGGACAAAGAGATGCCTATCCTGTTATAATAAAAGGGCTTAAACGCTTAGAATACAGAGGGTATGATAGTGCGGGAATTACTCTTTTTGGCGGCGCTGCTCATGTTTTAAAAACTAAAGGTAAAGTTACCGACTTGGAAAAACTTGCTTCAACGCACGCCTCAGCTGGAGCAACGCTTGGTCTGGGTCATACACGCTGGGCAACTCATGGAGTTCCATCAGATGTAAACGCACACCCACATACCTCAAATTCTGGAAAAATCTCCATAGTCCACAACGGAATTATCGAAAATTACGCCTCCATTAAAAAAATTCTTACGGAAAATGGATTTACATTTTCTTCAGATACTGACACTGAAGTATTGGTCAATCTTATCGAATACATAAAACTTTCTCAAGGGGTTAAAATTGGCGAGGCTGTGCAAATTTCACTTTCGCAGGTAGTTGGCGCCTATGCCATAGCAGTTTTTGATGTTGAGAGACCAAATGAAATAGTGGTTGCCAAATTGGGAAGCCCCTTGGCTATAGGAATTGGAAAGGACGAGTATTTTATTGCTTCAGATGCTTCTCCATTTATTGAATATACCAATCGAACCATTTACCTCGAAGACAATGAAATGGCAGTAATTTCAAGAAAAAAAGGATTTAGAATGTATTCTATTGTAGGTGGCGAAGCACTCACACCTAACATACAGGAAATTCAACTTTCCTTAGAGAAAATTGAAAAAGGTGGATTTGAGCATTTTATGTTGAAAGAAATTCACGAGCAACCCAACGCTATTTTGGACACATTTAGGGGACGTTTGTTTGTTGAAGAACAGCAAATTAATATTTCTGGTATCGAACAACACCTAGATGTTTTTAAAAATGTTGACCGCATCACTATTGTAGCGTGCGGAACTTCATGGCACGCAGGTTTAGTGGCGGAATACTTGTTTGAGGATGCTGCGCGCATCCCTGTAGAAGTTGAGTACGCTTCAGAATTCCGGTACCGTAATCCCGTTATAAACAAAGGCGATGTTGTTATTGCCATTTCGCAATCGGGCGAAACGGCAGATACTTTAGCCGCTGTAAAACTTGCTAAAGAAAAAGGGGCATTTGTCTTTGGGATTTGTAATGTGGTAGGGTCGTCTATTGCACGCGAAACCCATTCGGGAGCCTATACCCACGCGGGTCCAGAAATTGGAGTAGCCTCAACTAAGGCATTTACTACCCAGCTTACTGTAATCACGATGATGGGTCTTCGGTTGGGTCAGCTTAGAGGTACCATTTCCAAAGAAGCTTTTGACCGAGTGGCACGACACTTGGTAGAACTTCCAAAACAGATTGGAAACCTGCTCAAATTTGCCAATCAAATTAAAGCGATTGCAGAAGAGTATAAAGATGCTGCAAACTTTTTGTATTTGGGTAGGGGATATAATTTTCCTGCAGCACTTGAGGGGGCGTTAAAGCTGAAAGAGATATCCTACATTCATGCCGAAGGGTATCCCGCTGCCGAGATGAAGCACGGCCCCATTGCCCTGATAGACGAGAATATGCCTGTGGTGGTAATTGCCACAAACAAAGGACATTACGAAAAAATTGTTAGCAATATCCAAGAGATAAAATCTCGAAATGCTAAAATTATTTCAATAGTAACCAAGGGGGACGAAAGTGTAAAAACACTCTCAGATCACGTTATTGAAATTCCTGAAGTTACCGAAGCTTTAGTGCCCATTTTATCAAGCATTCCGCTACAGTTGCTTTCATATTATATTGCCATTATGCGAGGGTGTAATGTTGATCAACCTCGAAATCTAGCAAAGTCCGTTACGGTGGAGTAGGATTACGTATTCGTTATTCTTACATCATTAAATAAGTAATAATTGTTTTATAATTTTAAGAAATGGATAGTTCATTTTTAAAGTCGTCAATATTACAGTTTAAGTATTATAAAGAATTAGGAGAAAAAACGATTGAGCAAATTCCTGAAACCCAACTTTCTTTTAAATCAAACTCTGAAGTTAATAGTATCAACACAATAGTTAAACACTTAAGTGGTAATATGGTTTCCAGATGGAGTGATTTTTTAAACTCAGACGGAGAAAAGGAATGGAGGAATAGGGATGATGAGTTCATAGACACCATTAAAACTAAACCTGAACTAATGAATGTTTGGAATAAAGGATGGAAAGTGTTGTTTGACACCCTTGAAAACCTCTCAAATGAAGATTTAAATAAAATTAGTTTTATAAGAAACGAAGGTCATACAGTGATGGAATGCATTAATAGACAACTCTGTCATTATTCATACCATATTGGACAAATTGTAATGATTGGTAAAGTAATATGTGGTGAAAAATGGGAAACATTATCAATTCAAAAAGGGAATAGTGAAAAGTACAATTCATTAAAATTTTCTAATGAAAAAGAAATAAAAAACTTTCTTGAAAAGTAATTTAACAGCATGAGTAAGCTAATAAACACGGAAAATTAACCCACTACGGTTGAGTTAAACATGCCTTACGGAAGTGCGTATACCGTTCTAAAGCGCTCACACGAAATCATCATGTTTTCTTTAAATCGTGCACCAACAGCTTCCATTTCTCTTTGGTAATAAGCCTTATGCACCTTTCGCCAATAGCCCAAACTTTTATCTCCTTCTCCTTCGGCTTCTGCAAAGTCCGCACCGACTTCATTAAAAGGGATATGTGTGATTGCGATAAGTTCGATAATGGCTTTTGCGGAGCCCTCCCAATCGGTTACGATATATAAATCTCCAATATTTGGTCTGGGCTCGCCATGATATTCATACCACCACAAAGAAGTAGCTGTTGCTTGTTTTATTTTTTTTACCACCAGATCAGCACAAGTGTTGGCATCTTGCTCATTATCGCAAAAGTAAAAGTGATTTGGTATTGGGGTATTTTTATATTTTGGGTACTGCTGAACAAAGTTTGCCCATAACTTGGCTACAGATGGATTCGGTAATTGCATAGCCTAAAATACATAATTTGAAAGAACGTCGTATCTTACGGCTATGCAACCCAAAAGCACTTCAAAGTTTAGTGAGTACACTACTTTTTTGGAGACGTCTTACGATCTCTCCTTTTCCGATTATGCGTCATTACACCAATGGAGTATATCGCAACAAGCGGCATTTTGGGAGAGCATCGCCGCGTTTTTTTCCATAGATTTTGATATGCCCTACACAGCGGTATTTGAACCTGTCACGCCCTTTTGGCAAACAAAATGGTTTAGCGGAGCTCACCTCAACTATGCCCATCACATTTTTAGAAATGCAACGCCCAAACGTTCTGCCCTTGTATATCAATCCGAGAATGGATATACTGAAATAAGTTGGACGCAATTAATAGCAAAAACGGTTGTGTTGCAGCAATATCTTAAAGATCGGGGAGTAAGTCAAGGGGATTATGTGGTTTGCTACGGCATCAATAGCCCCGAGACCATAGCTGCATTTTTGGCGACAAATGCCATGGGTGCTGTATGGTCTTCATGTTCGCCCGATTTTGGCACCCACACTGTTTGTGAGCGTTTTGCCCAACTCAACCCCAAAGTACTTTTTGCACATAAGCAGTATTCTTATGGAGGAAAATCATTTGACACTTCTCAAAAAATTGCAGAAATTGTTCATAACGTTCCCTCAATTAAAGCAACCCTTTTTTTAGACAATCATACCATTTTTGATGATGCGCCCAAAACGGTAAGCGATATTATTTTTACTCCTGTTCCTTTTTCCTCACCCATTTGGACACTTTTTTCCTCTGGGACTACCGGTAAGCCCAAAGCCATTGTTCACGGTACTGGGCACATGCTTTTAGAACACTTAAAAGCGTTAGTGTTACATCAAAATGTGTGTGAAGGGGATCGTTATTTTTGGTACTCTACAACAGGTTGGATGATGTGGAACTATGCGCTTAGTAGCTTACTTTGTGGGGCATCACTTTGTTTATATGCTGATGGACCAACTCACCCAACCCCAGATGCTTTATGGCAATTTGCTTTTCGCGCAGGTATTCATCATTTTGGTGGAGGGGCGGTTTATTTTCAGCAGCAAATGGAGAGTAACTCTTTGTTTTTATCCAAAACCGATTTTTCATTTCTTAAAACAATAGGTTCTACTGGCTCACCCCTTTCGGCAACGGTGTGCAGGAATTTGCAACAGCAATTTCCAAAAACACAAATTATTTCATTGAGTGGGGGTACAGATGTGTGTACTGCTTTTGTAGGGGGACATCCTGATTTACCCGTTTATCCGGGTGAATTACAATGTAAAATGTTAGGAGCTCCTGTTGAAATTTGGAATGAAGATGGAGAGGAGATTAAAAATTCTGCAGGGGAATTGGTGCTAAGTGCGCCTTTTTTAGCAATGCCTATTAGCTTGGTTGACGATCCATCATTTGAGCGCTATCAACAAAGTTATTTTATGAAATTCAACGCTGTTTGGAATCATGGTGATTGGGCATCCAGCACCGAAAATGGAGGTATTATTATTTATGGGCGATCCGATGCTACCCTAAACCGCCACGGCGTACGAATAGGCACAGCAGAATTATACGCAGCACTTGAGCTATTCTGTGGTATAGACGATAGTCTAGTAATTCATTTACATGATAAGTCTCAAGACAGGCTTATGCTTTTTATTCAATCGGATAAAGAATTTGACGAAGTGCAAATAAAAGCACATATTAGAAAAATGTGTTCTCCACGCCATGTGCCTGATGTTATCTTTCATGCCCCAGAAATTCCATATACTATAAGTGGAAAAAAAGTAGAAATACCTGTTAAACGTGTTTTGCTGGGTGAAAAAATTGAAGACGTAGTTTCACTAGATGCACTCAAAAATCCTAATGCGATGCAATGGTTTTTAGAAGCATTTGGTTGAATATATTTGAATGATAATTGCTAATCAATGGTTGAAGCTTTTAAAAAAATTATAGGCCCGTCAAATGTGCTGTACGGAGGTGCTGAAAAAGCACGTTTTTCTCACGTGTGGGCAACAGATGTTCCCTTAACAGCAAAAGGAGTACTGCTGCCAAGCACAACAGAGCAGGTGTCAAAAATTTTGGCGTTGTGTTATCAGCATGATGTGGAAATTGTAGTGCATGGTGGGCTAACTAATTTGGTCGGTGCTACTGAAACAACCTCTAATCAATGGGTAATTTCATTAGAAAAAATGAATGCTATTGAAGAAATTGATCAAGAATCTAAAGTTGTTATAGCACAAGCAGGTACTGTCTTAGAGCACCTAATACATGCAGTTACAGAGAAAGGACTCTTTTTACCCTTACATTTTGGTGCCAAAGGCTCTGCACAAATAGGCGGAGTGGTTGCTACCAATGCTGGTGGTATGCGTGTTTTAAAATATGGGATGGCCCGCAATTTGGTTATAGGAATTGAGGCAGTCCTACCTACAGGTGAGGTGATTTCATCACTTAAAAAAATTATAAAAGACAATTCGGGCTATGACTTAAAACAACTTTTTATTGGCGCAGAGGGTACCCTAGGTATTATTACTAGAGTGTCTTTACGTCTTTTTGAATTGCCAACTTCAAGGTATGCAGCGTTGTGTGGCGTGGATACGTTTAAAAAGGTGACACGTCTTTTAAGGCATATTGACAGGGAATTGTCTGGAAATCTAAGTGCCTATGAACTCATGTGGCAATCTTCATATCAAGTAGCAGTTAGTGCCGCTTCAGACCGTAGTGTTCCAATGCATTCAGCCTATTCATATTATGTTTTTATTGAGAGTTTGGGGAATGATTTAGGTAGTGATTACATCATATTAGAGAATGCTATTACCAGTGCTGCTGAAGCAGAATTAATAGTAGACGCTGTTATGGCACAGTCGGATCGAGAAGTCGAAAATCTTTTTCATATTCGTGAAAACACCCACGCACTACGGCAACCCTTTCCCTATACCCAACACTTTGACATCAGTTTACCCGTAAATATTATGGACGTTGAAATAACACGAATTGTGGCGGAATTGGAAGCTATTTCGTTTGTTGAGGGGGTACTGCCTTTTGGACATATTGCTGATGGAAATATTCATTTGGTTGTTGGTAAATCTGACAATAAGTTGGCCCATAGCCAAAAAATCGAAACAGTAGTGTATCAAAATCTAAAAAAATATTTGGGCTCTGTTTCAGCGGAACACGGAATAGGATTATTTAAAAAAACCTTTTTGGATACATCTAAATCTAAAGCGGAAATAGCTTTAATGAAAACCTTAAAACAAGCCATTGATCCAAAAAACTTATTGAATCCGGGACGTATTTTTTAAAGTTTCCGAGTGGTTTGTTTTTGAAAAGTACTTTCAAAAATTTTATCCGCATTAGTGACTTCAAAACCGTCACGGCGATGAATATTGCTTGTTTCTTTTGTTGAAAGATGCGAATGTTGTGGCAACAACGAACGTTCTGCAAATTCTACATAGCTTCCAGCAATAGCATGCATGTCATTGTTGGCAAAAATACTATCAACCATTTGAGCAACCGAGCTACTTTGACGCAGCAACCCATCAGAACTTGTCTTTATTTCACCTCCAGAATTATTTAATTGAACCCCTAATGATTTTAGAAATGAATTGAAATGTTCCAATTGATTAAACGGTTTAGGTAACGCATGAACACTTATGGTATAGTGATTAAGATAATACCTATTATATAATACCCAAGCCCCATATTCGGATTCACTACGTAAGTTTTGGTAGTCGTCCCATGTAGGTATTTCCCATAAAGGTTTATGCAAAAAGTTTACTATTTCTTGAGTATTGCCCAAATCCAGATTATTTATGGGATCCTCTTCTATTCCTTTTATGTAATTTGAAAGTATTGCTACCGATGAAGTAGTAAGGTCTTTTACACGGAGTTCGCTAATAAATACACGGGGATATTTTTCTAAGGGTGGTTTGTACCAGTATGCGTCTACCTTTTTTTCTGGAAAATAATAGTAGTCTTGTTTTGTGTATCCGTAATGCATAAAAATACGTTCTAACGATTTAATTCCTAAGTGCGGCACACCCAATGTACGAAAAGCGATGTGGTCATTTATGATATCTGCTTGTTGCGCTATAAAGCCCTTTTCTATCATAGCTGATGTTATTGTTTTTACATCAGGCACCCGATTTGCATAAGGTGTAAAAAGCCCGTGAAGAACCTTGTCTAACGGGGTATTGGTGGTAAATTTCATGGGGAAGTCGTTTTAAAAAGTTCTCCATTTTGTGTGGTATAAAAATCTTCCAATGGAATATTTTCTTGTTTTATAAACCCTTTTTGAGGTAGTTTTCCCTTTGCAACCATCTCTACAACTGCCGCTAATGAAGCCGCCGTAGTCCATGAAATAGCACGCCATTTGTGGCCATTTATTTCTTTTGGGAAATAGGTTTTAAAAAATTCTTTTCGCATTATTTTACCATCTATCAACCCTTCTACAACAGCATATACATGAACTAAATCTTCATCTACTGGTGGTTTTGCTTGGGTTAGAATACGCTCAAGCTCGGGCAGCTCATTTTTGAGAATTAGTTCATAAAGTAAAAACCGCATCAGTTTTCCATGTCCTGGATAACGTATCGTTTTATAATTTAGCGTATCAACCTTTCCTTCAAAAGTTGCACACATGGTGCCTAATCCCCCGGATGTGGTAAATGCCTCGTATTCTTGTCCTTCAATATTCATATGCTCAAAGCCATCAAGTGAGGGTATAAATTTCCGTTTGCCATTATGTATGGCTTCGGCGTCGTTCAAATATTCATTGAGTACACCTGTTGGTGACCATGTAAAAGAGTAGGATAATTGTCCATTGGGAAAACGTGGAAGCGCCCCCACTCGTAATTCAATATCGCGAATGGAATCAAATTTTTTTGTCAATTCACCTCCAATAATTCCAATTAAACCAGGAGCTAAACCACATTGCGGTGCCAACACGGCTGAGGCGTTTTTTGCTAATGATTCTATGTAATGTGTTGTACTAACATCTTCGGTAAGATCAAAGTAATGGATGCCTTTTTGATGGCATATGGTTGCGATGCTTTTGTTGAGATGAAAGGGGAGTGCTGATACTACAGCGTCCGTATTTTTCATTATTTCATGAATAACCTCGGGTTTGCTCAAATCCGCAACCTTACATTTATATGGAAGCTTTATTTGGTAGTGTGATTCTTTACTGTCGTAAGCAGTAACTTCAAACTGTTTGCTAAGCAATATCCCAACCAGAGTACCAACTTTTCCTAAACCAAGCAGTGCTATATTCTTCATATTATAACAAATTATATGTAATATGTTATAAAAATAACAAAAATAACAATAGTAATCTGTTGCTTAGCAAGGCTTTTAACTTCATTGCTTCAAAAACGAGTTGACCATCGTATTTCGATGCCCTTAAAATCTAAAATTTCATAACAAACACCAGCATTACAAGCTGGACCACCACGCCTTTCGCCTCCAAAAATAGAAAATGAATTTGTTGAGTTTATTTTATAATTTAATGTTGTTCCATACCAAGTTCTTGTATCGTTAGTTAAAAACCTGTCGTTACTCCATTCATAGAGGAATGATAAAAATAAATTTTTCTTGTACCTCAATGTTATTTCCCCTACATAATTTTTTGTTTTAAACTGGTCTTGCTTATACGACTGTGTATTGAATTCAATAGTTATGTTCTGAATGGAAGAATTAATCCTATGATTAGCCACAAAGCCTGAAGAAATTCTATTCCTCTGATTTTTAAGTTCATCCGTTGCATAATCTAAGAAAATTCTATAGTCAGTTTGTTCTGAAAAAATGGAGCTGTATTCTCCAAACCATTCTTCATAACGGAATTTTTTTCCCGAATCATTTATTGCTTGGGTATAATTTAAGGTTAGGGATGTATTATCAGTTAAGTTGAAGTAGCCTTCAAATTGGACCCCTTTTTCATTACTTGGATTTAAAACATGTGTACTTCTATTCAGGACCCTATATGTATGTTCTTTTACAAGTGCAGGGGGTTCGTTTATGCCTGAGCCTAAAACAAAGTTCTTGTAATCTTTCCATTCTGCACTTAACCCTAACGAGTTAAATGAAAAATTTAAGTTTCCATAAATAGCTTGGCTACTGCTTTCGGTAGTAATAGTATTTAATTTTTTTGCAACCAAGACATAATAGCTCAGGTAAGGTAGGATGCTTCCCGAAAGATTAGATGAGCCATAATAAGATTCCTCTAAGATGTTTTTTATGCGAATGCCCGATACTCCCAACGTTTGTTGGAAGCTTTTAAAAGTTGTGCTTAGCGCAGCTATCTCATCAGATCGTCTATCTTTTTTTGGTTGTGATGGAGGAAAAACATTGTTAAGTACATGACCCCACAATGCCGAAACGCTAAATGATTTTCTTCTAAAACCAACTTTAGCTCCTAATACATCTCTGTAGAAATAATGTTTTCCTCTAAAACTTAAGTCCTCAAGTAAGGCGCCTTGGATTTCATAAGATCGTAAAAGGACACCTCGTTCTAAAGTGCTGTTAAAGTTCCCTAAACTTATTTCCCATTTCTTGTTTTTGTAATTTACACCTAACCACGATAAATCGGTATAATTTCGCTTGTTGAATGGACTTTGATATATCTGTAAACCTACGGTAGCTTTTAGATTATTCCAGCTGTAATTTAAAATAGGTTTGCTATAAACACCATGAAATGCCGCTTCATTTGCGTTGGGAAGTCTTCCATATTGGTATTCCAAAAGGGTGGTCCCTGAAAACTGCGCGCATACCTGAAAAGAAAGTATGACGGTAAAAAAAATGAGAACTTTCATAATTACTCAATTTCTCCAAGTATTTTCATTATCTGCATTTCTATGACTTTTTCATCACCTTCTGTATATCCTTCATGTCTAAAAACCACTTGTCCTTTATTATCAATAAGCAGTAGGGTAGGCAATTGAAAGACATTCAAGTCGTTCATCACTTCGTTGTTAATGTCCTTTAGCACAATATTTTTTATCCCCAATGATCTAACTAAAGGCGCTACTTTGGCAATACTGCGCGGGCCGTCAGCATTTATACTAATTAGATTGACTCCATTGTCTTCGTATTTTTTTTGTAAAATTTCGAGTTTCGGCATGGCCTTTAGACAGGGTTTACACCATGAAGCCCAAAAATCAATAATGGTCAAATGCTCTCCTTTGAGGTCAGCAAAACTGTAGGTCTGTCCAGCAATATCATCCAATAAAAAATCTCTAATTTTTTGACTATGCCCAGTAGTGCACGTACCGATTAAAAAAACGGCTACATATAAAAACCGTATCATGCTATTTATCTAAATATATTTTTACTGCGTCTATGGCATTTTCCAGGTCTTGAGAGGCAAGTCGAGTTCCTTTAAAGCGAATTTTTCCTAGTTTATCTACAACAAGTAGCCTATCGTATGAAGACTTATACGATGAAGCTGTTGCTGAGGCATTCAACAACAAAGGGAAAGTAATGCCTGTGACATCTTTAAAACTTTGAACTGCACTTGAGTTTCCATTCCAAACATCCAAGCCTATGATGGCAAAATCGTTATTTGAGCCATAGGTGTCGGCGAGTTGAGACTGAATTTTAGGTCCTGCTGACGTACAGGTTGGACAGCTGTATCCGAAAAAAAAGAGCACTAACACTTTATTGTTAAAATCATCTAGCTTAACGGTATTGCCGTTCAAATCTGTTAAGCTGAAATCAGGTGCATTTTCTGCGTTATCTGTTGGTGGATTTGGTTCAGGGTTAGCACCAGGAATATCCACAGATTCTTTTGAGGCACATGCCATTGCCAAAAGGGCGATGGTGATAATCACTGTGTTTGAGAGGATTTTAGAATATTTCATCAATTAGTATTATTTAGAATTTGAGACATAGACTTCTTTAAAAGAAGCCTTTTTTTAATACCTAAAACTAATCCTAAATAATAGCAGAGGAACCTGTAAGGGTGTTAACTTGTAGGTTGGTTCAGCATATTTAAAGATAATTAGAGGCTATTGAATAAAATATTCACAACAATCATGCCACTATAATGTATGAAAAGACTGAAAAGATGAGTGGCCCTAATGGGCTTTGCGTCTATGTTGTAGAAGTACTACTAATTTGAAAAAATACCTTCCATAAAGGCTTCTTGCTCCTCGGCAAGTTCACGATCAACCAAAATTCGACCGCTATGTTCGTCGGTAATTATTTTTTTTCGAGAAGCAATTTCAAGCTGAACTTGAGGTGGAATTGTAAAAAAGGAACCTCCCGAGGCACCCCGCTCTAACGATACAATTGCAAGACCATTTTTTACAGAACCACGAATACGTTGATATGCTGTTACTAAACGTTCATCCGCTTTTTTGGCAAACTCTTTAGATTTTTCGAGTAATAAATCCTCTTCTTTTTGAGTTTCAGCCAAAATAGCATCTAATTCCTCTTTCTTGTGCGTAAGGTGTTTTTTCCTTTCTTCAAGTTTGGTATTTGTTTCAGTAACAATCTCGTTTTTTTGCTCAATTAAAGCCATTAGTTGCTTAATCTGCTTTTCAGAAAGCTGGATTTCGAGTTCTTGAAACTCAACTTCCTTGTTGAGGGAGTCGTATTCGCGATTGTTGCGAACATTTTTTTGTTGCTCTTTATATTTTTTTATCAGTTCTGTTGCAGTAACAATCCCGTTTTTCTTCGTTTTTATTTCTTCAGTGTAGGCAGTAACTTCAATCTCAAGATTGCTAAGACGTTTTTCGAGGCCAGCAACTTCAGCATCCAAATCATCTACTTCAAGCGGTAATTCGCCACGAACGTTGCGGATCTCGTCGATACGTGTATCAATGAGTTGAAGGTTATAAAGGGCACGTAATTTTTCTTCGATTGTGGTTTCAGCTTTCTTTTTAGCCATAGTTAGAAATAATGAACTGGATTAGTATCCGTTTTTGATGAAATGAACGCAAAATTAGGGAAATTTTTCCTAAGAACCTCTAAGATTATTTTTTTGGTGAATTGTTCGCTTTCAAAATGCCCCACATCTACCAGCAAACAGCTCTTTTCACCCTTAAAAAAATCATGATATTTCATGTCTGCAGTAATAAAAGCATCACAATTATCTTGCTTAGCTGCATCAATGGCAAAACTCCCCGAACCTCCAAGAATTCCAATGCGTTCAATTTTTTTACCCAAAAGCGCACTATGTCGTATGCAAGGTGTTCCCAAAAGTTCTTTTAGGTTTTTTAAAAAAATCTGTTCTGAGAGTGGTTTTGGAAGAGTACCAGCACAGCCCATACCCAAGTCCGTTCGGATGTTTTCTAATACCGTGAGTTCATACGCCACTGTTTCGTAAGGATGTGTATTTTTCAATGCATCTACTACTGTATTTTTGCAATGTTTGGGTAAAACTACTTGAAGAAGTGTTTCAACTTCTGAGTGCCTTTTTTCCTTTGTCCCAACATATGGATTGCTTCCCTCTAAGGGTTTAAAACTTCCCTTTCCTTCATAAGTGAAACTACATTCTGCATAAGTTCCTAGCGATCCAGCACCAGCAGCGAAAAGTGCATTTTGTACATCATTTAAGTTTTGGTTTGGCACATAGGTGTTTAGCTTTAACAAACTCCCTTTTGAAGGAATAAGTACTTTTCTGTTTTGGAGTTTTAATGCATCTGCTAACCCTTTATTTACGCCATCTAATTTTACGTCTAGTGCCGTATGTATAGCATAAATAGCGATATCGTTCTTGACAGCTTTAATAACTGCACGTTCCACATATGTATTACTGGTTACTCGTTTGAGCCCTTGAAAAATGATAGGATGAAAGCAAATAATGAGATTGCATTTTTCAGCAATGGCTTCATCAACAACGGTTTCTAAAGAATCGTGACTAACAAGTACTCCAGTTACTTTTTGTGTATTATCTCCCACCAACAATCCCACATTGTCAAAATCTTCAGCATAGGTGAGTGGTGCCCATTGTTCCAAATAAGATGTTATTTCATGTACTGTCATCGCGTTCCAAAGATAAAAGTTCTACTTTTGTTTTCATGGGTGTTTGGAGAAAAGCATTATTTCCGTTTAAAATCCTTTTTGGTGGAGCTGTTTTTATTCGTAAATCGCTATATAAAAACGGTGTGTTTTCGCGCTACAAAGCCCCTATTCCTGTTATTGTTGTGGGGAATATTTCAACTGGAGGCACAGGAAAAACGCCTATGGTAGATTACCTACTTTCTATATTTTCAGAAAAAATACGCTTGGGCGTCTTGAGTCGAGGGTATGGTAGAAAAACTAAGGGTTACGTGTCAGTAATTCCTGAATCTACCGCCAAAAATGTTGGAGATGAGCCCCTGATGATGTCTCAAAAGCACGTAAATGTTAAGGTGTCTGTTTGTGAAAAACGCCCACAAGGAATTCAACAAATGCTACAGGACCACCCCAATCTCGATGCGTTAATTTTAGACGATGCCTTGCAACATTTGCCGTTGCAACCTTCTTTCAAGATTGTACTCACTACGTTTCAAACCCCGTGGTTTTTAGATACCTTACTTCCTGTGGGGAATTTGCGTGAGCCGGCATCTTCGGCACAACAAGCCGATGTGGTTGTGGTTACCAAATGCCCCACAACCCTTAACGAAGAAACCAAAAACACCTACAAAACAAAACTGGGCGTAGGACCCCACCAAAAACTCTTTTTTACCACATTAAAGTACAATGCCTATGTTCGTGGGGTAGCAGAAGTAGCTTTAGAGGAATTTATTAAAAACTCCTTTGTGCTGCTCACCGGCATTGCCAATCCAAGTACGTTGGTGTCATTTCTGAATGCTAAAAAAGCAGTTTTTACACACAAATCTTTTCCTGACCACCATATTTTTTCTACGGTAGAAATCACGGCCTTGGCTAATCTAAACCAACCCATTTTGACAACCGAAAAAGATGCGGTACGCCTTGCTCCTTATGGGCTAAAAAACCTGTATACCCTTGGTGTCCGGGTTCAGTTTTTGGCGGATGAAAAGCAATTTTTGGAGGCGGTAAGAGCTGCGCTTTTTTGCTAGTTAATTAATATGCTTATGCGCTTTGTAAGAAGAACGTACCAAAGCACCACTTTCTACATGGCGAAAGCCCATATCCTTGCCTAAGGCTTCGTATTTTTTAAATTGTTCGGGAGTGATAAAATCCGCCACAGGCAAATGTTTTTTTGAGGGTTGTAGGTATTGCCCCAGCGTAATGATGTCCACCTTGGCGTTGCGCAAATCTTCCATAGAGGCAATGACTTCATCTTCGGTTTCGCCTAGCCCCAGCATTAAGCCCGATTTGGTACGAGCAGCACCTTGGTCTTTGAGGTAGCGCAACACTTCCAAACTACGATCGTATTTGGCTTGAATACGCACTTCACGAGTAAGCCTGCGTACGGTTTCCATATTGTGCGACACCACTTCTGGGGCAACCTCTACTATACGGTCTAACAAGTGCTCTTGCCCTTGAAAATCGGGGATTAGCGTTTCTAGTGTGGTGTTAGGGTTCATACGTCGAATAGCTTGTACGGTTTCCGTCCAAATGATGGTACCTTGGTCGGGTAAATCGTCTCGGTCAACGGAAGTAATAACCGCATGTTTGATACCCATAATTTTAATGGATCGTGCCACTTTTTCAGGCTCTGCCCAATCTACGGTATCCGGGCGTCCAGTTTGTACGCCACAAAACCCACAAGACCTCGTACAGATATTTCCTAAAATCATAAAAGTAGCGGTGCCCTCGCCCCAACATTCGCCCATGTTTGGGCAACTCCCCGAGGTGCAAATGGTGTGCAACGCATATTTATCTACCAATCCACGAAGCTCTGTATATTTTTTACCTGTAGGTAACTTTACTCTAAGCCATTTAGGTTTTGGAGAACGTACAGTAGCTGTTGGTGAGGTTGTTTCTGACATATAGCAATTTATGCTGCAAATTTACAAAACAAAAACGGCATCATAAAAGCATGATTAGGTAGGTAATGCTAAACCCAACCAAAAAGAGAATACTTGATAGACAAAAAATACGCATTCCTTTTTTAGGACGATGTTCGTAAGGCATATGTTTGCTTGTAACTAAGCGAAAATTGGCAGCGGCATAAAATGGGGCGGTCAAAAAGGAAAGAATAGTTGCGATCTTTACTAATAGTCCCATTTCGGAAGCAAAAAACAAGAAGATTGCACATGTGCCTAAAGTAAGGATAACAAGCCAACTTTGTTGTTTATTAACCCTTCCATTGAGTAATAAGGCGGTGTGTGCCATTACACGAGGCGAGGCGTCCAGTGTGGTAATGGTTGTGCTGAACATAGTAGCTAAAGCAGCTACGGCAATAATGATAAACCAACCATTACCCATAAGTGAAGTATATAATCCTATAAGTTGACCAGCAAAAGTTGCGCCGTTAGCGGAGAACGTAATTCCAGAATTGAACATTACGGTTGCGCCTAAAATCACAAAACAACAACCTAACACAAAGGTTACCGCATAACCCACGTTAAAATCAAATAAAGAAGTTTTTAGGGTTGTTGTGGGGCTGATTTTTTTCTTTTCTAATGCCCAAAGCGAATGCCAAATTGAAATGTCCAAAGGTCCTGGCATCCAACCCATGAAAGCAATAAGAAAAATCCAATCAGACTGACTTAAGGGGAGTACTTGAGCTAGAGAAATTTCAGGTTTTTCAAGTAAGGAAAAAACGACTGCCAATAGAGTGCTTACACTTAAAACAAGCACAATAATTTTCATGGCTTTATCTAGCCAATTATATTTTCCACGCCACAGTACAGCAAAACACAATAGTGCAACCACCACGGAAGTCCAACCCGTAGATTCAATGCCTAATAGCCGTGCTGCAATACCTGCAGTTACTGCTGTAACAGCGGCCTGAATGGCAAACATAGTTCCTAAGTTAAGGATATAGTACATTACCAAAACTCCTTTTCCCATACGGCGATATCCTTCTAACAGGCTTTCTCTGGTGGCAAGGGCATATCTAGGCCCAAATTGAAAAAAGGGATATTTAACAAGGTTTATAAGTATCAACGCCCAAATAAGGCCAAAACCAAAGTCAGCACCGGCACGAGTAGATTGTACCAAGTGAGATACGCCTATGGCGGCACCTGCAAACAGGATTCCTGGGCCTAATTTTCTAAATATAGTGGTCAAATTAAGTGTCTTGGTTGGCTAAAATTTCAGCTAATAGTTTTCTTGCGCGCATGAGTTTAACTTTTACAGTGCTCTCATTTGTGTGGAGCTCTTTTGCCATTTGTTTTATGGTAAGCTCGTGTAAATACTTAAGTTGAATGACGTCTCGATAGTGGGGTTTGAGCGTTTTTATGTTACTGAGTAATGTTTCAAGGCGTTGTTTGCGAATCAAGTCATCTTCGGGGTGGGGTGAGCTGTCAGCAATGTTTTGTGCAATTTCTTGGCTAGTTTCTGTTGTTACTGCAGAAATTGTTTCTTTTCTGATTTGATCAATGTGTAAGTTTTTTGCAATTGTGGTGAGCCAAGTTTTGAATCCGAAATCTGGATTGTAGGTGGTTATTTTTTCAAAAGCTTTACCAAAACAACGGACGGTTAGGTCTTCGGCTTCATTTTCATTTTGGGTACGCTGCAACATAAAACCATACACATCATTCCAATAGAATTCTAATAAATGACGAAAGGCATGTTGGTCACCTTTTTGAGCCAATAATATTTTTTCACGAAGTGTATTCACCGCTGCCACGGTATTTAATTATGTTCGGGTTTCGGGAGGTCACAATCGGTTTGTTGACTTGGGACTTTTCCACAAAGACTGCAAGGTTCACCTTCTTTATTTAGAAATGGACTTTGACTTGCACAAGTACCAGAAAACTCTCCTCCTTTTTTAGCCCATATTTTTATGGCAATTCCAGCAAAAGCAAGCGACACTAAAATAAAGGTGATTAAAAAAAGATCCATGGTTTAAAAATAGCTAAAATTTAATTGATAAGATTTACTTCAGGTTCTAACGTCAGGTCAAATAGCTGTTTAACCCCCGCTATAACACGTTGGGCGTGATTCCAAAGTTCACTCCCCGAGGCATTACCATAATTTACTAACACTAAGGCTTGCTCCTTGTGCATTCCTACATTTCCATGTTGTTGCCCCTTAAATCCTGCTTGCTCAATAAGCCACCCTGCAGCAATTTTAGAATAATTACCATCAATGGGGTATGTTGGCACTCCAGGGAATTTATTTTGTATTGTTTTTATTTTTTGGTTGCTAACAATAGGATTCTTAAAAAAACTACCCGCGTTCCCTAGCAATTCTGGGTTAGGAAGTTTTTGGCTTCGAATTCGTGTGACGGCTTTGGCTATATCGCTAATTGTAGGCGAGTGAACTCCCATCTCTTCTAAAGTTTGGCTTAAAGCACCATAATCAATATTTAACCGATGATTTTTCTTTGTCAACGATAAGCGTAAGGTTGTTATTATGTACGAATCTTTAAGCTCATTTTTAAAAATAGAGTCTCTGTACCCAAACTCACAATCTTCTAAATAGAATATCCTAGAGCCTCCTTTTTCACGCCCAATTCCAATAGCATTATGAAACACATCACTAAGTTCAACTCCGTAAGCTCCTATATTTTGAATAGGGGCTGCACCTACCAAGCCAGGGATAAGACTTAGATTCTCTATGCCGCCCAAGTTATTGGCAATACACCACATTACCAAATCATGCCAAACTACGCCTGCACCTGCAGATACGATTGCAACGTCTTCATTTTCTTCAATAATTTTTATTCCTGGAATAGCTATTTTTATCACTGGTAGCGATAAATCTTTCAAAAACAGCACATTACTTCCGCCACCTAAAATGAATGAATCCTTGAAGCGAACATCTTTAAGCACCTCTTGTAGAACTAAGCTTGAGGTAACCTTAACAAAAAGAGGGGTTGTAGCAGCTATGCCAAAAGTATTGTATTGCTTTAATGAAACCTGTTTTTTAGTTTCCATAATTTTTCAGGTAGGAAATTAAACCTAATTCAAGTAGTTTAATAGCTCGCTTCAGCTTTTTCGATGTTAGTACAAATGCAATACGAATCATGTCTTTTCCTGTTGTGTCACCTGAAAAAAAGCCATTTGCTGGAGCTACCATAAGTGTCTCTCCTTCATTTTCAAATGACTCTAACAACCACTTTGCAAAGTGGTCACTATCAGCAACAGGAAGACGAACCAAACAGTAAAACGCTCCTTTTGGGATTGCTACTTCTATCCCTTCAATTGCATTTAAACAGGAAATGGCAGTTTGCCTTCGAAGTTGGTATTCTGCTATAGCGTTATTCAAATATTGTTGAGGTTCATCTAGGGCAGCTTCACAAGCATATAACGCAAGAGTTGGCGGGCATAGACGTGATTGGGCAAATTTTAATGCAGCCTGAATGACCTCTTTATTTTTTGTTATTAAACATCCAATTCGGGCACCACACATGCTGTAACGTTTGGACATTGAGTCTATTAAAATAGCATGTTGATCAATTCCTTCAAGTTGTAAAACGGAAGTGTGTGTGTTGCCGTCATAAATAAATTCTCGATATACCTCATCAACAATAAAAAAGATATCGTGCTTTAATGCCAGTTGTGCGAGTGCTTCAAGTTCTTCCTTAGTATATACGTATCCCGACGGATTATTGGGATTGCAAACAAACAGTGCACGAGTTTTGTCAGAAATAGCAGCTTCTATATTCTCTACTGATGGGAGTGCAAATTGACTTTCAAATGTAGAAGGAATCCCTATTACTTTTACCCCACATGCAGCTGCAAAAGTTTCGTAGTTAGCATAAAAAGGTTCGGGAATAATAAGTTCATCTCCTTCATTGGTTATACAATCTAATGCCATAATAATGGCCTCACTTGCCCCAGTGGTCACCAAAATATCTTCTGGGGTTAAAGAAATTTGATGTTGCTTGTAATAATTGACTAGCTTCTCACGAAAAGAGCGTGATCCTTCTGAAGGACCGTAAGCAATGATTTTTTCATCATACGAAGCAATTGCCTTTAAAGCACTCTCAGGACTAGGTAGATCAGGTTGTCCAATGTTTAAATGATAAACTTCTATGCCTCTTTTTTTTGCTAATACAGCTTGATTAGCAAGTTTTCGAATTGGCGAAGTGGGTAAATTTGCTCCTTTACGCGAAATGCTGGGCATTGTAAAATGTTTTGCCTGCAAAGATGCAAAAAAATAAAAGTGTTATAGGATAAAATAATAGAAGCTAACCGCTAATTTTCTTCGGCTTCTTGGACTTCTCCTTTAATTTTTAAGGCAATCATTCCATTAGATGCATTTGAGGCCACCGTAATGGTTTTGCGAATAGGTCCTACACGCTCAGTATCGTATTTAACTTCAATAACGTCTGATGCTCCAGGAGCAATGGGCTGAGATGGCTTTTTTGGAATGGTACAACCGCAAGAAGAACGTACCTGTGTAATCTCCAAATCGGCAGTTCCTGTATTAGTAAATGTAAATTGACGAACACCATTATCTCCTTTGGTAATGATGCCATAATCGATGACTAAAGAATCAAAAGTAATTGTTGGAATGTCTTGTGCAACAGAAAAAAAACCTAAGCTCAAGAACAAAGCAGAAATAAAAATTCTTTTCATGATTTATAATTTGGTTTTACTAAAGTACAAAATTCTTAAGCATAAGACAAAATTTGGGCTTTCAATTTCACCTCCCTATGCCTACATTTGCCGATAATAAACATAGTTCATGACCATTCCGCACAAGTTTAACCCTTCCTCTGTAGAACAAAAATGGTATGACTATTGGCTAGAGAACAATTTTTTTCGTTCAATACCTGATTCCCGTAAGCCTTACAGTATTGTAATTCCCCCGCCAAATGTGACAGGGGTATTACATATGGGACACTTAATGAATAACACGTTGCAAGATGTTCTAATTCGTCGTGCACGTATGCTTGGTTATAATGCTTGTTGGGTCCCCGGAACCGACCACGCTTCAATAGCCACAGAAGCGAAAGTTGTCAGCAAACTTAAAAAAGCGGGTGTAGATAAAAGTGATATTGGACGTGAAGCTTTTTTGAAACATGCCTGGGATTGGACTGATGAACACGGGGGAATAATCTTGGAGCAATTAAAAAAGCTAGGTTGTTCTTGCGATTGGGAACGCACTAAATTCACACTTGATGACGATATGTCCGCATCAGTAATTAAGGTTTTTGTGGACTTATACGAACAAGGACTTATTTATCGTGGATACCGTATGGTGCATTGGGACCCCGAAGCACAAACCACACTTTCTGATGAAGAGGTAATTTATGAAGAAAAGCAAGGAAATTTATACCACATCGCCTATGCCATTGAGGGAACCGATGAGCAGATTGTTGTTGCAACAACTCGTCCTGAGACCCTTTTTGGTGATACAGCTGTAGCCATTCACCCCGATGATGAACGTTATTTCGCATTTCACGGCAAGAAGGTTATCGTACCCCTTGTTAATAGAGTAGTGCCAATAATAAAAGATAGCTATGTAAGTATAGAGATGGGGACAGGCTGCCTAAAAGTAACTCCTGCCCACGACGAAAATGATAAAGTTTTAGGAGATAAACATCAACTTGAATTCATTGATGTTTTTAATCCTGACGGCACACTTAATCAAGAAGGATTACACTATGAAGGACAGGATAGGTTTGCTGTTCGAAAGGTTCTAGTCAAGGAATTGGAAGCTAAGGGCTACTTGGTAAAAGTTACTTCACATATGCATAAGGTAGGCACTTCTGAACGTACTAAGGCTGTGGTTGAGCCACGTCTATCTGATCAGTGGTTTTTGAAAATGGAATCGCTAGCAAAGCCAGCAATAGATGCTGTTGAAAATAGCGATGTGCAATTGGTGCCTCAAAAATTTATTAATACGTACCGCCATTGGATGAATAATATCCGTGACTGGAATATCTCACGTCAATTATGGTGGGGTCACCAAATCCCAGCCTACTACTACGGCAAGAACAACGAAAATTTGGTGGTTGCAACTTCTAAGGAGCAGGCACTTGAAAAAGCGATTTCTTCATCTGGAAACAAATCTCTCACCTTACAAGATTTAAGTCAAGATCAGGACGTGTTAGATACTTGGTTTTCATCGTGGTTATGGCCTATTTCGGTATTCAACGGAGTGCTAGACCCCAATAACAAAGAAATATCGTATTACTACCCCACACAAGAATTGGTCACGGGCCCCGATATTTTATTCTTTTGGGTAGCACGAATGATAATGTCTGGTTATGCACTTCGCAATGAAAAGCCTTTCTCACATGTATATTTGACAGGGTTAGTGCGTGACAGTCAAGGAAGGAAAATGTCAAAACAACTTGGAAATTCTCCTGATGCAATAAAGTTGATGGATACTTATGGCGCAGATGGTGTAAGAGTAGGGTTATTACTTAGTGCAGCCGCTGGAAACGATTTATTGTTTGATGAAAATTTATGCCAACAAGGAAAAAATTTCGCAAACAAAATATGGAATGCTTTCCGACTCCTTCAAAGCTGGGAAATTGATGAAACCTTACCGCCGTGCGAAACTTCTGCACTTGGTCTAGATTGGTACACCTCAAAATTTCAACAAATCCTCACTACAATTGACAACTACTTTAGTAAGTACCGAATTTCAGATGCGCTTATGGCAACCTACAAGCTTATTTGGGATGATTTCTGCTCTTGGTTATTGGAAATTGTAAAGCCTGCATATGGTAAGGGCATTGATGCAAAAACCTATGAAAAGGTTTGTGTCTTATTTGAAAATAACTTGCGATTATTGCATCCGTTTATGCCTTTTTTGTCAGAAGAATTATGGCATGCACTTAATGCACGCACTAAAGATGAGGCCTTAATCGTTTCGTCTTGGCCAACACAAAAAAGTGTTGACAGTAGTGTTTTAGCACGGTTTGAGCACTCTTCAGAATTGATTGCTCAGTTGCGAACTATTCGCAAAAATCAAAATATCGCTTTCAAAGAGCCTCTCCATTTGATAGAGACCGTTAAAGATGAAGTTTCTTTACGTTTAATTGTTTCAAAATTAGCACATGTAGAGACTTGGATTCAAACGGATAATGCTCCAGAACAATCGCTTTCTTTTAGGGTAGACGCTCACGAATATTTTGTTCCTATTGCAACATCGAACTTAGCTGACGAGCGCTTAAAAATGGAAGAAGAACTTGCTTACCAAGAAGGTTTTTTAAAATCGGTAGAGAAAAAACTTTCTAATGATCGTTTTGTTTCCAATGCACCAGAAGAAGTTGTTGCATTAGAACGAAAAAAAGCCAGTGATGCTAAAGAAAAAATAGCAACACTAAGAACCAGATTGGAGTCGCTTTAGTCTGCTGTCTTTGCAGTAATTAGTGTTATGCCCCCTTTTACTTTTTGTCCTATTTCTACATTAATAGGCGTGTTAGGAGGCAAAAAAACATCAACTCTAGACCCGAATTTAATAAATCCAGCATCTGTGCCTTGCGTAACTTGATCCCCTTTTTTAGCGTAATTAACGATACGCCGGGCTAGTGCACCAGCGATTTGCCGGTATAGTATATCTCCGAACAGTTGATTTTTAACAACAATTGTAGTTCGCTCATTAAGAGTAGAAGATTTTGGATGCCATGCAACAAGATATTTTCCTGGATGATATTTACTAAATACAACTTCTCCCGAAACAGGATAGCGTGTTACATGCACGTTTATGGGTGACATAAATATTGATACCTGCAACCGTTTTCCTTTAAAATATTCAGGCTCTTCAACTTCTTCAATAATAACTACTTTACCGTCAACGGGTGCAATAATTGCATCTGTAAGCCCTAATGGCGGACGGTTGGGGTTTCTGAAAAATTGCAGTACAAGAATTAGCATTACAAAAAGGAACACTTGTAAAAGCGTTTTAAGCCATTTTATCGCAATAAAATAATCTACAATTATGGCAGCCACTGCAAGGAGCAAGAAACTTACAATTATGATGGTAAAACCTTCTTTATGAAACATATCCAATTAAAAATAACAAAAGTGAAAACACCGGAACTGCTAATAGTGTACTATCAATTCGGTCATACATCCCTCCGTGACCGGGTAAAATTTTCCCACTGTTTTTGACACCACATTGTCTTTTTATTTTTGATTGCACCAAATCTCCGATGCTGCTGGTTAAAGCAATAACAAATATTATTGGTATTATGGTGTTTGATTCAAGTAAAGCCAAATGATTGCCTATGAAGAGCATTACGACCACGGAAATGAGCAGGCCACCCACAAATCCTTCAACGGTTTTATTTGGTGAGATATATGGCGCAAGAGGTCTTTTTCCAATCATTGAACCAACAAAGTAAGCACCGCTATCATTTAACCAAATTATTCCAAACATAAAAGCAACCAATTCCGGGTTTTTTATTCCTAAGGATGTCAATAATGCCATTGGAATAGCTATACCAAAGAACCCTAAAAGGGTAACAAAGGTGCTGTTCATTTTTGTGCGTTTGTTGTTCACGAAATAATAAACCGAAAGAACAACCCCAAGGACACCTAAAATTAGGATTAGTAAATTACCAAGTTTATTATAATTTGAAACAAGAAAAATGAGTGGAAAAAACAAATAGGTTATGGGTATATGCTGATGAGCCATTTGTTGAGCCTCATAAATTGTGATGGTAGCCATGGTGCAAATTACGATACCAAAAAAAATAGGGTTTAGGTAAAGGCTACCTAAGAGTATCCCAACATAAAAAAAAGAGGTTAGTACGCGAGTTAAAACACTCATTAGAAATCCTCAAGTAATAATAAGTACACTTCTTTTACGCCACTTCCATAATTCATGTAGTTGTCTTCAGTAAATACTTCGGTTTTAAACTGTTTAATTGAGGTTATATTAAGGGGAATACTCTCTACATAGCGATTCTTGATGTATTTTAAGGCATCCGAAACCGTCTTTGAAAACTGTCGCGTTCCTGCTAATATTATTACTGTTTCTGGGAGGTCAGAAAGTTTGTTTGAACCTAATTGACGCTCGCAAACCACAACACTTCCATCATAAGCAACTAACGACTCACAGCTACACAACATAATCTTAGCATTAAGATTGGTTTTTGTTAGTGTAATTCCAGCGTCAAGTTTTTTTGGTATTTCTGAATCTAAACATAACAGCTCTCTAACCTCAGAGGGGTATTCTTCAATGATGTCTTTGAAGGCTTGCTTAGCATCATCAAGTTGTTCGCAGTAAACAAATTTTCCTCCAAGCTTAGTAAATTTTTCAGCAAAAGTTTGCTCAATAGGAACCTCTTTGTGTGGCATATGGGGACCACGCTCCTCTGCTTCCTTATCTTTAGAGACGTTCTTGTTTCCGAATAATTTTGACCAGAATTTACTCACGTAATAAGCTTGTTACACAAAGGTAACAAAACCTACGTTAGTTATCACCTTTTGGAGTATCAGATTGTTTTTCTTTGGGTTTGGACGCAGTACGTTTTCTAGTGTTGGCTTTGGTTATAACAGTTTTCTTTTCGTCGGCTGTTTCCTCTTTTTCAAAAGGGCGCTTTCCAAAAATGCGCTCCAAATCATCTTTAAAAATCACTTCTTTTTCAAGTAGATGCTCAGCGAGTTCTGTTAATTTGCCTTTATGCTTTTTGAGAATTTGAATGGCACGCTTGTACTCTTTTTCAACAATTGCTGAAATTTCAGTATCAATAAGTTTTGCAGTGTCTTCTGAATAAGGTTTTGTAAACCCGTAATCGTCATTATTGGTTTGATAATAAGTAATATTCCCAATTTTATCATTAAGCCCGTATATGGTAACCATAGCTTTGGCTTGACGGCTTACTTTAACCAAATCACTTAATGCTCCAGTAGAGATTTTATTAAAAATGATTTCCTCAGCTGCACGGCCACCTAGAGTGGCACACATTTCGTCCAACATTTGTTCTGTTCGAACAATTTGCCTTTCTTCAGGTAAGTACCATGCAGCACCTAACGATTGTCCTCGAGGAACAATAGTTACTTTAACAAGAGGTGAAGCATGTTCTAACATCCAACTTACGGTAGCATGTCCAGCTTCATGAAATGCGATTGTTTTCTTTTCTTCAGGGGTTATGATTTTACTCTTTTTTTCTAGCCCACCTACAATTCTATCAACAGCATCTAAAAAGTCTTGACGACCAACTCTCTTTTTGTTTTTACGAGCAGCAATCAGTGCAGATTCGTTACAAACATTAGCAATGTCAGCTCCCGAAAAGCCAGGAGTTTGTTTGGCGAGAAAATCTATATCCAATTTTGGGTCGGATTTTAAAGGTTTTAGGTGTACGTTGAAAATTTCTTTACGTTCTCTTAAATCAGGTAAGTCCACATAGATCTGACGATCAAACCGCCCCGCACGCATTAGTGCCTTGTCAAGAACATCAGCACGGTTAGTCGCAGCAATAACAATTACGTTTGTATTGGTACCAAAACCATCCATTTCGGTGAGTAATTGGTTAAGTGTATTTTCCCTTTCATCATTGGAACCAGTAATATTGTTTTTTCCTCTTGCTCGTCCAATAGCATCAATTTCATCAATAAAGATTATAGCGGGTGATTTGTCTTTAGCTTGCTTAAATAGGTCACGTACTCTAGAGGCACCTACACCGACAAACATTTCAACGAAATCTGAACCCGAAAGAGAGAAAAACGGAACTTTTGCCTCTCCCGCAACTGCTTTTGCTAAGAGCGTTTTTCCTGTTCCTGGAGGACCTACCAACAAAGCCCCTTTTGGAATTTTACCTCCAAGCACGGTGTATTTTGAGGGATTTTTAAGAAAATCTACAATCTCTTGTACTTCTTCTTTAGCACCTTCTAATCCAGCAACATCTTTAAAGGTGATTTTAACATCTGTTTTTTCGTCAAAAAGCTTGGCTTTTGATTTTCCAATATTAAAAATCTGTGCACCACCGCCTCCAGATCCACCTCCAGACATGCGTCTCATAATGAATAACCAAATGGCAATAATTAGTATCAGGGGTAAAAAACCAACGAGTACATCAAGCCACCTATTTTCAACAGTCTTAAATTCATAGCTAAAAGCAACACCATTTTCTTCAGCTGCTTCAAGTTTTTTCTGAAAAAGCTCCAGATTCCCAACCTCAAATTGATAGTGTGGCCCAGCATCATTATTTCTGCCAAAAATATCCGTTTTTTTTGCTTTTTTGTGTTTTGTTTCTTGAAGTGCTTCTTTTGTAAGTGTTACCTGCGCCAGGTTTTTATTTACCACCACCACTCGGCTAACTTCACTGTCGTTAAGAAAACGCTCAAACTTGGAAATATTTATTTTTTGATCTTCACCAAGACCATCACCGCCACCAAAAAATGACATTCCTAAAAAGAACAAAACGATGGCTCCATAGAACCAATAAGGGTTTAGTGCAGGTTTTTTTGGTGGTATTTTTTCGTTTTTAGACATGGCTAGTATTTAGATTCTATCAAAGTAAGTTTAGCATCGCCCCATAAAGATTCAATATCGTAATGCGAGCGTGTATGTTTTTGAAAAATATGTACGACAACATCTACAAAATCCATAAGTATCCATTCGCTTGTTTCTTGACCTTCAACGTGCCATGGTTTTTCATGCACAGCTTTACTGACTAGTTTTTGTACAGAACTAGAAATGGCACGTACCTGTGTGTTGGAATTTCCAGAACAAACCACAAAGTATTGGCAGACATTGTTATCTATTTCTCGCAGATCTAAAATATTGATATCTTCACCCTTTACTTCTTCGATACCTTCAATAATGTGTGACAGTAATGTGTCTGTTCCAGTTTTTTTAATCATTAATTTTTTTGTCTGTGTAAATGTAGTTGTTATTTACATAACTACTTTATCATACACCTCGTTTTGCAATTCTATTAAAACAAAAGTAATGCCATTACTATTATACCAGTTTATTTATGCTATTTTTGAAAAAAAAAGGCTCTTTGTCTATAACTAGCATGAGTTTATTCATCTTTAGTGGACATTTTGTCATGAAACTCACCAACATATTAAAATTTTGAAATTAAAAACAATACACGTTATCACTGTATTTGTAGCTTCCTTGAGTACAGCTATTTCAAACGGACAGGTTTCCGTAAGCATTGATGAAGATGCGTCTTGGATTGGTTATATGCATCGCTTTGAAAATGTAAATGGCACTAAGGGAAATTGGATTGCAGGAAATTCTTTTGCTGTTACAGATTTAATTGCCTTAATTTCAAACGATAGTTCGCAATCAATTACCCTGAAACCAAATACCAATCTATACAACGCATCAGACCCCTATTGGTCTAACGGTGCAGGAGATGGAAACAAGTGGATGGAAGCAATTACATATGTAGAATATGGTTCAGGGTCATATCCTGGAGGGGCATTAACATTTTTTGGGAATATAGCCTCTTTTACACTTGACACAAGGTATACCCTGAAAGCTTTTATCAAAGAGTTTAAATCAGGTTATCAGCTTGTAAACATAGCTACACAAGATATTGTTGCCGACACGACTGACTTTAGCTTTTCCTACACGCCCACCAATGACAATAATTTAATTCAGTACGGATTTGTAATGGAGGGTCTTAATGCTAATCCGCAGAAGGATTGGGGGCAAGTAACAATTACAACAGCAAACAATACTAATTCGTCCTATCAACTTGTCTGGTCCGATGAATTTAATGATGATGGTTCTGCCTATATTTCTGGAAATGCAAATCCAGTAGACAACACAAAATGGTTTCAACAAACTATATTACCAGAAGGGTACCCTAACGGTTGGAGTTGGTATAATAATGAGTTACAACACTATACAAATGAAATAGAAAACAGTTATGTGTCTAATGGAACTTTAAAAATTGTTGCAAAAGCTGAAAATTACACTGACCAAGGGCATACCAAAGAATTTACTTCGGCAAGATTAAACTCAAAATATGCATTTACATACGGAATGGTCGAGGTTAGAGCAAAACTACCTACAGGCGCAGGTACTTGGCCTGCCATATGGATGCTAGGCAAAAACATTAGTGAGCCAGGGGCATATTGGCAACAACAGGGGTTTGGTACAACGGGATGGCCTACTTGTGGTGAAATTGACATTATGGAGCACTGGGGCAAAAACCAAAACTATGTTAGCAGCGCTATGCATACCCCTTCATCATATGGAGGAACTATTAACCACGGAGGGCAAACAATCTCTACGGCTTCAACGGAGTTTCATACCTATACACTTGTATGGACGGACGAAAAAATGGTTTTTTCTGTAGATGGGGTTTCCCATTACACCTACAATCCCACAGTAAAAAATGATGATACATGGCCCTTTTATAAAGACCAATTCCTACTCTTGAATGTAGCTATTGAGAATGGAACAAACAGCAATACTTTTGTGGATACCACTATGGAAATAGACTATGTACGTGTCTATCAATTGCAGCCCTTGGATACTCCTTCAGTTAGTAAGGACAGATTGTTTAATATATGGTTTAACAACAAAGACAAAAATATTCATATAAGCTCACCGGACGAAATTCAAGAAATAGCTCTTTATAATTTGGTTGGTCAAGAGGTTTTTTACCAACAACAACTGAATAGAAAGGATATACGAATCAAGCCTGATGTGCCAAAAGGATTGTATGTTTTAAAGGCTTCATCAATGAATGAACGTTGGATACAAAAAATTATAGTGAACTAATTTCACTTTATTTGGTGTATGTCGTAACTTTATATTTTACACGAGACATACTCATTATACATGCTATTTATCAAACTTAGCTCAGTTGACTCTACAAATTCGTTTTTAAAACAGTGGGTACAACAGTCAAAAAAGCATACTGCTATTGGTGTGTGGGCAGAGCATCAAACTCACGGCAAAGGGCGAATGGGAACGCAATGGCATGCCACGAAGGGATTAAACCTAACAGGGTCTGTATATTTGGGTAACATTTCTATTGATATCCAGACCCTTTTCGAAATCAATAAACGTGTTTGCTTAGCTGTCATTGAAACGCTTCTAGCGCATAAGATTCCAGAGCTGCAAATTAAGTGGCCTAATGACATTTTAGCTAAAGGAAAGAAAATTGGTGGGATTTTGGTAGAACCTATTTTAAGGGGGGCTAAGGTTACAGATGTCGTGATTGGTTGTGGAATTAATGTAAATGAGAAAGCGCTTCCAAACTTACCTTGCGCAACTTCATTAAGCGCAATTACTGGCAAATCCTATGACATTGAATCTCTTTTTGAAGCCTTAGCAGCAAATATTGAACACACTGTTCGTGGAAAACATACAGATGATAAGCGTTATTTGACTACACTTTATGGTTTAGGGGAACTCTGCTCATTTGAAAGAAAAGACAGTATACCATTTACAGCTACTATTGTAGACGTTGCCAAAGACGGAAAGTTAGTTGTTGAACATGAGAATGGAGAAAGAGAGATTTTTGAAGAAAAAGCACTTGTGTTTACAGCTTTTTCGCGTTGCCGATAAGAGCTTCTAAAAATTGAGTTAGTGGCCTTTTTACCATCATTTGCATCATCGGATTAAGGTTGCCATCAAATACCAACTGAATTTGGGTTATGGAATTAAATTCCGTTAAATTAACGTGCAATTCGAAGGGAACGTTACCGCCATCTGCTACCAAAATAATTTGACTGTTTGGAAATAACCGTTCAACCTTTAGAGGTATAGCCGGCATACTTCCTAATTTAAAACTAAAACGTTCCTCGTCAACTAATCTAAAACTAGCTTCTTCAGGCATTAAGCGTTCAAAAGTACTTGCCTTTGAAAGTTTTTCAAAGACTTCAGCTATTGATAGCTCTACTAAAGTTGTACTACTTTCAATTTTCATCTTCTATGATTTTGAAGACCAAAGCTCAGGTGCTTCACGCCATTTTTTCAAAATATCTTTTAGTTCGGGGGCAATGTAGTTTGTGGCTATGGCAGTATCTATAAGTGCACCGTAACCTGAAAGGGTTGTTAATTCAACACCTTCTTTTTGCATGTTTTGGGTAGCTACATCAAATTCATAGCTAAACAAAGCAACCATGCCCAACACATTAATGTTAGCACTTCGTAACGCCTTGACGGCTTGTAAACTGCTTTTACCTGTGCTAATTAAATCTTCTATTACAACTGTTGGAGCACTAGAATCAAAATGCCCTTCAATTTGGTTTTGCCTACCATGCTTTTTTGGCTCGGGACGCACATACATAAAGGGCAAATCGAGAGCTTCTGCTACTAACATTCCAATTCCAATGGCTCCAGTTGCAACTCCGGCAATGGCTTTTGCTTGGGGATAACGTTTTTTAATTTCTTGCGCCATGGCATTACTTAAAAACTTCCGTATTTTGGGATAGGAAAGTGTTATTCGGTTATCACAATAAATAGGTGATTGCCATCCGCTAGCCCATGTAAATGGATTTTTTGGTTCAAGCTTTATTGCTTTAATTTGTAAAAGATATTCGGCTACTTTTTTTGCAGTAGAGGATTCCATAGGCATATAACGCAAATGTATAAAGTTTTTGTTAATAAGAAGGAGCTAATCCTTACTACAAAGCTGCCAAAAAAAACTAGGGCAAGAGTGCTACCTCTTAGAACTACTCCATTAAAAGAAATTATTAGAATTTTACGCACAACTAAGGTTCAAAAGCTTTACTTAATCCATGATGATTCTAACAAATTGCTTTCGCAGTTTAAAGAAAAATTACCTGTAATTATAGCTGCTGGAGGTGTAGTTAAAAATCAAGAAGGAAAACTATTGTTTATTTTCCGAAAAAATAAATGGGATTTACCAAAAGGAAAAATTGATAAGGGAGAAACCTTAGAAGAAGGGGCAAAGCGTGAGGTAAAAGAAGAAACAGGAGTAAAAAAACTCAAAGTAGGTCCTTTGGTAGGAATTACCTACCATATTTTTAAGCGTAATAATAGATATAAATTAAAGGAATCTCATTGGTTTTATATGACTACAGTATTCACAGGGGAACTTATTCCACAAACCAAAGAGGACATTACCAAAGCTGTTTGGAAAGGAAAGAAAAAGGTGGTCAAGGCTCTTGAAAAAACCTATCCTAACATTGACCATTTGTTAAACAATATAGATTTACTTAAATCTTTATCTGAGGAGGAATAAATGTACTGTAGTCGCCATTATTGCGAATAATTTCTCTTACAATACTACTGCTTATATAAGAGGTTTGAGCGGAGGTTAATAAGAATACAGTTTCAATTTTGGACATATGGCGATTGGTTCGCGCAATAGCTTTTTCAAATTCAAAATCTCCATTATTGCGAACGCCGCGTAAAATAAAGTCAGCTTCGATATCACGACAAAAATTAACAGTCAAACCATCGTATGATGCAACACGAACTCGGGACTCATCTGTAAAACAAGCTTCAATGAAGGCTAGGCGTTGGTCTAACGAAAACATATATTTCTTTTCACTATTAGTGCCAACTCCAATGATAACCTCATCAAATATTTTGATGCCTCTTGTTACAATATCAAAATGACCAACAGTAAAGGGGTCAAAAGAACCGGGGAAAAGCGCACGTTTCATGCGCCAAAGGTATTATTTTTTAAACAGCTGTAAATCATGTCTGCAAACAATTCACTTAATGCAATACCCGCAAAACTCGCTTGTTTTGGTAATAAACTTTCTTCAGTAAGCCCTGGAATGCTATTCAATTCCAAAAAATATGGGGTATCCTCTTGAAAAATAAAATCACTTCGGCTAAACCCACGAGCACCCAAGGAAACAAATACCTTTTTTGCTGCTTTTTCCAATTTTTCTAATTGGGTTGTTGTCAATCTAGCAGGAGTTATTTCTTGAGAGTTTCCTTCGTATTTTGCTTGATAATCAAAGAAATCCCCGTTAGAGATAATTTCTGTAGGGGGGAGTACCATTACTTCGCCCCGAAATTCTATCACGCCAATTGAAACCTCTTTTCCTGAAAGAAAGCGTTCTACTAGAACTTGATCGTCCTCCAATAGAGCGGTTTCAATAGCCTTCTGCATTTCAGATGCTTTGTGCACCTTTAACACTCCATAACTACTGCCCGCTTTGTTGGCTTTCACAAAACAGGGCAAGCCTATTTTTTCAATGATTTCATCGGTGTTCCAGTCCACATTTTTGTTCAATAATATATGCTTAGCCATAGCGATGCCATGTGGCTCTAGAAATGTTAATGTACGGTGTTTATTATAGGTAAGTCGTGCTACCTCAGCTGTACAACCGGTATAGGGAATTTTTGCTTTATCCAATATATTTTGAAGTTCACCGTTCTCGCCAGGAGCGCCATGAATTGCATTAAAAACCGCATCAAAAAAGATTTTTTTTCCTTCATGTTCGAATGAAAAAGTAGTTAGCTCTATGGGGATTTTTTTCTCACCTAAGTGAACAAGATATCCCTCAGGAGAAACGACTACCTTAGTAACGTCAAAATGTTCTTTAGATAGATGGCTAATAACTGTCTTTCCGCTTTTTAATGAAATGGCATGTTCGGAAGTAGTTCCCCCCATGACAACGGCAATGTGCTTTTTCATAGCACAAATATCATTATTTTTGGCCTTCAATTAAGTATATTATGCTTCACTTCTTTCGTTTTTTGTTCAGCCGCACTTTTTTTTGGCAATTGTTTTTGTTGATGCTCGCACTTTCTTCATTATTTATTGTCGTGTTTTACGGGTTGCATTGGCACACCAGACAAGGCGATTTTATTGAAGTTCCTGAACTTATCACAAAATCTATTGAAGAGGCAGAAGCCGTTCTTGATGAGTTTGATTTAATGTTTGAGGTCATTGATTCTGCTCGTTTTAATCCTACATATAGACCATTTGCTGTAATTGAGCAATCTCCCCTAGCAGGAGAGCTCGTTAAAAAGGATCGTAAAATATACCTTACCTTGAACCCCTCTAATTATAACGAAGTAAGTATCCCTGACGTTATTCAAATTACACGACGTTCAGCAGAATCTTCTCTTCGCGCTGTTGGGTTAGAAATTGGTGAAATCACCTTCATGAATAATATAGGTAAAAACATGGTACTTCAGTTACGTCATAACAATGCCCCTATAGCTCCGGGCGATAAGCTCCCCAAAACTTCACGAATAGATTTAGTTTTAGGTAACGGAGTCAGATCAGAATAGCTATGGAAAACGAATCCTTAGACGAACTTCACGAGCATTACGCTTTTTCTGCAGACGCTGGGCAGGAACCCCTTAGAGTAGATAAATTTTTGATGAATCGCATTGAAAATGCGACACGCAATAAAATCCAGCAAGCAGCTGCTGCGGGCTCAATTGTAGTGAATGACAACGCTGTTAAATCTAATTATCGAGTAAAAGGCGGTGATGTAGTTAAGGTTCTCTTAGCACACCCCCCTCATGAAGACTTGCTTGTACCCGAATCTATGAATCTTGATATTATCTATGAGGACGATGCTCTCTTAGTGGTTAACAAACCTGCAGGAGTGGTGGTACACCCTGGGCATGGAAATTATTCGGGAACACTAATCAATGGATTGCTGTATCACTTTAAAAACTTACCCAAAAACAGCAATAACCGACCCGGACTTGTTCATCGTATTGACAAAGACACATCGGGCTTATTGGTTGTTGCAAAAACGGATTTGGCTATGGCCCACTTAGCGCAACAGTTTCACGATAAAACTTCAACGCGGCAGTATCTTGCATTAGTTTGGGGCGATGTTTTAGACGAAAAAGGGACGGTTAAAGGCTACCTCGCGCGTGACCCCAAAAACCGATTACTTATGAGCGTTTTTCCGGATAGTGATCATGGGAAACACGCCATTACTCACTATGAGGTCGTGGAACGCTTTGGTTATGTTACCTTGATTCGTTGCGTGTTAGAAACCGGCCGTACCCATCAAATTAGAGCACATATGAAGCACTTAGGACACACACTATTTAGCGATTCACGGTATGGTGGTGATAAAATTTTGAAGGGCACCACATTTACCAAGTATAAGCAATTCGTTGAGAATTGTTTTAAGCAATTACCTCGACAGGCGCTTCACGCACAGACACTAGGATTTAAACATCCTGAAACAGGAAAAGAAATGTCATTTTCGTGTCCGCTTCCTGAAGATTTTGAGGGCGCCCTTACTAAGTGGCGTAACTATGCGCAGCATCAACAATTGGGAAATGTCTGATAGGACTATTGATTTGTTCTATGCCATTCCATTGACAGTACAGCTTAAGTGTTGTATTTTTAGCTAAAATTTAGAAAAATGAAAATTCTTGTTTCTCCAGCTAAGTCTCTTGATTTCAAGCGTACATTGCCAACAGCAAAATACAGCCAGCCTGAATTTTTAACCGAATCCAAGCAGTTAAATGCGGCTTTGAAACTTAAAAAACCATCCGATTTACAAAAGCTTATGGGTATTTCTGAAAAGTTATCTAATTTAAATTGGGAGCGCAATCAAACATTCAATACACCCTTTACGTCCGAAAATGCACGCCCGGCTGTATTTGCCTTCAATGGGGATGTCTATTCGGGTATAGATGCCTATTCTCTCAGTGATGCTGCGCTAAAAGCAGGGCAACAAAACTTACGTATTTTATCAGGGCTTTATGGAATGTTAAAACCCTTGGATTTGATGCAGCCCTACCGATTAGAAATGGGAACTTCTTTTGGAATTAATGGTCAAAAATCACTCTATGCTTTTTGGAAAGAAAAACTGACAAAACACCTAAAAAAAGAATTAACTCCTTCAGAATTGGTTGTTAATTTAGCAAGTAATGAGTATGCATCAGCTATTGATTTTGATGCGTTGGACACCCCTGTTATTCACCCTGTATTTAAAGATTTTAAAAACGGAAAATTCAAAATAATTTCGTTTTATGCTAAAAAAGCACGGGGGACTATGACGCGTCATTTGCTAGAAACCAATGCCCAAACTTCTGAAGAGGTGCTTGCTTTTTCTGGTGATGGCTATTCTTTTAGCGAAGCAGAAACTACTAGTGCTACCCAGCCTGTTTTTGTCCGTTAGTTTTTTTGTTTTTTGTCCGTGGTCGTCTTACACCAAAGGTTTTATTTACTATTTTACCCCGACGTGTTTTTTTATCTCCTTTTCCCATAATTATAGTTAATTACCTCTATCTAAATGATTGTGTAAATCGTGTAGTTGTTTCCACAAATCGTATTATGCAAATTTTGCTTGTACTAGCTACGTTTATGTTCGTATAGCTTTTGCTCTATTTGTCAATGATTTGTTGGCTTTTCACAACGGAAAAACCCATGGGTACTCCCCATGAAGCAATATTTTGTTTGTGGATAAATGATCGAATTTTCACTTTAAGATTTGAGAGTAGTAATATAGTGATTTTAACTAAACTTGAAAGAAAAACTCAAGTTTATAACTAGATTAAAATTCTAATTTTTAACAACAAAAAAAAGTTATCTAATTTGTGTCACAAAAGCTGATGCATTATCTGCTCCTGTTTTTTCTAAGTGCTTAATAAAGGCCGAGCCGATGATCGCCCCTTTGCTGTATTTGGTGGCAGCATGATAGGTTTCAGCATTGCTGATGCCAAATCCAACTAAAAGTTTTGCATTAAGGTTCATGGCGCCAATTCGTTTGAAATATGCTGTTTGTTTTTCACCAAAACTGCTTTGAGCTCCAGTAGTAGCAGCGCTACTTACCATATAAATAAATCCCTCAGAAACACTGTCTATGAATCGGATACGCTCATCAGATGTTTGTGGGGTAATCAAAAACATGTTTAATAGTCCATATTTTTTAAACAATTCTTGATAATTATTGTGATATTCATCTACGGGAAGGTCAGGGATAATAAGTCCATCAATTCCGACCTCTTGGCATTTTTGGCAAAAGCGTTCCACTCCGTATTGCATCATGGGATTAAAATAACCCATTACAATTAGCGGTATATGTATGTTTTTTCTGACGTCTTTAAGCTGCTCAAAAAGTTTATCGGTGCTCATACCGTTTTTTAGTGCTTTTGTTGAACTCTCCTGAATGGTAGGTCCATCAGCCAAAGGATCTGAGAATGGAAGCCCTAGCTCAATCATATCCACCCCTGCATCTTGCAGTTGGGTAAGGATAGATACCGTATCGTTTAGATTAGGAAATCCAGCTGTAAAATAAACAGAAAGTAACTTTCGGTCTTGCTCGAGTACGGATTGAATGCGATTCATAAAACTGTTCACGTTTTATTTAAAGTGTAAAAATACTCTTTTCAATAGGTAAAGGCAACAAAAAGATAGTACAGATTTATTTCTTTTTGAGCAAGTCTCTAATTTCGGTGAGCAAAACCTCTTCGTTGGAGGGAGCTGTTGGCGGTGTGGGAGCTTCGGCTTCCTTTTTTTCAAGTTTTTCTTTTACGCGGTTATAGAATTTTACCACCAAAAAAATGGCAAAAGCAACAAGTAAAAACGTAATAATGGTGTTTATAAATGAACCGTAATAAATGGCTACTTCTGTAATTCCTTCACTTTCATTTTGAGACTGAATAACTACTTTGAGTGCTGAAAAGTCCACTCCTCCAAGCAACATTCCCACGGGTGGCATTATAATATCATTGACTAAAGATTTAACAATAGCACCAAAATAGGTCGCCATAATTAAACCTACAGCCATTTCAATAACATTACCTTTATTGATGAATTTTTTGAACTCGTTCATGATTTGTGTATTTAAAAGCCTTCTCATATTCGCACAAAAAATGATGTATGAGGGTGTGGAATAAGCTTGGGGCTATGTTCTATGCTAAAGTACAAATTTCTTTATAATTTAAAATAGTCAATATAGGTTTGAAGGTCTTTGTCTCCTCGCCCAGAACAATTAAAAAGTAACACATCATTTGGTTCGAATTTTCGTGCATCTAAGACTGCAAAAGCATGCGAGGTCTCAATGGCAGGAATAATACCTTCCATTTGCGAAAGCATAAGCCCCCAGTCCATAGCTTCTTGGTCGGGTACAGAGACAAATTCAGCACGCTGGCTGCGGTACAAATGTGCGTGCATGGGTCCCACACCAGGGTAGTCTAATCCTGCAGAAATCGAATAAGGTTCCGTGATTTGTCCATCTGGGGTTTGCATAAGCAAGGTCTTGCTTCCATGAATAATGCCTTCTTTTCCCAAAGCAGATGTTGCGGCACTTTCACCCGAATCAATTCCTTTCCCAGCAGCTTCTACGGCAATAATATTTACTCTTGGGTCATCTAAGTAATGATAATAAATTCCTGCGGCGTTGCTTCCACCACCAACACATGCAATGACATGGTCAGGATAGTCACGGCCTTCAGTTTCCATGAGTTGTACCTTGCATTCTTCACTAATCACAGCTTGAAAACGTGCCACCATGTCTGGGTAAGGGTGTGGTCCCACCACTGAGCCGATGATGTAATGCGTGTCCACAGGATTGTTGATCCAATCGCGTATCGCTTCATTGGTTGCATCTTTTAAAGTTTTGCTTCCAGATAATGCAGAACGTACTTCTGCGCCTAACATTTTCATGCGCGCCACATTTGGTGATTGGCGCTTTATGTCCAATTCGCCCATATAAACCACACATTGGATACCCATTAGGGCACATACTGTGGCAGTAGCAACGCCGTGTTGACCAGCACCTGTTTCGGCAATAATACGATTTTTACCAAGTCGTTTTGCAAGAAGAATTTGCCCAATGGTATTGTTGATTTTATGTGCTCCTGTGTGACACAAATCCTCACGTTTTAGGTAGATTTTGGTGTTGTATTTTTCGGATAGACGCGAGGCAAAGTAGAGCGGTGTGGGACGACCCACATAGTCTTTTAAGAGTTGGTCGAATTCCTTTTTAAAGTCATCTTGTGCGGTAATTTCCAAGTAGTTCTGACGAAGTTCTTCTACGTTTGGATAAAGCATTTCAGGGATATAGGCTCCTCCGAAATCTCCGTAAAAACCTTTTTCGTTTACATGATAACTACTCATAGCATTATTTTTTCTTTAAAAACTTTTAAAAGCTTGGCGTTTTTTAAGCCAGGCTCAACTTCAAACGTACTATTTACATCAAGGGCATATACTGGTAAATCCGTCTTGCGAATTTCGTTAATCTTTTCTGTTTCTGCTAACCCTATCCCTCCACTTAGAAAAAACGGTAAATCAAATGGATAATCGTTTAAAAGCGTCCAGTCAAAACTACTTCCATTTCCTCCTGGCAGAGGTCCTTTGGTGTCGAACAAGAAGAAATCACAGTATGGAAGGTAATCTACAAGTGAATCAAAATCAAAGGTTTTACCAATACTAAAAGCCTTTATAACTTGTGTTTTGCCCTGCAATGCTCTACAAAGACTAGGGGTTTCACTGCCATGGAGTTGAACTGCGCCTAATTTGAAATCCTCAATAGCATTTTCAATATTCTCTAAACTTGCATCTACAAAAACCCCCACCTTGATAATATACTCTGGGACTTCGGGGGGTATTGGACAATAGCGTTTAGAACCCTCCCACATAATAAATCCCATATAATCAGGATGTAGAGTTGCCACATCGGCTATATTTTTAGCATCGCGCATACCACAGACTTTCCATTTCATAGGGTAAATGATTTAATGAATTGCTGTGCTTTTTGACTTGGAGAATCATTAAGCATAAAATATTCACCCATTAAAAAACCGTCAAAACCTGCTTCCAAAAGTGATTTTATCGACTCGGTTGAGGAAATTCCGCTCTCTGAGATTTTGATTTTATCCGAAGGAATATGTTTTGCTAACGAAAGACTAGTATCTAAGGACACCGAAAAATCCTTAAGATTACGGTTATTTACACCAACTACTTGTACAAAATCTAAAGGAGTTTTGTCAAGCTCTACTTTATTATGAACTTCTAATAAAACTTCTAGCCCAATACTATTAGCTATTTTTGAAAGACCCTGAATTTCATTGGGTTGTAAACAGGCAGCAATGAGCAAAATAGCATCAGCACCATAGGCTTTTGCTTCGTGAATTTGATAGGAGTCAATGATAAATTCTTTGCGTAATAGCGGCAGATTACAAGCGCTTCTTGCAAGTAGTAAATCTTCGATAGAACCTCCAAAATATTGATTGTTTGTTAGCACGGACATTGCAGCAACACCTGCTTTTTCATAACCTAAGGCTACTTCGGCTACTCTAGATTGTAGTTTTATTTGTGGCTTGGAAGGCGATCGTCTTTTATGTTCGGCAACAATACCCAAGGGGGTATGTTTTATGGCTTTCGAAAATGATAATGATTGCCTAGTATACAAGGGCATCTTTGTTAAGCTAGCTTCTGAAACCACCTGCTTCTTTAATATAATCTCTTTGCGTTGGTCGTTAACTATTTGCTCTAAAATACTCATGCCTTACTTAGTTCTAAAAGTTTTTTAAATGCAGCCAATGCTTTTTTTGATTCAATGGATTCTTGTGCTTTTGCATAGCCTTCTGCAAGTGAAATATCTAATGCAGTAGCAATTGCTGTTCCAGCGTTTGCGCAAACGACTTGTTTTTGAGCAGTTGTAGCTTCGTTATTAAGAACATTAGTAAAAATAGCAGCAGCTTCTATACTATGACCTCCACCAATGGCTGATGGAGATAACGCAGTGAGTCCAAAAGTTGAAGGGTAAATTATGGTTTCGCCCTTGTTTGAAATTGCTTTCGTTCCAGAAGTAAGTGAAATTTCATCATACCCGTCTAAAGCATGTACGATGCAATATTGTGTTTCTGTTTCTTGAAATAATAGGGCATATAAACGTAATAACGCTAAATTAAAAACACCTACCATTTGACGCTTTGGCGAACATGGGTTTACCAAAGGACCGAGCATATTAAAAAACGTTTTTAATTGCAATGCACGCCGAATTGGAGCAACGTGTTTCATAGCGGGATGGAAAAGAGGCGCATGGAGCACGCAAATTCCCGCTTGATCAATACAACGTTCTAAAAAGGCTGAGTCGTTTGAAAATTTAACACCCAAATATTCCATTACATTACTTGAGCCGCATGAAGAAGAAACCCCGTAATTTCCATGCTTAGCCACGGGAATTCCTGCCCCTGCTGTTACAAACGAAGATAAGGTTGAGATGTTGAAGGTGTCTTTGCTGTCTCCGCCAGTTCCACATAAATCTATGGGGTTATAGGCAGATAAATCAACAGCAATACAAAGTTCGATAAGCGCATCGCGAAAACCAGCCAATTCGGACACAGAAATGTTTCGCATCATATAGATGCTCAGAAAAGTCGTGACCTGATAGTGATTTCCTTCGCCACGGCCAATAAAGAGCAAAGCCTCTTTTGCCTCTTGACGAGAAAGTTTTTCGTGTTGGGTAAGTCGTGTTAGTAGCTCTTTCATAGTACAACCCAATTTTTTAGCAATTGTTTTCCATGTGGGGTAAGCACCGATTCAGGATGAAACTGAACCCCATAAACTGGATATACTTCGTGTTTAAAAGCCATTACTTGTCCGTTTTCTTCTTCGGCAAGTAAAATAAGCCCTTGAGGAAGAGGTTTGTTAACCACCCAAGAATGATATCTTCCTACATCAAAATGCTTTGGTAAATTTGCGAAAAGAGGGTCTTCTTTTACTACTTCCATGGAACTTGCTACGCCATGAAAGACGGAAGATAAATTGGTTAGTGACCCCCCAAAAACTTCCGCTATTGCTTGATGCCCTAAGCAAACGCCAAGCATGGGAATGTTTTTAGCATATTTTTTAATAACCGCTTTTAAAAGTCCTGCTTCGCTAGGGATGCCCGGTCCAGGCGAAAGTACAATTTTATCGAAGCTAGCAATTTCTTCTAACTCGAATTGGTCGTTGCGCTTTACAGTAACTTTACAGTCTAGCTCCTCTAAATAATGTACCAAATTAAAGGTAAATGAATCGTAATTATCTATAACTAGTATATTCATGAAAACTGTTTTTCTGCTTTATCCATAGCAGTATTTAAGGCCCGTAATTTATTGTACACTTCTTGCAACTCACTTTCGGGCTTTGATTTGGAAACCACTCCAGCCCCTGCATGATAGTGAAGTGTATTGTTTTTGCTTAAAAACGAACGGATAATAATGGCGTGATTGTAATTTCCTTTAAAGTCAATAAAACCGATGGCACCACCATAAAATGCACGATCGATATTTTCATAATCATCAATGAGTTGCATGGCGCGATGTTTAGGAGCACCACTTAGTGTTCCTGCGGGGAAGGTGTCGGCAACTACTTGCATGGTAGGCGTATCCACTTTTTTTTGTCCAGTAACTTTAGAGACCAAATGAATTACATGAGAGTAGAACTGCACTTCTCGGTCTTTTTCTACTGTTACATTGTGTCCATGTCGACTTAAATCGTTGCGGGCTAAATCAACTAACATCATATGCTCGGCATTTTCTTTGAGATCTTCTGCGAGCTCCTTTGCTTTGGCTTCGTCTTTAGCGTCATTTCCAGTACGGATAAAGGTTCCTGCAATAGGGTGAATCTCTGCTACTCCATCTTGAACAACAAGTTGCGCTTCGGGTGAACTGCCAAAAATCTTATAATTTCCTAAATCAAAATAAAAGATATATGGGGATGGGTTAATGGATCGCAATACACGATATAGGCTGAAATCATCACCCCTAAAAGCTTGCGAAAAACGGCGTGAAAGTACAATCTGAAATACATCACCGCGCATACAATGGTTAATGCCTTTTTTAACTAATTCCACAAATTCTTTGTCGTTCATGTTTGAGGTAGGGTTACCTTCTTTAGTAAAGGAAAACGAATCTCGAGCTGGTGCATTTAATAATTTTATTATCTCCTCAAGATTACTTTCTGTTTGGAAACAATGCGCAAAAAGTTTGGCTTGATTGTTAAATACATTTACCGCAATAATATTTTGGTAAAGGGCATAATAAATTTCTGGAATATCTGTACTGTTTTTCTTTTTGGAAAAGGTTATTTCTTCAAAATACTGCACTGCTTCATATGAGGTGTAGCCAAAGAGACCGTTACTTAGAAAACGTGTATCGGTAAAATCGGTTTCGAAGCATGATATAAAATCTTCTAATGATTTTACCACAGAAATATCCTCTTTAATTTGCTGTTCCAAAACACTGCCATCTGGAAAAGTTTGTGTCATCAAACCATTGTGCACTTTAAACGAGGCGATGGGGTTAAAGCACAAATAAGCAACACTGTTGTCGTTTGCGCCATAATCAGAACTTTCCAAAAGCACACTCTCAGGGAATGCATCCCTGATTTTGAGGTACATATTCACCGGAGTCATGGTGTCGGTAAGCAATTCTTTTGTAGCTGTTTTAAGTACAAATTTCATGTGTCAAAAATAAAAAAAGGCTTGCCAAATACGACAAGCCTTTTGTGTGTTTCTAAAACGCCTATCGACCCCCTATTAGGAGTTCCACCAAAGCGCTTTAGTTAAGATTTTTTTCATCTGGCCAAATATACAATTCGAGATTGAAAAAACAAGCAATTAAAAACTAAAGCTAACGCTTAGCTCCAATTCGTTGTTTATGAGTTTATCTCCTAGGTTTTCGAAAAACGAGCCTGAAGCGTATTTCACATTGTACTTCGAGCGGTCAATTTCCAAGTCAGCAGTGCCTTTTTTGCCTTCTAAATTTAGTGTGAAGGATTCCGAATGAGTAATGCCACGAATGGTAAAATCTCCAACGACGTTGTAGCCGTTTTCTGTTTTTTCAGCAGTAGTAATGTTTAGCGTTGCTTCGGGATGCTTTTCAACAGCAAAAAAATCATCAGATTTCAAATGACCAACTAATCGATCTGATTTTTTGCCTGTTAAGTCAGTGCAAACAATACTGTTCATGTCAACAATAAACGAGCCACCTACTAGTGTATCGCCGTCAAAATTTAATGAGCCTTTACTGATAGTTAAGGTGCCCACGTGTGAATCTGTTGTTATTTTAGATCCTTTCCAGGAAATAGTGCCATTAGAAATTTCAGTGGTTTGTGCATGTAACCCAGCAGCTAAAAATGTTATTGCCATTAGGGCGAAGAGTGTTTTCTTTTTCATGTGTGTATATTTAATGTTTATGTTTCGATTTTAATTTTGTTAGTAATTGCAATAATTGTTCCAATTCTTTAGTTGATAATGTTTTTGTTAGTTCTTGTTCCTTTTTAATTAATAACGGGTCTACTTCCTCAATGATAGCAAGCCCTTTGGATGTAATAAAAAGATCTATTTTACGACGATTTTCCTTACAAACTTCTCTAATTACATATCCTTTTTCAGTCAGCTTGTCTACAATACGCGACGTGTTACTCATGCGGTGTATCATATCGTTGGTAACGCTTTCTAGACAAGCAGCCAACCCGTTTCGGCCTCGTAAAATTCGCAACACGTTAAACTGTTGTATAGTTAACCCACGAGTTTGTAACGCGGTATTTATCATATCGCTAAACAAATTACCTGTGCGCATTAATTCAACAATTACGTTTCTATTAACCATTGTTATAACAACTATTGTAGGTACAAATATAATTTATTTTTATATTTGAAAAAAGAAAATGCGCATTTTATTTTTCGTTAGTTTGATTTTTATATCGTGTGTATCTTCGCCCAAAAAACAGACAATTATGAACGAACTACTTCCTACTGAGTGGGCTGAACTATATAGCCAAACTTCAGGAGCTGTAATCCTCGATGTTCGAACAGAAGAAGAATTTGAAAGTGGATATATTAAAAATGCAGTAAACTTAGATATCCGTGGAGGTGCAGATTTTATTTCCTCTATTGAGAAATTGGACAAGTCTAAGGCGTATTTTGTGTATTGTCGTTCGGGTGCTCGCAGCGGACAAGCGTGTCAGCTAATGGAGCAAATGGGTTTTGAAACTGTTTATAATCTTGAAGGTGGTGTCCTTTCTTGGGAGGGCGATTTGGAGGAGTAATACCCTTATGACTGTTGCGCGAAGAACTGCTCGCCTATTTGTGGAAGACACAAAAGTTTCGAAGTAGTCAACTAAAAACTACGTCGGGAGATACTCTTTTTGTTGTTAAGCCGGGTCAGGAAAACCAATATGAAGGCCCTGATTTTTTCAATGCGCACATTCAATTAAACAACACCCTATGGGTTGGTAATGTTGAGCTCCATATTCGCTCTTCGGATTGGTTTAATCATAATCATCATCTTGATAATGCCTATGATAATGTGGTGCTGCATGTGGTTTGGCAAGACGATGTGCCTATTGCAGACACAAGTCAACAGCCTATGCCCACCTTGTGTTTAGCCGAGTATGCACCTGAAGATATAATCGAAAAATATACCAAATGGAACTCACAGTCGAGTAAATGGACACTTTGTGAAGATGAGCTCCATCGACTTCCAGAATTTGTTAGAAAACAATTTTGGGAACGCCTATATGTTGAGCGACTTCAAGAGAAAACAACCTTGATTCAAAGTTGGTTAGCACTTTCAAAAAATAATTGGGAGGCAGTTTTTTTAATTTCACTTGCAAAGGGCTTTGGTTTGAATTATAACGGAATAGCCTTTTCTAAAATGATGCTTTCCATTCCTTGGAAGGTTGTACTTAAAAGTGCAGAAAATTTAGAAAATTTAGAAGCTTTGTTTATGGGGCAAGTGGGTTTGTTTGAGCTTCCTATCGAGAATAATTATTTCTGTAAGCAGGCTAAAATATACACCTATTTAAGAAATAAACACGCGTTATCTCCCATTTCAGAAAGGGTACAATTCTTCCGCTTACGGCCTTCGAATTTTCCTACTATTCGATTGGCACAATTGGCATGGCTATTACATAAAAGACCACGCTTATTATCCCTTGTGCACAAGATCAAGTCAATCAAAGACTTTGACGAACTATTCATTTCAAAAACCTCTCCTTTTTGGGAGAAACATTATCATTTTAGAACCCCATCAAATAAACGTATAAATCGTACAAGCAAATCTTTCAACCAGTTGTTGTTGATCAATACCGTGTTTCCATTTTTATTTCATTATTACAGTTACAAAGGAGATAAGCGGAAAGACTTGGTATTGGATTGGATGCACCAACTCCCAGCAGAAAAAAACGTTTATACGTCTAATTTTAATAACTTGGGATGCCCAATTGACGATGCGCTAGAAAGTCAGGCGTGCCTTCAATTAAAACATAATTATTGTGATTCTAGGCGTTGTTTACAGTGCAGCTTCGGACATACACTTTTAAATCTTTGATTACATTTGCCTAAATGAGTTTACTACACGAAACGCGTTATTTTTTTGAAAAAAGAGGATTTGAAGTTTGCTCCAGACTTGCCGAACGGCTAGGTATGAAGGCTAAAAACGTTCGTATTTTCTTTATCTATCTCAGTTTTTTTTCGTTGGGGGGAGGCTTTGCCCTATATTTGGTACTCGCATTTTGGCTTAAGATGAAAGATTTTCTGTTTTCCAAACGCTCATCAGTTTTTGATTTATAATCTATTTTTTATGAAAAATTTTACAATATTCCTGTTTACTTTTTTTTGCCTACCACTAGTAGCACAAACCCAAGAAAAAGGAATTGACGATAGAATTAATGAAGCTTTTACACCCATAGCAGACTGGTGGGGAAATGTAATTCTTCATAATTTCCCAGGCACCGATGTTCCTACAATTATAATTTTATTGGTAGGGGGGGCTATGTTTTTTACGCTTTATTTCGGTTTTATTAATATCCGAAAATTTCCATTAGCCATTGGGGTTGTACGTGGTAAACATGACGAAATTGATCGCCACGGGGTTGTAGAAAAACCCTCTGTACATGTGGCTAAAGGGGATGTAGTAGATACCATAAAAGATGAAAGTAAAGACGGTGAGGTAAGCCATTTTCAGGCCTTGGCTACCGCTGTATCGGGTACGGTTGGAAATGGTAATATTGCGGGAGTAGCCTTAGCCATTGCTGTAGGTGGTCCTGGGGCTACTTTTTGGATGATTTTATGTGGTCTTATTGGGATGTCTACAAAATTTGTGGAATGCACGCTTGGGGTAAAATACCGTGATGTTGGTGAAGATGGCACGGTCTACGGCGGTCCAATGTATTATTTATCAAAAGGATTGAAAGAACGGGGATTTGCTCGTTTTGGAAAATTCTTAGCTGTGACTTTCGCACTTCTATGTGTTGGCGCTTCTTTTGGAGGTGGCAACGCTGCTCAGTCTAACCAAGCTGCTATGCAACTTGTAGATTCATTTGGAATGACTGGAGGAAGCGCACGTACAATTATTGGAATCATCATGATGATTTTCGTAGGAATAATCATTATTGGTGGTATTAAACGAATTGCATCAGTTACTGAAAAAATTGTTCCTCTTATGGCTGTTCTTTACATAGGCGCATGTTTGTACATAATTCTATTAAACTATGATTATGTTGATAATGCTTTTGGTCAGATTTTTTACCAAGCATTTAGTCCTCAAGCAGGTTTGGGAGGATTATTAGGTGTCCTTATTACAGGATTTCGGCGTGCTGCATTTTCTAATGAAGCAGGCGCAGGTTCAGCATCAATCGCACATTCGGCAGTAAAAACCAAATACGCCGCTTCTGAAGGGTTAGTCGCTTTACTTGAGCCCTTTATAGATACTGTTGTTATTTGTACCATGACTGCCTTAGTAATCATTATTTTTAATGGAGACAACTCAGTATTTGCTTACGGGGGTGAAAACGGAGTAGTTTTGATAGACGGCGAAGCGGTAGAAGGAGCAGGAATTACAGCTGCTGCCTTTGCTAAATATATTTCTTTCTCAGGACCTTTTTTAACCATTGCCGTGGTGTTATTTGCCATATCTACCATGATTTCATGGTCCTATTATGGTCTTCAATCATGGATGTTTATTTTTGGTAAAAACAAGTGGTCTGATTTAACCTATAAGGTTCTGTTTTTAATTTTTATTGTCATTGGCGCTGCTGGAGATATGTCTGCTGTATGGACATTTTCGGATGCGATGATTTTAGCCCTAGTATTTCCAAACATGATAGGGTTATTTTTCTTGTTCCCAAGAGTTAAAGAAGAATTGACAAGATATTTAACAGCGATTAAAGTAAAAACGTAGCAAATGTTTTGAATTCATCCCCATCAAATCTTAGCCTAACCAAGTCTCAACGTAGAGGTGTTATTTGGACACTAGCTATTTTTTTTGGTGTTGCATTTGGGAATGTTGTTTGTTCCCATGGCGCCTCATAAAGCTCCTTCAACATTATTGCTTGACAGCATTTTACAGCGAAAAGCTGATTCACTCATGGCAATAAATTATGTTGAAAGTAAAGACACCATATTTCCTTTTAATCCAAACTACATTTCTGATTTTAAAGCCTATCAATTAGATATTCCCATTGAAGCGGTCAATCGTATTCGCGCATTTAGGGCAACAGGAAATTACATAAATTCACTACAGGTTTTTAGGCAAGTCTCTAAATTATCGGAAAGTGAAATTAGACGAATACGTCCTTACTTAAAGTTACCCAAGTCTCAATTCCCTGCTGCAAATTACAGCAAAGAAAAGGTTGTTAAAAAAGAGCTTAATACTGCTACGACTACTGATTTGCAGCTAGTAAGTGGTATTGGCAAGGTTTACGCACAACGCATTCTTGAATTACGAAATAAATTAGGCGGATTTTTAGTAAAAGATCAGTTGGCTGATGTTTGGGGGCTTACGCCCGAAATCCAACAGCGGATTTGGGTGCACTTCAAGCTAGACTCTATTCCTTTTATTCAAAAAAAGAATATCAATGAGTTAACACTTAGTCAACTTTCTGGTTTGCATTATGTAAATAATGCATTGGCTAGTAAAATTGTTGCAGTGAGAACACAGAAGGAAAACTTGAATTCGTGGGAAGACCTATCTGTTATTCATCAATTGGATTCCGTTAAAAAAGCAAGATTATCATTATATTTGTCCTTTAATTAGTATGAGAACTGAACTTCAATCTGGTCCTATTTTTGAGTTAGGGGAAACCCATGAAATGGTAGCGGCATCTGCCCGCGAATTTGCTAAGCAGTACATTGCTCCTCATGTTATGGATTGGGATGAACGCCAGTTTTTCCCAAAGGAAGTTTTGCATCAAGCTGGGGCTATGGGTTTTATGGGAGTTCTCGTTCCCGAAGTATATGGTGGTGCTGGATTAGGTTATTTTGAATATACCGCCATTATTGAAGAAATTTCAAAAGTTGACCCATCCATCGGATTGTCTATTGCAGCGCACAATTCACTGTGTACAAACCACATTTTACAATTTGGTTCAGAAGAACAAAAACAACGTTGGTTGCCTAAACTTGCTTCAGGGCAGTGGATAGGCGCGTGGGGGCTTACTGAACACAATACGGGATCCGATGCAGGCGGGATGAACTCTACTGCGGTACGTGAAGGCAATGAGTGGATAATCAATGGGACTAAAAATTTCATTACTCACGGGAGCAGCGGAAATATTGCTGTTGTAATAGTGCGTACTGGTGAAAAAGGAGATAGTCATGGCATGACTGCGTTTGTCGTTGAGCGTGGAACACCTGGGTTTTATGCAGGAAAGAAAGAAAATAAGCTTGGCATGCGTGCCTCAGAAACCGCAGAATTGGTGTTTGATCAATGCCGAATTCCTGACGAAAATAGGTTAGGAGATATCGGCGATGGCTTTATACAATCAATGAAAATTTTGGATGGTGGTCGCATTTCTATTGCAGCACTATCTTTAGGTATTGCCCGTGGAGCTTATGAAGCTGCATTAAAATACTCTTCAGAACGAGTTCAATTTGGTAAACCTATTAATTCTTTTCAAGGGATATCTTTTAAATTGGCACAAATGGCAACAGATATAGAAGCATCGGAATTGCTGATGCACAAAGCCTGTTACGAGAAAAATTCCGGCCGCAGAATGACAAAAATTAGTGCGATGTCTAAATTGTTTGCATCGGAAACTTGTGTGCGAGCATCTAACGAAGCGGTTCAAATTTTTGGAGGTTATGGGTATTCTAAAGAATTTCCAGTAGAGAAATTTTACCGCGACGCAAAACTTTGTACCATCGGCGAAGGAACATCCGAAATACAAAAAGTGGTAATTGCTAATCAAATTTTAAAATAGCCTTGTGGGTTATTAGAAATAACCGCTATATTTGCAACCTTAATTTTAAAGAGAGGAGGTAAGGTTCATGTTAATTATTCCAATTAAAGACGGTGAAAATATCGATAGAGCGCTGAAGCGTTTTAAGCGTAAATTTGATAAAACAGGGGCCATGCGTCAGCTTCGTGAACGTCAAACGTTCACAAAACCTTCGGTTTCTCGGCGGGCACAAATCCAAAAAGCTTCCTATATTCAGCACCTTCGCGATAAAGAAGAAAATTAATTTTTCTTTTCATACCTTGTCTGTATGGACAATGTTGATGCTTTTCTTCGTTATTTAGCGGCTGAGAAAAACTATTCTGCACTCACAATTATTGCATATCGTAAAGATATTCAGGATTTTACGGTGCACTGCAGTGACACGTACCAATTGCAAGACTTATGTAAAGTGCACTACGGTATGGTTAGAGATTTTGTAATTTCACTATCTCAACAAGGCATTTCTATGCGCAGTATCAATAGAAAATGTGCAACGCTAAACTCATTTTATAAATACATGCAAACTATTGGCTTAATGCAGAGCCATCCTTTAGCACAGCATAAGACCATTAAAGCAAAAAAAACATTTATTCTTCCTTTTAGTATTGAAGAGGTTGAAAATGTGCTTTTGGCGATAGATAAAAGTACGTTTCCAGGAATTCGAGATGCAGTGGCCATAGAACTAATGTATACCACTGGTATGCGCCAGTCTGAATTGATTAACCTCAAGCTTACTGATGTGGATTGGATGCAACAACAACTCAGAGTGTTGGGAAAAAGGAATAAAGAGCGAATTATTCCAATTTTACCCTCTTTTATACATGAATTAGAGTCCTATTGCGAACAGCGGAATGCAATTGATGGAGCCTCTAAGCATAACTTTCTGTTGGTTACTGATAAGGGTAAAAAAACCTACCCTAATTTTGTATATCGCCTAATAAAAACGTATTTTAGAGCAGTATCAAGTAAGATACGCACTTCTCCACATGTGCTACGCCATAGCTTTGCTACTCACATGTTGGATGCAGGTGCTGACATCAACGTGGTTAAGGAAATACTTGGCCATGAAAGCTTGGCCGCTACTCAAGAATACACTAAAGTTCAGCTTCCAAAAGTGCAAGACGCCTACCGCGCTGCACACCCTAGAGCAAAAAAGTAAGTATTCGCGCCAAGTTCGCCCAGTTTAAATTTTAATTTATAATTATGCGAATCACAATTCAAGCCCTTAACTTTTCATTAAAATCTAGTCTTAAGAAATTCATTGCCAAGCGCATTGATAAGTACCAACACTATTACGGCAAGATTTTGTCTACAGATTTGTACATGAAGCTAGAAAAATCAGCGCAAAAACGCACGACGCAGGTAGAAATAAAAGTTAAAATTCCAGGCGATACACTCATGGTTAAAAAAGAAAGTGGCACATTCGAGGAAGCTTTTGACGCAGCATCTAGAGCGGTAGAACGCTTACTTATACGAAGTAAAGAGAAACATTTAAGATCTTTTCAAAATGGGGTTTAATTTTTTTGAAGCCAAATAAATTAATTATTACATTTGCAACCGCTTCTAAATGGGAGCATTCGCCGATGTAGCTCAGCTGGCTAGAGCAGCTGATTTGTAATCAGCAGGTCGTGGGTTCGAGTCCCTCCATCGGCTCTTTAATTTTCACCCCTTTGTGGGGTGTTGTTCTTTGTAATAGGGGAGATACTCAAGCGGCCAACGAGGACAGACTGTAAATCTGTTGGTTTTTACCTTCGCAGGTTCGAATCCTGCTCTCCCCACTCTAATTCTCAAGCATAAAACCAAAAGTTTTTTATATTTGTGATGAAGTACCAACACCGAAAATACCTCTTTTCGGTACAACGCGAGAGTAGCTCAGTT
>JAURNV010000023.1 GCA_030830005.1 Flavobacteriaceae bacterium | reverse complement strand
TTCTTTTAAATATGAATTATTCAATTCAAAACGATGACGATGGCGTTCACGAATCGCGTCGGTTTGATAAATCTCTCGCACAAGACTGTTTGGTGATAACATACAGTCCCAAGCGCCAAGACGCATGGTTCCACCCTTATTTTCTACTTCTTTTTGCTCGTCCATTAAACTAATTACTGGATGAGGAGTGTTTTCATCCATTTCAGTAGAATTGGCTTCATGAAGCCCCAAAACATTACGGGCATATTCAATAACCGCCATTTGCATTCCTAAACAAATTCCAAAAAAGGGAATATTGTTTTCTCGCACATACTGGATAGCGCTTATTTTGCCTTCAATACCTCTAGAACCAAAACCTGGAGCCACGAGCAATCCGTCAAGTCCTTTAAGAGTTTCTGCACAGGTGTCTGAAGAGATGTCTTCGGAATGAATAGAAACAACCTCAACATTAACTTCATTGGCTGCGCCAGCATGAATAAACGCTTCTAAAATAGATTTATAAGAATCTTGCAATTCGACATACTTTCCAACAAGTCCAACACGAATGTGGTGTTTCGGATTTTTATGGCGAGACAAAAAAGCTTTCCATTTTGTTAAATCTGGCTCCAAATTATCGGGTAAAGACAATAAATCAAGAACAACCCGATCTAATCCTTCTTTGTGCATCAACAAGGGAACGTCATAAATGGTATCGGCGTCAATAGATTGAATAACAGCCTCTCGTTTAACATTACAGAAAAGGGCAAGCTTATTGCGAATTTCGTCGGAGAGATCGTGTTCAGTTCTACACACCAACACATCAGCGTTAATCCCACTTTCCATCAAAGTTTTTACAGAGTGTTGGGTAGGCTTAGTTTTAAGCTCAGCTGCAGCAGACAAATAGGGCACCAGCGTTAAATGAATAACAATACAATTTTCACGACCCAATTCCCATCGTAATTGACGTACCGCCTCAATGTATGGCAAAGATTCAATATCCCCTACAGTACCTCCAATTTCAGTAAAAACCACATCATACTCCTCGGTTTTGCCCAGAAGCAGCATACGTTCTTTAATTTCGTTGGTGATGTGTGGAATAACCTGAACTGTTTTTCCTAAAAATGCACCACGACGTTCTTTCTCAATTACACTTTGATATATCCGCCCTGTAGTAACATTATTAGCCTGTGAGGTTCGCACATTCAAAAAACGTTCATAATGACCAAGATCAAGATCAGTCTCAGCTCCATCATCGGTAACAAAACACTCGCCATGCTCGTATGGATTTAAGGTCCCTGGATCAACATTTATATATGGATCAAATTTTTGAATAGTCGTTTTTAACCCTCGTGCTTGAAGTAAATTAGCTAATGAAGCAGAGATGATGCCCTTACCAAGTGATGATGTAACTCCTCCAGTAACAAAAACATATTTGGTTTTAGGCATCTCTTTTTTTCATTTTAAGGCACAAAAATACAAAGAATAAACTACCTAACGGATAGCGAATCGAGTTGATTGCTTGGTGGCTCAACCTCAATAGATTCAAAACCCTGGTGCTGAATAGTATATGTTGCTGTATTTTGGTAACCACCAGAAGGAATCATTTTGTATTCAAACCTATGCTGAAGTTGCTCTAATAAGCCCAAAGAAACACCACTAAATAGGGAACGCTTTATCGCGATCCTCAAAGCTACATCAATCATCACATCAAAGGCTTTAACTGCAGTTCTGTTTGGTGCTTTACCAAAGCGGTTTTTATACCCCAAGTCAAAATTCACACGGACACTATCCTGTTTTTCGTGAAAATAACTTGGGTAAGTAAATCGCAAGTTCCCCAAGTGTGCCTGTGATACATTAGGGTCATCATAGGTAGCAGAACGGTAATGAGTAAACAGTTGGACTTGACGGTCATCTCGCTGTTGCGCATTTAACATAGAAGTCATGCTTGTCACTAAGTTTAAATCTTCCGTTTCTAAAAAAACCCAATTCTGACGGGTAGGTGTAAGCAAAGAGTCTACAACATCAGGTTTCACAAATCCAAACCTCTCGTCTGGACTAATGATTTCGGATAGTGGAAATTGCGCTTTGAGTTTTGTTGCTGTATTTTGGTTTTTATCGTCTGCGATAATTAACACACAAGGGTTTTCTGAAACCATATCCAATGAGTCAATATAAATTGAAAGGCGTTTCGAAAGAGTTTGCTTACTTGGTATGGTATTAAATAACGCATTATACGACTTGAACTCACGGGTAGATAAAGGAGAAATTACAGGTATATTGAAAAATGTTAGTGCTTGTGCCACCCTGCTAACATTATCAGGAGTAAAAGGCCCAATTACTGCATCAAATTGCGAAAAATCATGCTGATTGAGTAATTGCTCAACAATATAACGTTGATTTTCGGTGTCTAATACAGTGAGTTCAACACTAAGCCCTGCACTGTTAAGGCTGTCTGCTGCATAAAGGATACCTGCATAAAAATCGAGAGCAACAGTAGTAAGATTACGCTCAGAAAGCGTTTTTTGAGTTTGCATAACAGAATCTAACTCAACTCTAGGAAGGCGAAATGGCGCCATGAGTGCAACACGAACTACCGGAGTTACAAATGTGCTATCCCAAAAATTAGGTTTTGCATAAACTAAGTTCTTACCTACTAGCGTGTCAATTTGAATTTTTGGAATTTTAAGAAGCATTCCTGCCTGTAAACCAACGCTAATGAGTTCTGGATTTAAGGCTTCTAATTGTTCCTTACTAAGTCCAAATTTTTGCTCTAAACGATAAAACCCTTCTCTGGGTAGAACGGTGTAATAGCTAAATTGTGAGTCTTGTGTTTGGTTGGATATTTTAGGAACAATAAGGGTTTCGCCTACTGCAAGGGTGTCTTTTACATGCGGGTTCAGAGAACGAAGTGAATCAATAGAAATACTGTAAGTATATGCTATTCTCCATAGCGTTTCTTTAGGCTTGACAACATGTTTTAGGGTGCCTGCGGCGACAGGAAGTTTTATCGTTTTTTTAAACCTCGGAATTTGAAGTTTATCACGTTTCCGAATCCCTTTTTTAGCAAAAGGGTTATAAGCAATAATTTGCTCAGTGGTTATATCATATCGAGCTGCAATTGCATCTAAGGTTTCTCTTTTACTAACCTTGTGTACTACAAAATGTGAAACCTCCTCTTGTTGTGCATAGCCAAGTAGGCCACACAACATAAAGGCTAGTACGAAAAAAAACTTATTCCCACTCAATCGTAGCGGGAGGTTTAGAACTGATATCATAGACCACACGGTTAATACCTGGAACACGATTAATGATTTGGTTAGAAATTTCTTGCAAAAATTCATATGGCAAATGTACCCAATCTGCCGTCATTCCGTCTGTGGACGTTACAGCACGAAGGGCAACACACTTTTCATAGGTACGTTCATCGCCCATAACGCCTACCGATTGCACAGGAAGCAACATCACACCAGCTTGCCATACATCATCGTACAAGCCGTGGTCACGTAATCCCTTAATAAATATTGCGTCGGCTTCTTGTAGCATGGCTACTTTTTCGGCAGTAATATCGCCAAGAATACGAATGCCAAGGCCAGGACCCGGGAATGGGTGTCGTCCTAAAATTTCTTTCGGCATATCTAAGCTCGTACCTACCCTACGCACCTCGTCTTTAAAAAGCATATTTAGGGGCTCCACCACTTTTAATTTCATGTAATCAGGAAGTCCCCCTACATTGTGGTGAGACTTAATTGTTGCCGAAGGTCCATTAACCGAAATCGATTCGATTACATCAGGATAAATGGTACCTTGCGCAAGCCATTTGGCTCCTTCAACGTTGTTAGCTTCCTCATCAAAAACTTCTACAAAAACTCTACCAATAATTTTACGTTTGGTTTCTGGGTCGCTAACTCCTTTCAATTCACTCAAAAATTTTTGTGAGGCATCCACCCCTTTAACATTTAACCCCAAGTGTTGATATTGAGCAAGTACTTCGCTAAATTCATTTTTGCGCAACAGCCCGTTGTTTACAAAAATACAATGTAGGTTTTTACCAATGGCCTTGTGTAACAATATTGCCGCAACTGAAGAATCAACGCCTCCACTAAGACCTAGGATTACTTTATCATCGCTCAATTGTTGTTTTAAACTTAACACTGTAGTATCTACAAATGCTTCAGATGTCCAGTCAGGGGAAATACCGGCAATATCAACCAAAAAGTTTTGCAACAATTGTTTCCCATCAGAAGAATGATAAACTTCAGGGTGAAACTGAATGCCAAACGTCATGTCATTATCCATCACAAATGCAGCATTAGCTACATCTTTTGTAGAAGCCAATTGTGTAGCATTTGGAGGTAATTTTTTAATCGTGTCGCTATGACTCATCCATACTTGAGATTCAAGTGGTATTTTTTTAGTAAACAAATGCGGTATAACTTGAACTAAACGGGCGCGTCCATATTCTCGAGTATTTGAGGGGGCTACTTCACCACCATTAAAATGTGCTAAATATTGTGCCCCATAACAGATGCCCAATAAGGGAACTTTATTTCGAATTTCGCTCAAATTAGGATGTGGCGCATCATCGGCTCGGACAGAATAAGGAGAACCTGAAAGGATTACCGCCTTATATGTTTCAACATCAGCAGGAACACTATGAAAAGGATGAATTTCACAAAAAATAGAAAGCTCTCTTACGCGGCGTGCAATCAATTGAGTGTATTGCGAACCAAAATCGAGGATAAGTACTTTGTTTTGCATATGCAAAAATACAACTAAACTTTGTTGGTGACCACTCTCAAACCATTAGTTTTTAACAGCTAAATAACAGGTTTAATGTTGCACAATGTACAATCCCTCAGTACACGATTTTAGCACCTCTTTTAAGTCCCGTGTAAAAGTGGCTATTGGACGATCACTCAAAAAGTTTGAAAAATGTGCCGTTCGTTCTTGTAACTTTCCATTAGGAAAAAGCGCATTTTGAATATCGGTAATGCGAATAATTTGATCTTGGAGGGTGATGCGTTGTGCTTTAAGCAATCGCTTTTCAAGAGCACGCAAGCCATTGAGTTGCTTTTTTTCTTGGGCATTTACGGCACCTAAAAACGACTTATCGGTTAGCTCGGCAAGAAAACGTAAGTTTTCAAATTGATCTTGCAACACCCTTAATTGACTTGAAAAATCAATATCAATATCACTAATGTGCCTCACACGTTTGTTGATAAACGAGGCTTTAGGCATAAATAAATCGCTCAATGGGAGTCCCAATTTGGTGCACTTTTTTAATTGTTTTTCACTCATGAGTAAAAGAACGGAGCGATGCTGCAATAACGGATAAGAAACGTCAAATGCTTGGAAAGTAGTTTTTAGCTGCAGCCAATACGCTAATTCACCTCCGCCACCCACATAGCCTAAATTGGGCAAAATAAACTCTTGATATATCGGACGCAACAATGCATTTGGAGAAAAGCGTTCAGGGTGTTGATCTAATTCTTTAATGATTTCGTCTTGTTCCCAACTGTGCTCACTATCCGAAGTAGTAAAACCATCTTTTGTTTTCACAATCCTAACACGTTTGTTTTTAGACAAATAAAACAAATTGATTTCTCTGGGATTTACTTGTGGGGTGAACTGATCAATCGTCTTTTCTAAGGCTTTATTGGTTTGTAAAACCTTGTTGTATGTGATTTGACCAATGAGTTCTTTTTTTAGTATTGGAGAAAAAAGGGCTTTAAGCTCGGGAGCATCACCATCAACAATCACTAATCCGTATTTTCCAAAGAGTTGATCAACCAACTTACGAGTAGCATCAGATAAATTGTGGCTTTCTAGGTAGCATAGCGCAAACAAATCCAACAACTCCTTGCCTACTTTAGAGCTACCCCAAATAGGGAGTAACTCATCATATAACCGCTGAAAATTAGCAGTTGTTAAGCGTCCAACGGGGCCTCCTTTTGGTGAGTCCCAATATACCTTTTGTTCACCCAAGAAAAAGTGATTGATTTCCTCAATATCATGATCCTCTGAAGCCATCCAGAATACTGGCACATAGTGGTGTTTGTTATCATTTTTTTGAAGCCGTTCTACAGCATTGATAACATCTAAAATTTTATACCAAAAAAATAAGGGACCCGAAAACACATTAAGCTGATGCCCCGTGGTAATTGTCGCGGTATTTGAGAGCGCTAATTTTTTTATGTTAGCGTTTACTTTTTTAGGTAGCGTTATGCCTTCGTACTGCTTACGAATAACATCTACCAAAACCTTTCTTTTATCAATAGAAAAGTCATTTGTTCTTTTGTTTACAACACTATAAACCGATGAAGGACTAAGTACCCCACAATGAAATGGTTTGAGCGATGCTTCCAACTGCAACAAGTCCTGCATTATAGGCGAATACACTTCTGAATGAATTCCTAACGATTCTATGATTTTCACCCCACAAAAGTAGTTAATGTATGAAATTAAGCAGCAGCTCCAAAAAATTAGGCTTTTGCAGGAACAGCTTGCAAATCAAAATCTTGTGCAGCCGTAATTGTCAATGCGGCAAAATCGCCCACTTTTAAGTAATGTTCCCGAGCATCTACCCAAACCTCGTTGTCGACATCTGGAGAGTCAAATTCTGTACGTCCAACAAAGAAATTTCCTTCTTTTCTGTCAATGACACAGTTGAGTGTTTTACCTACCAGCAGTTGATTTTTTTCCCAAGAAATTTGGGCTTGTAACTCCATTAGCTCGTTAACACGAGCTTGTTTAACTTCGGAGGGTACATCATCTACAAGAGAATATGCATGGGTATTTTCTTCATGGCTATATTGGAAACAGCCCAATCGTTCAAAACGCATTTCTTTAACCCACAATTTTAATAATTCGAAATCTTCTTCGGTTTCTCCAGGATATCCTAAAATTAATGAAGTTCTAATCGCCATATTTGGCACAGCTTCACGAAAACGCCTTAACAAAGCCGTAGTTTTCTCTTGTGTGGTTCCACGTCGCATGGAACGCAGAACGTTGTCCGAAATGTGTTGAAGTGGAATATCGATATAGGAACACACTTTTGGCTCTGTGGCAATAATCTCTAACACATCTTCGGGGAAACCAGTTGGAAAGGCATAATGAAGTCGAATCCAAACAATTCCCTCCACCTGAGCAAGTGCTTTAAGCAAATCTGCCAAACGTCGTTTTTTATATAAATCCAAACCGTAATAGGTGGAATCTTGCGCAATGATAATTAGCTCTTTAACTCCTTTTTTTGCAAGACGGCTAGCTTCTTCAACCAAAGCCTCAATGGGCTTTGAACGATGCGTCCCCCGCATTAACGGAATGGCACAAAACGAACACGGACGGTCACAACCCTCAGAAATTTTGAGATAGGCGTAATTTTTAGGTGTTGTGGTAAGTCGTTCGCCTAAAAGCTCGTGACGATAGTCTGCACCCAAGGCTTTAAGTAATAGCGGTAAGTCAGTAGTCCCAAAATAACTATCAACATTGGGTATTTCAGCTTCCAATTCAGGTTTGTAGCGTTCACTTAAACAGCCTGTAACAAACAATTTGTCAATTAATCCCTGTTCCTTCTGTTCAGCAAAATTTAAAATGGTATTGATAGATTCTTCTTTGGCGTTATCTATAAATCCACAGGTATTGACCACCACGATATTTCCCTGTTGCTCGTGTACAACTTCTTTATTACTCGCCTTAAGTTGACCCATCAACACCTCAGAGTCATAAATGTTCTTAGAACATCCCAAGGTAACAACGTTGATTTTATTTTTTTGTGTAGATTTTGTTCGCATAGTTTACTCGTATCCCAAGGGTGTTTTTCGATGATTTGTGACTGCCTCATAAGCCGCAGCAATTGTTAGCAGTTTTTCTTCACCAAAACTTGGCGCAATAAACGTTAAACTTGAGGGCTCTCCTTCATTAGAATATCCCATTGGAACTGTTAAACAAGGATAAAATGAAATTGCGGCGTGTGCTGCATAAAAATTATTAATTGAAAGAACTGCGTCAAGGTTATGTAGCTGCATAGGAGTTTCAAAAAACTTTGAAATATCTGCATTTAATCTTTTAATCGTGTTTGTAAGTCCAACTGCAGAAAGGGTATCGCCTACAACTCCCTCAAGTCTGCCCTGCCCATAAGGCATGTATAATACACTATCGGTTTTGTTAAAATCGACAATTTCTTGCACATCAATAGTTACAAATTCTGCTGTTGAGTTTGAATTAAAATATTTAGGAATATCCCGTTTCATATCTCCTTTAAGTATGGACGAAAATCCAGATAAATTAACTTTAGGTGGTGTTATGCTTATAATTTCGGCACCCGCCTTTTTTAAATCCTCAATTGCCAAACGATACAGGGAATCAGATGCTTCAAGGGTGGTCATTGCACCTAAACGAATTCCCTTGAGCGAAGCTTGATTCGTAGCGTTTAAAAAATTAACCAACCGAGGGGCGGTAAGCGTTATTGAGTCTTGAGCATCTTCAGATGATATAGCGTCTAATACAATAGCATTATCCGTAACATTTTTAGTCATGGGACCTGTAGTGTCTAAGGTGCTAGAAATAGGAACAACTCCTGTTCTACTAACAAGCCCAATTGTTGGTTTAAAGCCTACAACAGAATTTTTACTAGATGGTGATAATATGGAGCCTGAAGTTTCTGACCCTAAGGCTGCTACAGCATAATTTGCCGCTACCGCCACACCACTCCCAGAACTAGAGCCGCCAGTTTCAAATATCATGCGCCCGTATGGATTTAGGGTTTGACCTCCAACTGCACTATAGCCTAAGGGACATCCATCACAAAAATAATAAGCCCATTCGCTTAAGTTAACCTTACCCAAAATAAGTGCCCCTTTCGCTTTGAGTTGTTCAACTACAAAAGCATCTTTCTCTGGAATATGATGTTCCAAAAGGGCAGCTCCTGCCGTAGTGGGCATATTTGAGGTATTGATGTTGTCTTTTAAAAGAATTGGCATTCCATAAATGGGATGTGTTGCGCGATCTTTATTGATGTCTTTCTCTCTTGCTTCCTCAATAACATTAGGGTTTAAGGCTAGAATAGCGTTAAGTGTAGTTTTAGGATTCGATTCAAAAAGACGTATTCTAAACAAATAAAAAGTCACCAGTTCTTCATAAGATAATTTACCTGCTGCAATAAATCCTTGAATTGTGAGGATGTCCTGTTCAATAATATAGGGGGCTAGCGACTCATATTTTTGTGCACCAAACTTGTTGAGTTGTCTTTCAAAAGGATGCCAAAGCGCATCCTTATCAAGAAATTTTGATTGAATGAGGGTATACCGCATCCGCGGATTTTCGTGCTTTGCACTTTGACTTATTTGATTGGTTTCATCATAAGGCTGCCAGTACTGTTTAGGAGCTTGGGTGCACGAAAACAACACGACAAACAGAAGTAGAAGAGTTAATGGTTTCATAATTACTTGATTACAAGTAGCGAATCTAAGAATTCTTTTGCATCAAAAGGCAGTAAGTCTTCCACGCCTTCACCAACACCAATATATATTATTGGCACATCTAATTCATCAGATATCCCAATGACTACACCGCCCTTTGCAGTACCATCCAGTTTGGTGAGTATAAGGCCCGAAACAGCAGTAGCCTCCGCAAATTGCTTGGCTTGGACAAACGCATTTTGACCGGTACCACCGTCTAGAACCAATAAAACTTCATGAGGTGCTTCAGGGATTATTTTTTGAACAACGCGCTGAATCTTTGCCAATTCTTGCATAAGGTTGGTATTGTTATGTAACCTTCCTGCAGTGTCAATTAACAACACGTCTACCTGTTCTTTTTTGGCACGTTCTACAGCCGTGTAGGCAACCGATGCGGGGTCGCTTCCTTCTTGTAAAGCCACGAGAGGAACACCTATCCGTTCTGACCACAATCGCAATTGTGCCACAGCACCCGCCCGAAAGGTATCGGCAGCAGCCAACATTACTTTTTTTCCTTCGCTTTTATAGCGGTGTGCTAATTTACCAATAGACGTTGTTTTTCCTGCGCCGTTTACTCCAACGACTAACACAACACTTAGGGAATCAATAGTGCTTTTTACATCATGATTGATGGTAGTAAGTAACGCTACCATTTCGTCATGTAGGAATTTATCAAGTTCCGAAACGTCAAGATATTTATCTTTGGAAACGCGTTTTTCAAGGCGTTCAATGATTTTTTGTGTAGTGGCAACCCCCACATCAGACATCAGTAGGATTTCCTCCAACTCCTCAATAAAATCGTTATCAACAGAACTGCGTCCCAAAACCGCCTTCTTTAGGCGTTGGGTCCAAGCACTTTTAGTGGCTGACAAACCCGCTTGAAGTTTTTCTTTAGACTTGCTAAATAATCCCATGTTATAAAGGTACGTTTTGGCTACAAAAAAAGCCACAAATGTGGCTTATTTAATCGTTTAAATATATGTGGTTACTTTTTAGCTAACCAATCGTTTACCAATTCAGGATCCAAAATGGTTTCTACAAAAGTATATGCGCCTGATTTTTCGCTACGCACCATTTTGATGGCTTTTGTGAGACGCTTTGATTTCGTTTGTAAGGTTGCTACCGTTTTCTTTGCCATGATTACTTAATTTCTTTATGTACGGTCATACGCTTTAAAATGGGATTGAATTTTTTGATTTCAATTCTGTCCGGCGTATTTTTTTTGTTCTTAGTGGTAATGTAACGAGAAGTTCCCGCCATACCTGAGTCTTTATGCTCGGTGCACTCCAAAATAACTTGAACGCGATTTCCTTTCTTAGCCATAACCTAATTATTTAATCAGACCTTGTGCGCGGGCTTCTTTGATCACCGCCGAAAGTCCTTTTTTATTGATGGTTTTGAGCGCCGAAGTCGATAGTTTTAGGGTAATCCACTTGTCTTCCTCTACAAGATAAAAACGTTTCTTGATAAGGTTTGCGCCAAACTTACGCTTGGTTTTATTCATGGCATGCGATACATTGTTACCAACCATCGCTTTTTTGCCCGTTAATTCACATACTTTCGACATGACTTCTTTTTTAACAGGGTGCAAATTTAGAAAAAAATATAGTGCCTTTTCAAAAAATTACAACTAAAGTTGCTATACTGTTTTTTGACGAAGTAACTCTAAGGCTTTATTTAGTGTTTTTTGAAGGTTTCGCTCACGATGTTTTCCAAAACAAAAAGTTTCTGCCAGTTCAATCTCAGGAGTGACAATGGCAATGACCACCGTGCCAATTTCAGCATCTGCGTCACCTTTGGTGGGACCAAAATTGCCAGTAGTAGCCACAGCAACATCCGCACCCGTTTGGCGCAATACCCCTTTTGCCATAGCAAGGGCAACAGGTTCGCTCACTACAGAATGTTTCGAAATAACCTCTTTAGCAACCCCCAAAAGACGTGTTTTTAGTTCGGTGGCATAAGCTACCACTGACCCTTTAAAATAGGCTGAGGCACCCGCACGCTGTGTAAACAACGAAGCCAACGCACCACCAGTACAGCTTTCGGCAGTGGCAAGCATCCAGCCCTTATGAACTAAGGCATTTCCAATTTGTAGCTCAATGGGTTCGTCAGATTCAAAACCGGTGATATGCGTACCAATAAGCGGGTAAAGCGCATCGAACAACACATCTATTTCCTTTTGCAACGCTACTGCGTCAGTTCCTTTTGCAGATAGGCGTAAACGTACACGCCCCAAATTGGGCAAATACGCCAATTTTATATGGTGTGGAAGCGCAGACTCCCATTCGGTGATTTTTTCTGCAATGATACTCTCACCTAATCCGTAAGTCATCATCGTTTTATGTACCAATGCCGGCAACGAAAAGGTTTCCTTAATTCGTGGAATTACTTGCCCGTTAACCAAATGCTTCATTTCAAATGGAACTCCTGGAAGTGACACAAAAACGGTATTTTCTTTTTGCATCCACATGCCCATAGCCGTACCATGAGGATTAAATAATTGCGTACACGTTGAGGGTAACATCGCTTGTTCTCTATTCAAATCATTAACTGGGGCTTTTACATATTTGCGAAACAATTCTTCGATATGCGTCATCACCTCGGGGTAGAATTGCAACTCATCATCAAAATATTCGCAAAGGGTGTGTTTGGTGATATCGTCTTTAGTTGGACCTAAACCTCCTGTTACAACCACCAAATCCACTTGGTTTTGTGCCGTTACAAACGCATCGAGTATTGCGTTTTTGTTGTCGGAAACAGATCGAATCTGACGTACTTCCACCCCAATTTTATTGAGTGCATTTCCCAAAAAAGCGGAATTTGTATCTGTAATCTGTCCGATAAGGATTTCATCGCCAATCGTAATGATATCTGCTTGCATTATTTCACGATTAATGAAAATGCCTTTTGTGCATGCAAATAGCCTTCTAAACGATCATTTTTGTCTACACGGCCCACTCCAGCCGGAGTTCCTGTAAAAACAATATCCCCAATTTTTAAAGTGAAATATTGAGAAACATGAGCTATTATTTCATCAATGTTCCAAAGCATAAGGCTCGTGTCTGCTTGTTGAACTATTTTACCATTTTTATGAAGTTCAAAAGGGAGGTTGCGCAAATCGCCCATGGATGCTTTTTTAAACCATTTGCCAACAAAAGCCGAGCCATCAAAAGCTTTTGCTTTTTCCCATGGCAAGCCATTGGTTTTTAATTTTTGCTGTACATCACGGGCGGTAAAATCAATTCCTAACCCAATATGTTCGTAATACTTGTGTGCAAATTTGGGTTGAATATGCTTTCCTATACGACTAATCTTAACCAAAACCTCAACTTCATGGTGTACTTCGTTGGTAAATTCAGGTATAAAAAAAGGCAAGTTAGATTGAGCAATAGCCGTATCAGGCTTCATAAATATTACTGGCTCATCGGGACGCTCATTTGCAAGCTCCGTAATGTGGTCTGCGTAATTTCTTCCAATGCAAATGATTTTCATGAAGTACTGTTAAGAGTTTCTAGCCGAATGGCTGTAAGAACTTTTTTGGTATATAACGGAAAATCGGCATCTAACAACCAACTAAAATAACCGGGCTCATGCTGAAGAACATCAACTACCTTTTTGCCTTTGTGTTTTCCAAAGCCAAACGATGGGTCACCATCGGCATCTACTAAAATGAAACCTGCAAAATCTACACTTTTACGGCGCGTAGAAAAAGCACTAAGCTGAGCAACATCGTTTTCTAAATCGTCATATTTTTCAATTTGCGCCTTTAGCACCTCATAGGTTGCTGTAGTATCTGCCTCGGCACTATGGGCATTTTCTAACTCTTTTCCGCAATAGAAATTATAGGCAGCACTCAAATTTCGCTTTTCCATCTTATGAAAAATGGTTTGTACGTCAACAGTGAGGTTCTTTTTAAAATCAACATCAATCCCAGCACGCAACATTTCTTCTGCAAGAAGCGGGATGTCGAATCTATCGGAATTAAAGCCTGCCAAATCAGCTCCTTTAATCATCCCATAAATTGTATTGCTCAACTGTTTAAAAGTAGGTTCGTTTGCAACTTTTTCATCAGTAATGCCGTGTACTGCAGTAGTTTCGGGTGGGATAGGCATTTCGGGGTTAACAAGCCAAGTTTTTGACTCTTTGTTACCGTTAGGAAAGACCTTTAAAATAGAAATTTCAACGACACGATCTTTTGCCACATTTACTCCTGTGGTTTCCAAATCAAAAAAACAAATAGGGCGTGATAATGAAAGCTCCATGGTTAAAAGGTTTGTTTAGTGTCCCAATTTTCGATACGCTCTTTAAGACGAAGTAAAAACATACCTCCCATAGCGCCATTGACAATACGGTGGTCATAGCTGTGAGAAACCACCATTTGCTGACGCACAGCAATCACATCGCCATGTTCGGTTTCCAAAACCGCAGGTACTTTTCGGATAGCGCCAAGGGCTAGAATTGCAACTTGGGGTTGATTTATAATGGGGGTTCCAGTAAGACTGCCAAACATACCCACGTTCGTTACCGTGTAAGTACCTTCTCGAACATCGTCTGGATTTAACGAATTTTTTCTCGCATTTGAAGCCAACTCATGTACTTTCAAAGCAAGTCCAACAAGGTTAAGCGAATTGGCGCGTTTAATAACAGGGACAATCAAGTTTCCATCGGGAAGCGCAGTAGCCATTCCCAAATTAATATCTTTTTTCTTGATGATATTTGTTCCGTCTACCGTACTATTCAATAGTGGAAATTCAGGTAAAATTTGTGCTATAAGCTGCAAAAAAATTGGGGTAAACGTAAGTTTAACGCCGTGTTGGTTTAAAAAATCTTGTTTTACCCTTTCGCGCCAGTTCCACAGTTTGGTCACGTCAATTTCAATAAACGACTGCACGTGAGCCGCTGTTTGAAGACTTCGTGTCATATGCTCAGAAATCATCTGCTCCATTCGTGTCATCGGAACAACTGCATCTTCTACGCCTCGTGGAATTGGCGTTGGATTTGATATGGGTGTCACAGGTTTTGGCATAGCAATAGATTGTGTAGCGCTTTTTTTGACATAGGTCAAAATATCGCTTTTGGTTACCCTTCCGTCTTTTCCTGTCCCTAAAATGGTTGCTAACTCAGCTTCTGAAATCTGTTCTTGTTTGGCAATATTTTTAACCAATGGAGAATAAAACTGCTTATTTTCAGCACTATGTTCGGTCAAAGGGGCTACCAGTTCCTGTGCTTGTTGCACATACTTCTCTGGGATTTCTAATTCATTATGCTTTGAAAGGTCTTCTTTAGGGTTAGGTGTTTTAGAAACTGGTGCTTCCTGTTTAACCTCAGTATCTGTTTCGATGAGTACAAGGGGTTGATCAACAGTTACTACAGCATTTACAGGATATAAAATTTCCTTTATGACTCCGCTGTATTCACTAGCTACTTCCGAATCAACTTTATCTGTAGCTACCTCAACGACAGCCTCATCTGCTGCGACAGTATCCCCTTCTTTTTTTAACCATTGAGTAATAGTAGCTTCAGTAACACTTTCGCCCATAGCGGGCAATACAAGCTGGTAAATCGGCATTCAAATTTTTTTTCAAAAGTACGAATAAATCATGGCTTGCGCTATGTCATTACGAGCACTTCTCCTTTGGTGTTACTTGAATTACTTCCAATAGCGTGGCTTTTATCAGAACTCAAAAATTTGTAATAAAACGTGTTCTTGTTCGTATTCATAAAGGCGATACATTCGGAAAAAGAAATCGTGTCTGGGTCAAAAATAAGTTCGGTGCGCGTGTTTTTACGTTTTAGCACACCCTTCAAGTTGGAAGTATGCTTAAATGGAATATTTTTATTAACCCCTATTTCTAAGTCCAAATCCTTTGAAATAAGCCAATAGCAATTGGGTTGTATACGCTTCTTCGCTATTCGAGATCCTCTAATACGCTTTAAAAAGCTAAACGCATTGGTGGCAAGTTTAATCCAAATTTTAACCCATTTAGACACGTGAAAATGCTTGGCAAAGAAATAGTTCATTGCCTCGCGAAACATCATTTGGTAAGCAAAATCTTTAGGGGTGCTTTCTCCTTTAAAATGAATCACATTAATGTTGGGGTTATAAAAATTAGATTTTCCCAATTGAAGCGAACGATAACTCAAATCAATGTCATCGGAATACATAAAACAATCTTCATCAAATCCGTTAAGTTCACGATAATGTGATGCTTTCATCAACATAAAGGCACCCACTAAAATCTCAGTTTTGCCAGGCTCGTGAGGAGGTAATTTATGATTATAGTATTTTCCAAATAGGTGAGAATCTATCTTATACAAGCCTGTTACTTTGGTAAATGCAACCCAAGGAGTAGGCACCCCTCGTTTGGATTCTTTTAAAAAGCGTCCAGACCCATCAATAAGTTTGGGTCCCATGATCGAGTATTGTTTGTTATGCTCCATAAAACTCAGGGCATCGCTAAATGTATTTTCAGCAACAATAGTATCGGGGTTCAAAATACAAAGATATTCCCCTTTGGCCTGAGCTACCCCTATGTTATTCCCCTTAGGAAAGCCAACATTTTCTTTGTTTTCAATGAGTTTGACCTGTGGAAATTGTGTTTTTATCCATGCTACGCTCCCGTCTACAGAGGCATTGTCAATCACAATGATTTCTGCGTCAACGTCTTTTATTGCTGCCATTACGCTTTGCAAACACAAATCAATGAAGTACTTTACATTATAGTTTAGAATTACTACAGAAAGCTTCATATGCTAACTTTTCATTGAAGTTTCAAAAGGAATGCGCTGGCTAATGCTGCGGCCAAGGGTTAATTCATCAGCATACTCGAGCTCATCCCCAACACCAATGCCACGCGAAATGGCAGAAAATATTAGAGCAAATTGACTAAGTTTTTTGTGAATATAGTAATTAGTAGTATCGCCCTCCATCGTGCTTCCAAGAGCAAAAATGATTTCTTTTACACCTCCTTGCTCTACACGATGAACAAGTTCATCTATAGTCAACTGTTGGGGGCCAATTCCCTCCATTGGAGCAATTTTACCTCCCAATACATGGTAGCGTCCTTTAAACTGTCCTGTTGCTTCTATTGCCATAACATCTCTCACGTCTTCAACCACACAAATAATATTATCATCTCGAAGTGGATTGACACATATACTACATACCTCAGTGTCTGAAATATTGTGACATGTACTACAATAACGTATTTGTTGACGTAATGTTGTAATGGCACTAGAAAGACGCTCACTAAAATCTTTGGGTTGGCGCAGAAGATGTAAAACCAGCCTAAGCGCAGACCGTCGACCAATCCCTGGAAGTTGTGCAATTTCTTCAACTGCTTTCTGCAGTAATGACGACGGAAAATCCATGCCCAAAAATACACTATTTCACTAAAAGGAACATCTGCTATCTTTACCAAAAAAATACATGACCGCACAAGTGTTAGCACTTTGCCTCTTTCTTTATATTAGTGTGTTATTCACTGTTTCTCGTTTTGTGGGAAAAAGCAATAGCAATGCTATGTTTTTTACAGCCAACAAAAATGCCCCCTGGTATTTGGTAGCATTTGGAATGATAGGAGCTTCCCTTTCGGGACTCACATTTGTTTCGGTTCCAGGTTGGGTTGCTGACACACAACTCAGTTACGCGCAAATGGTATTGGGGTATGCGTTGGGGTATGTATTCATTGCCCTTTTTTTACTACCCCTCTATTATAAATGGAAGGTAGTAACTATATATACCTATTTGCTTCATCGTTTTGGTAAGTATGCTTACAAAACTGGAGCCTCTTTTTTTATATTATCACGTCTCACAGGTACAAGTTTTAGGCTTTTTTTAGTTTTAAAAGTTATGCACTTGATTGCTCTAGATGCGCTCAACATACCTTTCTGGCTAAGTGCAGCCGTTGCTATTTTAGGGATGTGGAGTTATACCTATAAAACAGGGATTAAAACCATTATTTATACAGACACCATACAAACAATTTGTATGCTTATTTGTCTTTTTGTTGCTGTTTATGTGTTATATCATGAGCTTGGCTTAAGCACACAGTCTTGGTGGGAGTGGTGGCGTGATCAACCCACAACAAAAGTGTTTTTTTGGGAAGATTGGAACAGCAGTCAACACTTTGTAAAGCAGTTTTTTTCAGGTGCACTTATTGCATTTGCCATGACAGGCCTTGATCAAGAAATGATGCAGAAAAATTTAACATGTAGGTCCTTAAAAGATGCACAAAAAAACATGTTTTGGTTTACTATAGCTTTAGTCTTTGTAACCTTTTTATTTTTAGCCTTAGGCGTTTTGTTGGTGGCTTTTGCCCAAAGTAATGGAATAGCTGCATCAGGAGATAATTTATTTCCTTCAGTGGCTACACAATCAGGGTTGAGTGTTATTTTGGCATATGTATTTGTATTTGGGCTTATTGCAGCTGCATTTAGCAGTGCTGACAGTTCAATGACCTCACTAGCAACTAGTGCAAGTATTGATTTGTGGGGTATAAAAGAGGAAAGAAAAGGGATTAAACAGCGCAAACAGATGCATCGATTTATGGCGTTTCTGCTTTGGCTATGCATGGTACTTTTCTATTACTTAATTAAAAATCAAAGCGTAATTGAACAATTGCTTCTTTTTGCAGGATACACCTACGGACCCCTTTTAGGGTTGTTTCTTTTGGGCATTTCTTCGAAACGACAAATTCGAGACAAATGGGCTCCACTAATTTGTATTGCTACACCCCTAATTACTTACTTTATTGCGATGCAATGCAAGTTGTATTTTAACTTTGACTTTGGGTTTTTTGTGTTGGCACTTAATGGAGGACTCTCAATACTATTCTTGTGGGTTTCGGGTTTGGGATTACCAATGTATCAAGGCACTACCCCAAGTAAATCCACTGCCAAAAGCTGCTAACACAACGGTGTCATTTTCCTTGATTTTCCCTTCTCCCCACGCCTCTGACAGCGCAATAGGTATTGAAGCCGCAGTTGTGTTACCATAACGCATAATGTTGTTATATACCTGATCATCGCGGAGTCCGAACTTCTTTTGAACAAATTGAGCTATACGTAAGTTTGCTTGATGCGGAATGAACATATCAATATCTGAAGTGTTTTTTCCGTTTTTCTGCAAAGCTTCATGTATAACTTCGCTAAATCGCACCACCGCATTTTTAAATACCAATTGCCCATTCATATGTGGATGATAGCGCATATCGTCTTCATCATAACCAGCAACAATCTCAGGTATCCACCGCCTTGTGCTTGGGCCAATAATGGCGAGTTCTTCCGCATATTTACCTTCAGAATACAAATGTGTTGACTGTATTCCTAAGGTGGTGTCTTCTTCTCTAGTGAGTACGGCAGCTCCAGCTCCATCACCAAAAATAACAGAAACGGTACGCCCACGTGTGGTAAAATCCATACCTCCCGAGTGGTATTCAGAACCTACAAGAAGCACATTTTTATACATTCCGGTTTTGATAAACTGATCAGCAACTGAAAGTCCGTAAACAAATCCCGAACATTGATTTCGAATATCTAAAGCAGGGCAAGTACCTAAACCCATTTGGTCTTGAAGTAACACTCCAGAACCAGGAAAATAAAGGTCAGGACTAAGGGTAGCAAAAATAACAAGATCGATTTCATTACGAGAAACTCCTGACCGCTCTAATGCCATTTCGGCAGCCTTAACCGCCATAGAAGTCGTTCCCTCGCCAGAATCTTTTTGTATCAAGCGACGCTCCTTAATACCGGTTCTTTCCGTTATCCATTCATCATTTGTATCCATTAATTTAGATAAATCATGGTTGGTGACCACATTTTCAGGAACAAAATGTCCCAAGCCTACAATACGTGAACTATACATAATGAACTTTTAAAGCAACAAGAAACAAAATTATCTTGTCAATAAAAAAAGAAGGTGCAACAACCACGATGCACCTTCGAACAACTTAACCAAAATTAAACAAACCAATAAAAGGAGTGTAATCAATGTAGAGTTTTCATAGCAATTCTCTCCAAAAATTTTGTTCACTGACTACTCCACAAATATAATACTGTTTAACAAAAAAACAAAATTATTAAACAAAATACATAAAGTGTCATCCTGTCAGCTAATTGACTTTGGTATTTGTTTTGTAATAGTAAAAGAAAATTATATACTATGGCTTCAGGAAAAATTAACGTAGCTGTTGAAAACATCTTCCCTTTAATTAAAAAATTTCTCTACAGCGACCACGAAATATTTTTACGTGAATTGGTGTCCAATGCTACAGATGCTACCTTAAAATTAAAGCATCTTTCCAATATCGGAGAGGCTACTGTGGAATACAACAATCCCCAGATTGAAATAAAAATTGATAACGAAAAAAGAACCCTTCATGTAATTGACCAAGGGTTAGGGATGACAGCTGAAGAAGTAAATAAATATATAAATGAAGTTGCTTTTTCTGGCGCCGAAGAATTTTTAAATCAATATAAAGACAGTGCCAAAGACAGTGGCATTATTGGTCATTTTGGCTTAGGGTTTTACTCCGCTTTTATGGTTGCTGAAAAAGTAGAGATTATTACCAAATCACACAAAGACGCTCCTGCTGCGCATTGGACGTGTGACGGCTCACCTGAATATACCCTTGTGGAACACGACAAAACAGAGCGCGGTACAGAAATTATTCTTTATATCGATAGCGAGTCGGACGAATTTTTGGAAGAAGCTCGTATTCGTGAATTGCTCACAAAGTACAATAAGTTTATGCCCATTCCCATCAAGTTTGGCACCCGCGAAGAAACCCGCGAAGAGGGCGAAGGTGATGACAAAAAAGAAATTAAAGAAACAGTTGATAATATTATTAACAACCCCAATCCTGCTTGGACTAAAAAACCCACTGAACTTAAAAATGAAGATTACACATCTTTCTATCATGAGTTGTATCCCATGCAGTTTGAAGAGCCGCTGTTTCATATTCACCTTAACGTAGATTATCCCTTTGCACTAACTGGAATTTTGTATTTTCCAAAACTAAACAACGAGTTAAACATTCAGAAAGACCGAATTCAACTCTATCAAAATCAGGTGTTTGTAACTGACAACGTAGAGGGAATTGTTCCCGAATTTTTAACCATGTTGCGCGGGGTTATTGACTCCCCCGATATTCCGTTAAACGTATCCAGAAGTTACTTGCAAGCGGATGGCGCAGTTAAAAAAATAAGTAATTATATTACTAAAAAAGTTGCCGACAAGCTTCAATCCATTTTTAAAAATGATCGTGAAAACCTTGAACAAAAGTGGAATGATATCAAAGTGGTGATTGAATACGGCATGCTTTCAGAAGAAAAATTCTATGATAAGGCGAAGAAGTTTAACCTCTTCCCTACAACCGACGGGGCTTTTCTAACACTTGATGAATTAAAGGAACAAACCAAAGATTCGCAAACCGACAAGGATGGTAAACTTATTCAATTATATGCTGCAAATGTTGCGGAGCAGCATGCCTATATTCAGGCTGCAAAAGATAAAGGGTATACCGTATTGTTATTAGACTCACCTATTATAGGTCACTTGTTGCAAAAATTAGAACAAGAAGACGACAAACTTGGATTTGTTCGTGTAGACGCAGACCATATTGATAAGCTCATTTCTAAAGATGAACCACAACTATCAAAACTGTCAGAAGAGCAAAAAGAAACGCTTAAACCGCTCATTGAAGCCGTGGTGCCTAAAGAACAGTATACCGTTCAGCTAGAAGCAATGGATAGCCAAGCTGCTCCTTTTATGATTACGCAACCCGAGTTTATGCGACGTATGAAAGAAATGCAGCAAACCGGCGGTGGCAGTATGTTTGGCGGTGGTTTTCCGGACATGTATCAGTTGGTGGTAAACGTAAACCATCCGCTAGTAAGTCAGATCTTGGAAACCAAAACCCAAAAGAAACAAGAACGCCTTATAAAACAATCGTTGGATTTGGCACGCTTGTCACAGTCGCTGCTAAAAGGCGAAGAGCTTACTGCTTTTATCAAGCGTAGTTTTGAGATGATAAAATAATCAAAAGGGCACTTCGATAAACGCAGTGCCCTGAGCTTTGCCGAAAGGCACGGAATTAAATCCCTCAACCACAGTTGAGGGATTTTTTGTAGTTTTATTGAAATCATTTACCATGCTGTTTTTTTGGCGTACCCTATTATCTTTTTGGCGTGACCCTACTTACCGGGCATTGCTTTTTGCTACCAACTTTTTTCTGGCATTAGGCACCGTTGCCTACCGCTTTATTGAAGACTGGTCGTGGCTCGACTCGCTTTACTTTTCAGTGATTACGCTCACTACCATTGGCTACGGCGATTTTTCCCCACAAACCGATTTGGGCAAACTATTTACTATGGGGTATATTATTATAGGTGTAGCCCTGATTCTAGGTTTTGTTAATACGCTCTTCTTGCACTACAGAAAAGAAACCATCAAAAAACGAAAAAAAAAGGATAAGTAATGTCGTTGTTATTTGACGTTTTTGCTCCTGAACTTCCCGATGCTGTAATCCGCTATTATCCCAATTTTTTAACTTGTGAAGAAGCAGATGCATATTTTGAAACCTTACATGCCATAACCCCTTGGCGCAACGATCCTATTAGGGTTTTTGGAAAAACCCATGCCCAACCGCGTATGACATCCTTACACGGACATACTACCGATCCCTACGGCTACTCGGGAATCGTCATGCAACCCAACCCCATGAATGAACCCTTGTTAGGGATAGAAAAAAAATTAAAAGCATTCACAAACGAATCCTTTACAACCGTGCTCCTAAACCTCTACCGCAACGGCAAAGACAGCAACGGTTGGCACGCTGATAACGAACCCGAATTGAGTAAAAACCCCGTGATTGCCTCAGTCAGCTTGGGCGCAGCTCGCTATTTTCATTTGAAACATACAAGCATGAAAAATCAGCGGCTAAAATTTGAGCTGGCGCATGGAAGTTTATTGGTTATGGAAGGAACAACCCAACACTTTTGGAAACATCAGATAGCAAAAACGGCGCGAGAGGTTGGTCCGCGCATAAACCTAACATTTAGGAAGGTGCTTACAGCCCGTTGATTTTTTCAATCAGTGCAGTGCCCTTTTCGGCAAGCTCATCCTGAATGGCACGAAAATGTCCTTTTTTGTTTTTGACATCTTTTTGATAAATCTTGGCACTTAACACATCATAAGTACTTATAGCTTCATCTATAATAGCTGTTGCTATATTTTTATCTGCCTCGGGATGTTCTTTTTCCCAGTCCAATGCCATTTCAATAATTTCGCCTAGTACGTGGTTGATATCTTTTTTTAAATCTCGAATCGTTGCCATATTAGATTTATTGGTTAGTTCCCGAAAACTGCACGTAGTTTCGAGGGGTTTCGTACAAAGTTATAGATAAATCGTTTTTATTGGCAATATGGGGTCGTAACTTTTCCCATATCACCACAGAAATATTTTCGGCGGTGGGTATCAGCGATGAAAATTCAGGAACTTGCTCGTTTAAGTTTTTGTGATCAAAGGCATCTTCAACGTAGTTTTTAATCAACTCCTTTAGTACTTTCATGTCTATTACATATCCTGTTTCGGGGTCAATTTCTCCAGTTACAGACACGATGAGCTCATAGTTGTGCCCATGAAAATGGGGGTTACTGCATTTGCCGAAAACTTCTTCATTTTTGGTGTCGCTCCAATCCTTACGATATAGGCGATGCGCAGCATTGAAGTGTGCCTTTCGGCTTACGGTTACTTGTTTCATAGCCTTTTTATTTGTTCATAGAACTGCTCAAAGATAATGACAAACCAAACGGTGTAATTTTCGGGGTTTTGGTTTATGTCATAACGAACGGCATCAATAGGCATCCATTTCCATTCGGCAACTTCTTCGGGGTTGATGGTAGGCACTTGGTTGAATTGCCCAACCATAATATGGTCCAATTCGTGTTCTGTTAATCCATTATCAAAAGGTGCCTTGTAAACAAATGAGGTTACTTCTCTAAGTTCGGTCACAAATCCCATTTCTTCTTGTAGCCGCCTTTTTCCTGCGGCTATATTGGTTTCGCCTTCTCGCTGATGACTACAACAAGTGTTTGTCCAAAGCCCTGGGGAATGATATTTGTGTAAGGCGCGCTTTTGCAACATCAATTCGTCTTTGTTATTAAGAACAAATACTGAAAAGGCACGATGCAAAATCCCTTTTTCATGCGCCTCCATTTTAGGCATCAACCCGATTGGGTTATCGTCTAGGTCTACCAAAATTACCTGTTCTTCCATATTTGGATTAAAAATACAAAAACGGAATGTAAGGTCGCACAATAGAACTTTTATTTGTTCTTATTACTTTAGCAAATAACATATGAAGATGCATTTCAACACTTCTTTTTCTTTTTTAGCGTTCTCAAAATCTCTAATGATAATATTTGTGCTTTTGTATGGATGCGTAGAGCCAAACGCAATTAAACCATCAAGCGAAACGGCAATTATCGTTTTAGGAACAATTCAAGATGCTGGTGCGCCGCATATTGCATGTACTAAGTCTTGCTGTACATCATTAAGAAAAAACAACACCTCTTTTCCTGTTACCTGTTTAGGCTTATATGATTCTAGTACTCAAAAAAAATATATGTTTGAGGCCACGCCAAATCTTCCGAAACAACTCAAGGAACTAACCGCTTTTGGTGCACAAAACAACAAAGAGCTTCCCGATGGTATTTTTTTAACGCATGCACACATTGGTCATTATTCTGGCCTTATGTATTTAGGGAAAGAAGCCGTTAATAGCAATCAAATTCCTGTTTATGTCATGCCAAGAATGGATTCTTATTTAAGAAATAATGGGCCTTGGAATCAGTTGGTTGAAACAAAAAATATTAGGTTAAAACAATTAGGAAACAGAAAAAAAAAAACCCTTTCTGAAACCCTCTCGGTGACCCCAATATTGGTGCCTCACAGAGATGAATATTCTGAAACTGTTGGGTTTATCATTGAAGGACCTAAGAAAAGTGCGCTTTTTATCCCAGATATAGACAAATGGGAAAAATGGGATTTATCTATAGTTGAAGAAGTAACAAAGGTAGATTACGCTTTTTTAGATGCTACATTCTACAGTGGTGATGAACTCAATTTTAGGGATATTTCTGAAATTCCTCACCCATTTATCGTTGAAACCATGACTCTTTTTAAAAGAGCATCTGAAGAAATTAAAGATAAAATTTACTTTATTCACATGAATCACACTAATCCAACTCTTGATCCTGACAGTAAAACCAGTAAAATCATTAAAAACAATGGATTTCATGTTGCTCGGCTTCATCAAGTATTTGAATTATAACTGAGCTGATATTAAGGAGTGTGATATGATAAATCTGCGAAACAATTTGATACTTTTGCCCACATGAATTTTTTGGAAGAAATCAAACGCAGGCGTACTTTTGGCATCATCTCTCACCCTGATGCTGGTAAAACCACACTTACTGAAAAACTGCTTCTTTTTGGAGGCGCAATTCAAGAGGCAGGAGCAGTAAAGTCCAATAAAATAAAAAAGGCTGCAACTAGTGACTTTATGGAAATTGAGCGCCAACGTGGAATTTCGGTGGCAACTTCAGTACTAGCTTTTTTATACAAGGACAAAAAAATAAATATTCTTGACACACCTGGACACAAAGATTTTGCAGAAGACACTTATCGGACCTTAACTGCTGTTGATAGTGTAATAGTAGTGATTGATGTGGCAAAAGGTGTAGAAGAGCAAACTGAAAAATTAGTGTCCGTTTGTCGCATGCGAAATATCCCCATTATTGTATTTATAAACAAATTGGATAGAGAGGGGAAAGACGCGTTTGATCTTCTTGACGAGGTAGAACAAAAACTTGGACTAACCACCGTACCATTGAGTTTTCCTATCGGTATGGGATATGATTTTAAAGGGATTTACAATTTGTGGAACGACACTGTCAGGCTATTTGTAAGCGAAAGTAAAACTACAGTAGGCAAAAGCAGCCTTATTAAAAGTTTGAGCGAACCCATACTTAAAAGTAGCATTGGTGAATCTGCTAAAGACAGGCTAGAAGAAGAGCTAGAATTAGTTCGTGAAGTGTATCCTTCTTTTGATAGAGATACTTACTTGAGTGGACAACAACATCCTGTCTTTTTTGGCTCTGCGTTGAATAATTTTGGCGTTCAAGAGTTGCTAGACTGCTTTGTGGATATTGCTCCAACACCACAACCAAAAACTAGCGAAGAACGCACCATTAGTCCACAAGAAGATGCGTTTTCGGGTTTTGTTTTTAAAATACATGCAAATATGGACCCCAAACATCGCGACCGTTTAGCATTTATCAAAGTTGTTTCTGGAACGTTTGCCCGAAACGTACCTTACCTACACGTACGACACAATAAAAAGCTAAAATTCAGTAGTCCCAATGCTTTTTTTGCTGATAAAAAGGAAATTGTAGATGTGTCTTATCCTGGCGACATTGTGGGCTTACACGATACCGGAAACTTTAAAATTGGAGACACCTTGACTTCAGGAGAGCAAATACACTTTAAGGGTATTCCCAGTTTTTCGCCCGAACATTTTAGATATATTAACAACGCCGATCCCATGAAAGCAAAACAACTCAGCAAAGGGATTGACCAATTGATGGACGAAGGCGTGGCACAATTGTTTACCCTAGAACTAAACGGCCGTAAAATTGTGGGAACAGTAGGGGCGCTGCAGTTTGATGTAATTCAGTACCGTTTGGAACATGAGTATGGCGCGATTTGCAACTATGAAAACTTAAATGTTCATAAAGCCTGTTGGTTGGAAGTACAGCCCAATAGCGAATCTGATTTTATTGACTTTAAGCAAGCTAAGGCAAAATTTTTAGCCATTGACAAACAAGGTCAACTGGTTTTTTTGGCAGACTCAGCCTTTACGCTACAAATGACCCAAAGCAAATACCCAGGGATTATTTTTCACGCTACTTCAGAGTTTTAGATATAAAAAACCCCGATCTTTCGAGCGGGATTTTGTTTGATTAAGCTTCGCCTGTTGGGCCAAAATTAAGTGGTATGGGCGGCTGCTCATAATCCTTAATTTCTCCGTGAGCGGATTCAAAACGCTGTACATTTTCACCTAATGCCTTTAAAAATCTCTTGGCATGTTGAGGGGTGAGTATAATACGTGAACGCACTTTAGCTTTTGGAGCACCTGGCATGATATTAATAAAATCAACTACAAACTCAGAACCTGAGTGATTAATAATCGCAAGGTTTGAATAAGTCCCCTGAGCAGTTTCAGGGTCTAGCTCAATATTAATGCTACCTTCTTTTTTTGTCTTTTCACTCATTATACATCAGCACTTAGTGATTTTTCTGCGATCAGCGCTTCATATTCATCTGTGTAGCCCACAATAATATCGTTGAATGCACGATTCCCCGTACCTGCAGGAATCTTGTGCCCTACAATAACGTTTTCTTTCAATCCTTCTAAAGTATCTATCTTACCAGCAACAGCTGCTTCGTTAAGTACTTTAGTGGTTTCTTGGAATGATGCAGCCGAAATAAACGACTTGGTTTGCAACGATGCTCGTGTAATTCCTTGAAGAATCGGAGTTGCAGTTGCATTCACCGCATCTCGAGCTTCTACAAGATTCTTATCTTCACGCTTAAGAAATGAATTCTCATCACGCAGTTGGCGTGCAGTTACAATTTGGCCTGCTTTTAGATTTACAGAATCCCCAGCATCGAGGATTACTTTTTGACCAAACAAGGCATCGTTTTCTTCAATAAAGTTTGCCTTATGAACTAATTGACCTTCCAAGAAAGTTGTATCCCCAGAGTCTTCAATTTGAACCTTACGCATCATTTGACGTACCACGACTTCAAAGTGCTTGTCGTTGATTTTTACCCCTTGTAAACGATAGACCTCTTGCACTTCATTAACCAAATACTGCTGAACAGCAGATGGTCCTTTGATAGACAGGATGTCATTTGGTGTAATAGCACCATCAGAGAGTGGCATACCTGCTTTAATAAAGTCATTCTCTTGAACTAAAATTTGATTCGAAAGTTTAACCAAGTATTTTTTGATTTGCCCAGTTCTAGACTCAACAATAATTTCTCGATTACCACGCTTTATTTTACCAAAAGTAACTACACCATCAATTTCAGAAACTACAGCTGGGTTAGACGGGTTACGTGCTTCAAAAAGCTCTGTAACACGTGGCAAACCACCCGTAATATCTCCTGACTTGGCTGATTTTCGAGGGATTTTAACTAAAATCTTACCGTTTTCAATTTTCTCACCATCATTAACCATAAGGTGCGCACCCACAGGAAGGTTATATGCCTGTAATGTTTTACCACTAGCGTCTTTGATTAACAGTGTTGGAATGATTTTCTTGTTTCTAGATTCAGAAATTACTTTTTCTTGGAAACCAGTTTGTTCGTCAATTTCCACTTGAAAGGTAACACCCTGATCTATATTTTCATATCCAATTGAACCCGTAAATTCAGAAATAATTACTCCATTGTAAGGATCCCACTGACAGATCACATCTCCTTTTTTGATTTTTTGTCCGTCTTTTGCAAAAACAAATGATCCATAAGGAATAATGTTTGTACTCAGTACAATTCCAGTATTTTGGTCTACAACTTTGATTTCAGAAGTTCGTGAAATAACAATTTTAACTTTATTACCATCATTATCTTTTCCGTCAACGGTTTTCAGTTCTTCAATCTCGGCAACACCATCAAAACGTGCAGTGAGTTTGTTCTCTTCTGAAATGTTTCCGGCAATACCTCCCACGTGGAATGTACGCAGCGTAAGCTGTGTACCTGGCTCACCAATAGATTGTGCTGCAATAACACCTACAGACTCACCTTGTTGAACCATTTTTCCTGTTGCGAGGTTACGCCCATAACAATTGGCGCAGATACCTTTTTTGGCTTCACATGTAAGTGCGGAACGCACCTCAACACTTTCAATTGGGGTAACCTCAATTGATTTAACATGTGCTTCTAAAATTTCTTCTCCAGAAGACACAATAACATCACCTGTAAGAGGATTAATAACATCATGCAATGCTACTCGGCCAACAATTCGCTCACCAAGAGGTTCAACAACCTCCTCATTTTTCTTAAGCGCAGTTACTGGAAGTCCGCGAAGGGTTCCACAATCCACTTGATTTACAATAACGTCTTGTGCAACATCGTGCAAACGACGCGTCAAATAACCTGCATCAGCAGTTTTTAACGCCGTATCTGCAAGTCCTTTACGAGCTCCGTGAGTGGAAATAAAATATTCTAAAATCGATAACCCTTCCTTAAAGTTTGAAAGAATCGGGTTTTCAATAATCTCACCTCCACCTGAATTGGATTTCTTAGGCTTAGCCATCAATCCACGCATACCTGTAAGCTGACGAATCTGCTCTTTTGAACCACGCGCACCAGAGTCAAGCATCATGTAAACCGAATTAAATCCTTGCTGGTCTTCGCTAATGCGTTTCATAGCAAGTTCAGTAAGAGTTGCATTAGTAGATGTCCAAATATCAATTACCTGATTATAACGCTCATTGTTGGTAATAAGCCCCATGTTGTAATTCGCAATTATACCATCTACTTGCTCATTTGCTTGATCAATCAATCCTGTTTTTTCACTTGGAATGATGATATCTCCCAAACTGAAGGATAATCCACCTTTAAAGGCAAAAGAGAATCCCATGTCCTTAATTTTATCAAGGAATTCAGCTGTTTCAGGAACACTAGTCACACTTAAGATGTCACCAATAATTCCTCGAAGGGATTTCTTGGTTAAAACTTCATTTATAAAACCTGCTTGCTCGGGAACATGCTGATTAAATAATATTCTACCTACGGTGGTATCAATAATTTGGTATACTAATTCGCCATTTTCATTGAAATCTTTAGCGCGAATTTTTACCATGGCGTTAAGGTTCACTTTGCCTTCATTAAAAGCAATGTTTACCTCATCTTCACTGTAAAAGGTTAAGCCTTCACCTTTTACCTTATGGTCTTTGGTAGACTTACGCGCTTTAGTCATATAATACAATCCAAGTACCATGTCTTGAGAGGGTACTGTGATTGGCGAACCGTTTGCAGGGTTAAGAATGTTATGCGAAGCCAACATTAATAACTGTGATTCAAGAATTGCCTCTGGACCTAAAGGCAAATGTACTGCCATTTGGTCACCGTCAAAGTCGGCATTAAATGCGGTACACGCCAGAGGGTGTAATTGAATCGCTTTTCCTTCAATTAGTTTCGGTTGAAAAGCCTGGATTCCCAAGCGGTGAAGTGTGGGAGCGCGATTTAAAAGTACTGGATGCCCCTTAAGAACGTTTTCTAAAATATCCCAAACAACCGGCTCTCGCTTGTCAATAATTTTCTTTGCTGATTTTACCGTCTTAACAATTCCGCGCTCAATAAGTTTACGGATGATAAACGGCTTATAAAGTTCAGCTGCCATATTCTTTGGCAAACCGCACTCATATAGTTTAAGTTCAGGACCTACAACAATAACTGAACGTGCTGAGTAATCTACACGCTTACCAAGTAAGTTCTGACGAAAACGTCCTTGCTTTCCTTTAAGAGAATCCGAAAGCGATTTTAATGGACGATTTGCATCTGTTTTTACCGCAGAAGATTTACGTGTATTATCAAACAAGGAATCTACCGACTCTTGTAGCATACGTTTTTCATTACGTAAAATAACTTCTGGTGCTTTAATCTCTAACAATCGCTTTAAACGATTGTTTCTAATAATCACACGACGGTACAAATCGTTAAGGTCAGAAGTGGCAAAACGCCCCCCATCTAAAGGTACTAGTGGACGTAATTCTGGTGGAATTACAGGAACTACCTTCATAATCATCCACTCAGGACGATTTTCGCGATTTTTATTAGCGTCTCGAAATGCCTCAACAACCTGAAGACGTTTTAAAGCTTCCGTTTTACGCTGTTTTGAAGTCTCGTTATTAGCCTTATCACGTAATTGAAAAGACAACTCATCCAAATCAATACGATTAAGGATATCAATCAAACATTCGGCCCCCATTTTAGCAATAAACTTGTTGGGGTCACTGTCTTCTAAATACTGATTGTCCTGAGGAAGCTTTTCAAGAATATTCAAATATTCTTCTTCTGTCAAAAAATCCATTTTTTGAACAGGCTCTCCCTCTTCGTTAGTTGCAATACCCGGCTGTATAACTACATAGCGTTCATAATAAATAATCATGTCCAACTTCTTTGAAGGAAGTCCAAGCAAGTAGCCAATTTTATTGGGCAAAGAACGGAAGTACCAAATATGTGCAACAGGAACCACAAGACTGATGTGTCCTACACGATCGCGACGTACTTTTTTCTCTGTTACTTCTACCCCACAGCGATCACACACAATTCCCTTATAGCGAATGCGTTTGTACTTACCACAAGCACATTCAAAATCCTTAACTGGACCAAAAATGCGTTCACAGAACAGTCCATCACGCTCAGGTTTATGCGTACGATAGTTGATAGTTTCTGGCTTTAGAACCTCTCCTTTTGAGGAGGCCAAAATAGTTTCGGGCGATGAAAGCCCAATAGAGATTTTATTAAAATCCTTTTGTTGTTGTGTTTCGTTTATTCGTGCCATCTACTCTTAAATATTATTATTCTTCTAATCGAATATCAAGGCCAAGGCCTTTCAGTTCGTGCATCAATACATTAAAGGACTCAGGAAGACCAGGTTTTGGCATAGCTTCACCTTTAACAATTGACTCGTATGTTTTGGCTCGGCCAATAACGTCATCAGACTTAACCGTCAAAATTTCTTGGAGGGTACTAGAAGCACCATATGCTTCTAAAGCCCAAACTTCCATTTCACCAAAGCGCTGTCCACCAAATTGAGCTTTACCTCCTAGAGGCTGTTGCGTAATTAACGAGTACGGTCCAATGGAGCGCGAGTGCATTTTATCATCAACCATGTGGCCGAGTTTTAGCATATAAATTACACCCACAGTAGCTGGTTGATCAAAACGCTCGCCAGTTCCACCGTCATATAGGTAAGTATGTCCGAATTGCGGAACCCCTGCATCGGCAGTTATGGTATCTATTTGTTCGTTAGTGGCTCCGTCAAAAATTGGTGTGGCAAACGTTTTGCCTAATTTTTGACCTGCCCAACCAAGAACCGTTTCATAGATTTGTCCAATATTCATTCGTGATGGTACACCAAGAGGGTTGAGAACAATATCAACCGGAGTTCCATCTTCTAAGAATGGCATATCTTCTTGACGTACAATTCGTGCAACAATACCCTTGTTCCCGTGACGACCGGCCATTTTATCACCAACTTTAAGCTTACGCTTTTTAGCGATGTATACTTTAGCAAGTTTTAAAATTCCGGCTGGAAGTTCATCACCTACAGAAATCGTGAATTTGTGGCGACGCAAAGCCCCTTGCAAGTCATTCTCCTTAATTTTATAATTATGCATCAAGTCGTTGACTAACTTATTGACCTTCTTATCAACTGTCCAATCTGAATTAATTAAGTGTGCGTAATCATCAACAGCATTTAACATTTTAAGGGTAAACTTCTTACCTTTAGGCATTACCTCTTCGCCCAAGTCATTCATTACTCCTTGACACGTTTTACCACTCAAAATAGCAAACAATTTTTCAACTAAAACAACCTTTAGTTGCTCAAACTTAGCGTCATATTTGTCTTCAAGTTCAGTTATAGCCTCCTTGTCTTGTGAACGCTTGCGTTTATCTTTAACAATTCTCGTAAAGAGTTTTTTATCAATAACAACCCCGTTTAGTGAAGGAGAAGCTTTCAAAGAAGCGTCTTTGACATCCCCAGCCTTATCACCGAAAATTGCTCTAAGGAGTTTCTCTTCGGGAGTTGGGTCAGACTCACCTTTAGGGGTAATCTTCCCTATAAGGATGTCTCCTGCACCTACTTCGGCACCTACACGAATCATACCATTTTCGTCTAAGTCTTTTGTGGCTTCTTCACTAACATTTGGAATATCGTTAGTGAGTTCCTCTTTCCCTAGCTTGGTATCGCGTACTTCCAATGAATACTCATCAATGTGAATAGAAGTAAAAATATCGTCCCGAACAACTTTTTCAGAAATAACAATGGCATCCTCAAAGTTGTAGCCTTTCCAAGGCATAAAGGCGACTTTCATATTTCGACCAAGTGCGAGTTCGCCGTTTTCTGTAGCATACCCTTGACAAAGTACCTGACCTTTTTCTACTCGGTCGCCAACAGCAACAATAGGCTTAAGGTTAATACATGTTCCTTGATTTGTTTTTCTAAACTTGATAAGCTCGTACGTTTTTTCATCAGAATCAAAAGATACTAGTTTATCTTCTTCTGTCATATCATATTTGATGGTGATTTTCTCAGCATCTACATAAATAACCTTTCCAATTCCTTCAGCATTAATAAGGACGCGCGAGTCTGAAGCAACCTGCCGTTCTAAACCTGTTCCAACAATAGGAGCTTGTGGGCGCAACAAAGGCACTGCCTGACGCATCATGTTAGATCCCATTAAGGCACGGTTTGCATCGTCATGCTCCAAAAACGGAATTAACGAAGCCGAAATAGAAGCAATTTGGTTTGGCGCAACATCCGTATAGTGTACATCTGTTTTATCAACAACCGGGTAATCAGCTTCTAAACGGGCAATAATCTTATCGGCAACTATTTCTCCAGATTCTGTTTTTTCAATATTTGCTTGAGCAAATAACTTTCCTTCTTCTTCTTCAGCAGAAAGATATTGAGAAGATGACATATCCACCACACCATTTTCTACTTTGAAATAAGGCGTTTCGATAAATCCAAGATTATTCACTTTTGCAAATACTCCTAAAGAAGAAATCAACCCAATATTTGGCCCTTCCGGTGTTTCTATCGGACATAATCTTCCATAGTGGGTGTAATGTACGTCACGAACCTCAAATCCAGCACGCTCGCGAGATAATCCTCCTGGTCCAAGAGCAGATAATCGTCGTTTATGCGTAATTTCTGCAAGTGGATTCGTTTGGTCCATAAACTGCGAAAGTTGGTTGGTTCCAAAAAATGAGTTGATAACAGAAGAAAGTGTCTTCGCATTAATCAAATCAATCGGAGTAAACACCTCATTATCGCGTACATTCATTCGCTCACGAATAGTCCGTGCCATACGAGAAAGACCTACTCCAAACTGCGAAGATAGTTGCTCGCCTACAGTTCTTACGCGACGGTTAGATAAGTGATCAATATCATCAATTTCAGCCTTAGAGTTTATTAACTCAATAAGGTACTTAATAATAGTAATGATATCCTCTTTGGTAAGTACTTGCTTGTCCATATCAATGTCCAAACCAAGTTTTTTATTCATTCGATAACGTCCTACCTCACCAAGATTATACCGTTGATCAGAGAAAAACAATTTATCAATAATGCCTCGAGCCGTTTCTTCATCTGGCGGTTCAGCGTTACGCAACTGGCGGTAAATATGTTCAACAGCTTCTTTTTCAGAGTTAGTAGGATCTTTTTGAAGCGTATTATGAATAATTGCATAATCAGCCGACTGCGATTCTTCTTTATGCAATAAGATAGTAGCAGCATTTGCTTCCAAAATCTGATCGATGTGTTCTTTTTCAAGAACAGTATCACGATCCAACACAATTTCGTTACGTTCTATAGAAACAACCTCGCCTGTGTCCTCATCAACAAAATCTTCAAACCAAGTATTAAGTACGCGTGCCGCAAGCTTACGCCCAAGTACTTTTTTAATTCCGGCCTTAGAAACTTTCACTTCCTCTGCCAAATCAAAAATTTCAAGAATATCTTTATCACGCTCAAATCCAATCGCTCTGAAAAGGGTAGTTACAGGCAACTTTTTCTTACGGTCTATATAAGCGTACATAACACTATTGATATCCGTAGCAAATTCAATCCAAGAACCTTTAAAAGGGATTACACGAGCGGAATACAATTTAGTCCCGTTAGCGTGGAACGATTGTCCAAAAAACACACCAGGAGAGCGGTGTAATTGTGACACAACAATTCGTTCTGCTCCGTTAATAACAAAGGTACCGCTAGGAGTCATATATGGAATTACTCCTAAGTAAACATCCTGCACTATGGTTTCAAAGTCCTCGTGTTCTGGGTCAGTACAAAACAATTTAAGTCGAGCCTTAAGTGGAACACTGTACGTGAGTCCACGCTCGATACATTCTTGAATACTGTAACGAGGAGGATCAACAAAATAATCCAAAAACTCTAAAACAAACTGATTTCGGGTGTCAGAAATCGGAAAGTTTTCCATGAAGGTATTATACAAACCTTCATTTCCTCGCTCATCAGACTTGGTCTCAAGTTGAAAAAAGTCTTGGAAAGATTTTATTTGAATATCTAGAAAATCTGGGTAAGGGGGAGTACCAATGGCCGAAGCAAAATTGTGTCGGGTTACGCTTGTTGTATTGGACATACGGGTCAATTATTATAAATTTTTATTACATGGGGCATAAAACACCAAATGGTTTAAGCCCAACCCGCCGTGCGGGAAGGCTTAAACCTCTGATTAACGTCTTAAGCTTACTTATTTAAGCTCAACTTCAGCACCTGCTTCTTCTAGTGAAGATTTCAGTCCTTCAGCTTCATCTTTTGCTACACCTTCCTTTATTGGGCTAGGTGCATTGTCAACAAGCTCTTTTGCCTCTTTAAGACCAAGGCCGGTAAGTTCTTTAACAAGCTTAACTACAGCAAGTTTAGAAGCTCCAGCAGCTTTAAGGATAACATCAAACTCTGATTTTTCCTCAGCTGCTTCACCGCCACCACCGGCAGCAGGTCCAGCTACAGCAACGGCTGCTGCTGCAGGCTCTATGCCATATTCTTCTTTAAGGATGTTGGCCAATTCGTTGACCTCTTTTACGGTCAAATTGACCAACTGTTCTGCAAAATCTTTTAAATCTGCCATTTTTGAACTATTTAATTGTTTTTATTTTACGTTTTAAGCTTCCTTTTCAGAAAGTGTTTTGATTATTCCAGCAAGGGTACCTCCACCTGATTGAAGGGCAGATACCACGTTTTTAGCGGGCGATTGTAGCAAGGTTATAATCTCGCCAATCAATTCGTCCTTTGATTTGATGTTTACCAAAGCTTCCACTTGGTCGTCACCTAAATAGACGGCCTCTTCAATAAAGGCCCCTTTTAAAATAGGCTTATTCGACTTTTTGCGGAATTCTTTGATCAGTTTTGCAGGTGCATTACCTGTTTCTGAAAGCATCATGGCGGTATTTCCAACTAAGATTGAGGTTAACTCACCAAAATCTTTATCAGAAGCCTCCATGGCTTTGGTCAACAACGTATTTTTTACTACCTCAAGTTTAATATTTGCCTTAAAACAGGCACGTCTTAAATTAGAAGTAACCTCAGCATTCAAACCCGAAGCATCTGTTAAATAGATGTTTGGACTATCTGCTAGTTTGGCAGTTAACTGCTCAATTACGATTGCTTTTTCTTCTCGTGTCATATATTCTATACGCTATTAGACAGCCTTAGTATCAATGGATATACTTGGGCTCATCGTGCTAGATAAGGCAATACTTTTAATGTAAATACCTTTAGAAGACGATGGCTTTAGTTTGATTATTGTTTGTAACAGTTCGTTAGCATTACCCGAAATTTTATCAGCATCAAAAGACACTTTACCAATCGGAGCATGAATAATTCCTGTTTTATCTACTTTGAAATCAATTTTTCCTGCTTTTACCTCACGAACAGCTTTTGCAACGTCCATAGTAACCGTACCTGTTTTAGGGTTTGGCATTAATCCTCTAGGACCTAAAACACGTCCTAATGGGCCTAACTTACCCATCACGCTTGGCATGGTAATGATAACATCAACATCAGTCCATCCATCTTTGATTTTTTGCAGATATTCATCTAATCCAACAAAATCAGCACCTGCCTCTTGGGCTTCAGCTTCTTTGTCAGGTGTAACTAAGGCCAAAACCCGAACATCTTTACCGGTACCATGCGGAAGCGTAACCACGCCGCGAACCATTTGGTTTGCTTTACGAGGGTCAACACCTAAACGAATGGCAAGGTCTACAGATTCATCGAATTTCGAACTAGCGATTTGTTTAACCAATGCGGAAGCATCCTGCAACGAGTACAGTTTTGTCCGGTCTATTTTACTGAGCGCTTCTTTACGCTTTTTTGTAACTTTTCCCATATTTCACTTCAATTAAAAAGGAGAATTTCCTTTAACAGTAAATCCCATTGATCGTGCTGTCCCAGCTACCATTTTCATGGCAGATTCAACTGTAAATGCATTTAAATCTTGCATTTTATCTTCAGCGATTACTTTTACTTGTTCCCAAGTAACACTCGCTACTTTGCTGCGGTTGGGTTCGCCTGATCCTTTTTTAACCTTAGCGGCTTCCATCAATTGAACGGCTGCGGGTGGTGTTTTTACAACAAAGTCAAAAGACTTATCTGCATACACAGAGATTACTACTGGCAATACTTTGCCTGGTTTATCTTGAGTTCTGGCATTAAACTGCTTACAGAACTCCATGATATTTACCCCTGCGGCACCCAGAGCGGGTCCAACCGGCGGCGATGGATTCGCGGCGCCTCCCCTAACTTGTAGTTTTACTACTTTACTTACTTCTTTAGCCATTATTAATTTAATCTACATTATTGAAAACTGTATAAGTGGAAGCTATACAGTCATCGTTGTGCGTAACACTCAAACTTTTTCTACCTGCATGTATGAAAGTTCCAGTGGTGTTTTTCTTCCGAAAATCTTCACCATAACTTCCAACTTGCGTTTTTCTTCATTTACTTTTTCGATAGTACCATTAAATCCATTAAATGGCCCGTCAATAACCTTAACGGTTTCGCCAATTTTGTATGGAATTACAACATTGTCAGATTGAACAGAAAGCTCATCTACCTTTCCAAGCATTCGATTTACTTCTGTTGAACGAAGAGGCACAGGCTCACCACCTTTTGTCTCCCCTAAAAAACCTATTACATTTGTAATGGAACGTATAATATGAGGTACTTCTCCAGAAAGATTTGCCTTAATCATAATGTACCCTGGAAAGTAATTACGCTCTTTATTTACTTTTTTTCCATTCCGAATTTGAACCACTTTTTCTGTCGGAACAAGAACTTCTTCTACATAATCCGAAAGCCCAAGGCGTGCAATATCAGATTCAATATATGATTTGATTTTATTTTCTTGTCCGCTTACAGCTCGAACAACATACCACTTTTTAACTTCCGTTTCAATTGTCATGATTAGCTAATTAATTGGAAGTAAAATTTAACAATACGCGATAGTACGGAGTCGGCTCCCCATATGGCAAGCGAAAAAATAATAGAAAAAACGACCACAACTGTTGTATGGCGCAACAACTCGGACTGAGGCGTCCAAGAAACGTGGTTTTTTAACTCCGCAAAAGCGTCTTTTATGTATGTAATAATAGCCATCATTATTTTCTCCTTGCACGGGTTGAGAGACTCGAACTCCCGACACCTGGTTTTGGAGACCAGTGCTCTACCAACTGAGCTAAACCCGTCTCTGTTGGTGCACAACTCCAATCTGGGTCGGTACACCCGCTAAGTGCGGCAAAAGGTGCTACTAAAAAGCAGCACCTTTAGTGCACAAAACGTTAATTGTGTTAATCTAATATCTCTGTTACCTGACCTGCACCTACAGTACGTCCTCCTTCGCGGATTGCGAAACGAAGACCCATATTAAGGGCAATTGGTTGAATCAAATCAACCGTAATAGTCAAGTTGTCACCTGGCATTACCATTTCTACACCGTTAGGTAAGACAATGTTTCCAGTAACATCTGTTGTACGTACGTAAAACTGTGGACGGTAGTTGTTATGGAATGGTGTGTGACGACCACCCTCTTCTTTTTTCAAGATATAAACCTCTGCCTTAAACTTAGCATGTGGAGTAACAGAACCTGGCTTACAAATTACCATTCCTCGCTTAATATCTGTTTTTTCGATACCACGCAACAAGATTCCTACGTTATCACCTGCTTCACCACGATCAAGAATTTTGCGGAACATCTCAACTCCAGTAATAGTAGAGTCAAGTTTTTCAGCGCCCATACCAATAATATCTACTGCATCGCCCGTGTTAGCAACACCTGTTTCGATACGACCAGTAGCAACTGTACCACGACCTGTAATAGAGAATACATCTTCTATGGGCATCAAGAAGTCCTTTTCAACATCACGCTTAGGAAGTTCAATCCAAGCGTCAACTTCATCCATCAACTTCATTACAGAGTCAACCCATTTTTGCTCTCCATTTAATGCGCCAAGAGCAGACCCAAGTACAACAGGACCATTGTCACCGTCATAGTCGTAGAAAGAAAGCAGTTCGCGTACTTCCATTTCAACAAGCTCGAGTAGTTCTTCATCGTCTACCATATCTGCTTTGTTCAAAAAAGCAACTATACGCGGAACACCTACCTGACGACCTAGAAGGATATGCTCACGAGTTTGTGGCATTGGCCCATCGGTAGCTGCAACTACCAAGATAGCGCCATCCATTTGCGCAGCACCAGTAACCATGTTTTTAACATAATCGGCGTGACCAGGACAGTCAACGTGCGCGTAGTGACGATTTTGAGTTTGATATTCAACGTGTGAAGTATTAATAGTAATACCTCTTTCTTTTTCTTCGGGTGCGTTATCGATCTGGTCAAAGCTCTTTGCTTCAGACAAACCTGCATCAGCCAATACTTTAGTGATGGCAGCTGTTAACGTAGTTTTCCCGTGATCAACGTGTCCAATAGTACCAATGTTAAGGTGTGGTTTAGACCGATCAAAAGTTTCTTTAGCCATAATAATGTACGTTTATTCTTTTAAAATGAGCGCAAATATAATCTTTTCCTTTTTTAAATAAACATAATTCATTAAAAAAATGATAAGATTTTTTTGTATATTGAAATAACCTAATTTGAATCTTATGAAATCTAAAACTATTAACTTGTTAAGCATCCTTGCCGCTTTTGGAATGATAGGTGGCGGAATTTTGGCATTATATAAAGAGGATTACTTATATGCTGCCATAGGCATTTATTTTATTGCCAAGGGGTTATTTGTTTTTGCTCTAATGCAAAAAGTACAAGAAAAAAAGTGTTGTAGAGAATGTGATTGAGCCAATGACGAGATTTGAACTCGTGACCTCTTCCTTACCAAGGAAACGCGCTACCCCTGAGCTACATCGGCTTGAAAGAAAAAATGTGGGAGA
>JAURNV010000022.1 GCA_030830005.1 Flavobacteriaceae bacterium | reverse complement strand
TTCTTTAGTGTTAGAGCTATTAGACTTAAAAGATAAAGGCTACCAAGCGCTTTTTCTACAAGGAGGAGCAAGTCAGCAATTCTTGAATGTCGCTTTTAACTTACTCGAAAACAAAGCAGGGTATTGCAATACTGGCACTTGGTCATCTAAAGCTATGAAAGAGGCAAAACTTTTAGGCGATGTTGTTGAATTATCCTCTTCAAAAGACGCCAACTTTAATTTTATCCCTAAAGGTTTTGATATTCCAACGGGTTTAGATTATATACACATAACTACTAACAATACCATATTTGGAACGCAATACAAAGAATTACCTGAAACAGAAACCGTTTTAGTTGCAGATTCCTCTTCTGATATTTTTTCTAGGAAATTAGATTTTAGCAAGTTTGGACTTTTATATGCTGGGGCGCAAAAAAACATGGGACCCGCAGGAGCCACATTAGTTGTTGTTCGGGAAGACGTCCTTGGCAAGGTTTCTAGAACAATTCCTTCAATGCTGGATTATCAAATCCACGTAGATAAGGGAAGCATGTTTAATACACCCCCTGTCTTTGGTGTGTACAGCTCAATGCTTAATTTGGAATGGCTCAAAAACAAAGGAGGTATTGCAGCTATCGAAAAAGAAAACGATGCTAAAGCAGCACTTATGTACGCTGAAATTGATCGCAACGCTCTATTTAATGGTTTTGCGGCAGTTGAAGATCGCAGTACTATGAACGCCACTTTTACCCTTAACAAGCCTCAACTCAAAGACACTTTTGAGGGTATGGCTAAAGAAGCGGGGATAAACGGCATTAACGGTCACCGTTCTGTTGGCGGATACCGAGCATCGATGTACAACGCACTACCTATTGAGTCAGTACAAGTTTTGACAGATGTAATGAAAACCTTAGAACAAAACGCATAATAATGAACATTCACGCAAACGACGGTATTTCTCAATCCGGAATTGATGCTTTAGAGCAAGCAGGCTTTACGATAACAACTACCAATGTAGCACAAGAACAACTTGTTAATTACATCAATGAAAACAACATCACAGGTCTTTTAGTTCGTAGCGCCACAACGGCTCGTAAGGAGCTTATCGATGCCTGCCCAGGTCTAAAGCTCATAGGACGTGGTGGTGTAGGTATGGACAATATTGATGTAGACTATGCACGTAGCAAAGGATTACATGTAATCAACACCCCTGCCGCTTCTTCGGCTTCAGTAGCAGAGTTGGTTTTTGCGCATTTGTTTGGCGCTGTACGCTTTTTGTATGATGCAAATCGCAATATGCCGTTAGATGGAGAAACTAAGTTTAGAGCACTTAAAAAAGCCTATGCAGGCGGTATTGAACTTCGCGGTAAGACTCTAGGCATTATAGGATGTGGTCGCATTGGGCAGGCTACAGCCAAAATTGCCCTAGGCTTAGGAATGGATGTTGCTGCCTATGACCCTTTTATGGAAGAAGCCATTATTAGTGTTGATTTTTTCAACGGCCAGTCTATTGATGTAACTGTAAAAACACGATCTTTTGACGAGGTATTGGCACAATCAGATTTTATTACGCTTCATATACCTGCACAAGATAAACCGACGATTGGTGCTTCGGAATTTGCCAAAATGAAAAAAGGGGCTGGACTCATCAATGCCGCACGCGGCGGTGTTGTTGATGAAGATGCACTCGTAAATGCGTTGGATAGCGACCACTTGGCTTTTGCTGCCTTAGACACCTTTGTTAATGAGCCCACACCAGCCATTAAATTATTGATGCATCCAAAAATATCGCTTACCCCGCACATTGGAGCAGCTACCAAAGAAGCTCAAGACCGTATCGGCACTGAATTAGCACAACAGATTAGCGAACTCCTCAAATAAATGCAACGACTAAAAGAACGTTGGGGCATTCATTCCAATTTTCAATTGGTAATAATTTTTATTGTTTTTGCCGTTACCGGCTCTTCTTCTGCACGTTTAGCCACTCCATTAACAACCTTTTTGGGCATTACCGCAGAAAATGTGTCACCTTGGATTTACTGGCCGGCAAGAATTCTCTTAATATTCCCCATATATCAAGTACTTCTTATCTTTTTCGGTTTTATATTTGGTCAATTCAGTTTTTTTTGGAACTTTGAGAAGAAGATGCTAATCCGCATGGGGTTGGGTTGTTTTTTTAAAAAATGAGTTCACGCTTTCTTTTTTTAAGACTCTTGTTTGTTGGGTTAATGCTTTATCCCACACTAACTCAATACGTTCATATTTTTGAACACCACGATCACCCTACTTGCGATGAAATTACGCTTCACTTTCATGAAGGAGATACATCTTGTCAGCTTTTAGACTATGTGTCTAACACGCAAGCCCTTCTACCCTTATTCTCATCTTTTTCACCACTCGATTTTTTTCAATTCGAAAAAACAGTTCATCCTACTGCTGAATACAGTAAATCAATATTTAGTAAGCATAAAAGAGGCCCACCTGCAGTTTAGTTCAATTCCAAACTCTTAATTGTTTAACTAAATATTATTTTTTATGAAACCTTTTATAGGCGGACTTGTGTTCGCGTTTTTATCTTTTTTTACGGGGTACGCTCAAATCATAGGCAGCGTATCCAATAGTCAAACCGGTGAGGCCGTTGAATTGGCTCAAATATATTTACCCCAACTAGATAATGTTGTTTATTCAGATGTAAATGGATCATTTACACTAAACAGCACTCCCTCTATTCCTTTTAATATTGTTGTTTCGCTTTTGGGTTACGAGACCAAAGAGGTTGTAGTTTCCTCATCCACAATATCTATCAATTTAAATCCCTCTGTTTTTGAAATGGAAGAAGTAATCGTCTCTACTCCCTTTTCAAATCTAGAAAACCAAAACACAATATCGGTAAGCAAAATCAATAGCGAAACTCTTCAGGAAAGCGGAGCTTCAGTTTTGGCAGATGCCCTACAGCGTATACCTGGTGTATCTGCGATCAGTTCAGGTCCTGGAATCGCGAAACCTGTGATACGCGGCTTGAGTGGAAATCGTGTTGTTACTTACGTTAATGATTTGCGTTACGAAAACTATCAGTTTGGTGCAGATCATGGACTAGACATTGGAACAACAGCAAAATCTGTAGAGGTCATCAAAGGGCCTTTTTCATTACTTTACGGTTCAGATGCAATTGGGGGTGTTATATATATAAGCCCACAAGATTTTACACATCGTGAATCACTTACAGGTAGCCTGCAACAACGCTATTTGTCTCAATCTTTTGGTAATGAAACAAGCGCAACTATAGGTATAGCCAAAGGAAAATGGCAATTTGGCGCGAATGGCTCTCAAGCCTTACATGCGGATTATGAAACGTCAGGAGATTATCTTGTACCCAATAGCCGTTTTAAAGCTAATAGTGCAGGCTTTAATACACGATTTAGTGAAGGAGATTATCAACTCACCATGCGATTAGCATATGCTGATAAACAAGCTGGCATTGTGGAAGAACGTAGAGGAGGGAAACGAAATTTTAATACTCAAATTCCCTTTCAAGAAACACAATTAAATCAGTTCAGTTTACGGCAAAAACTAAATACCAGTATTGGCCTTTGGAATTTAACTACTGGAGTTACGATTAACAAACGTCGTGAGTTTGAAGACCATGATGCAGATGAATTAGAAGAGGAGGATCACGAAGATGAACTTGTTGAAGATCCACATGATGAAGAAGGGGCTGCATTAAATATGAGAAATCGTGTCGTTTCTTTGGATTTAAACAATACACTTCCGGTATCCGGAAATTGGCAACAAATTGCCGGCATACAATGGCTAGAACAGGAAAATACCAACAGTGGTGTCGAAATGCTTATTCCAAATGCGTTACAACGTGATTATGGAGTCTATTGGTTACACCAATTTACTTCAGAAAAACTCAAGTGGCAGCTAGGATTACGTTATGATATTCGTAGCATAAAAACTGAAGCATTCACCATTCACCATCACGAAGAAGAAGATGAAGAAGACGTTCATGATGAGGAAGCAGAAGTAGCCAAAATTGATAAAAACTTTACAAGCCTAAATGGTTCTTTAGGAATTATATACCCAATTTCAGAAAACACGCAAATTCGCGTTAATGCAAGCACTGGGTATCGTGCGCCTAACTTGGCTGAGCTAACCTCGTATGGTGTTCATCATGGCGCACAACGTTTTGAAGTTGGAAACGCAAACTTGATGTCAGAAAAAAACCTTCAAATTGACTTGGGTTTTGATATTCAAACAACGCATTTAAACCTTGGAATAGATGGATTCTACAATGCGATAAATGACTACATTTTCCTGAATCCTTCAAATGAATTTGAAGATGGGTTGCAAATTTTTGAATACGAACAATCAAATGCTAACTTGTGGGGAGGTGAGTTTTATGCGCACTATCACCCTCAAGGAAAAATTCACTTTGAAACTTCACTCGAATTCGTAAAGGGCGAACAGGATAACGGGACTGCACTACCCCTTATTCCACCCCTATCGTTAAATCAAGAAGTTCATTGGAATATCAGTGATGTTTTTGCATCTTTTGTGTCATTAACTATTGTTGACAAGCAAGACGACGTTGGCTTATTTGAAACCAAAACTAATGGTTATGAAGTAATAGATTTTGGATCACATATCGATATTTCAATTACCGACCAAAGAGAATTGCGTTTACAACTTCTTGTCCGAAACATCGCAAATAAGAAATATATTCCACATTTATCGAGATTAAAAACCATAGGCGTTGAGCAGCCAGGACGTAATATTGTAATCTCCGCTAAATATACTTTCTAACTAAGAAAGTTTTCCTTGAATTAATTTCAAAAACTCATTTCGGGTTTCCATGGCCTCAAACGCGCCTCGGAAACCCGAAGTTGTTGTAAGAGAGTTTTGTTTTTGAACACCCCGCATCATCATACACATGTGGGCAGCTTCAATCACTATCGCAACTCCAGCAGGCTTTAAGGTTTCATCAATGCAATTCATAATTTGCTCTGTGAGGCGTTCCTGAACCTGTAAACGACGAGCAAAAACATCAACTACACGAGGAATTTTACTTAACCCAACAATATGACCGTTAGGGATATAAGCAATATGTGCTTTGCCAAAAAAAGGTAACATATGATGTTCACAAAGCGAATACACTTCAATGTCCTTAACAACCACCATTTCGTTATACGACTCGGCAAACTTAGCCCCTTCCAAAATGGCAGCTGGATCCATGTCATAACCTTGTGTAAGAAATTGCATGGCTTTGGCTGCTCGTTTTGGCGTTTCAATAAGACCTTCTCTAAAAGGATTTTCACCTAAATCACTAAGAACTTCTAAATAGTGTTTTTGAATTGATGTTGTGATGTCTTTATTATAAATGTCTTTCGCTTCGAATGTCATAAACTCTTAATATTTGATGAATAGTTCTTAATTAGTTTATTTACTTTGGGAGATATCACTGCAGCACAATATGGCTGGTTTTTATTTAAATTGTAGTAATCATGGTGTTCAATTTCTGCAGTATAGAAAACCTCAAAAGCAGTTATCGCAGTAACAATAGAATCGGCAAAGGCATTTGAGGCCTCCAACTGTTCTATCAACGTTTGTGAAGTAAGCTTTTGTTCCTGTGTGTGATAAAAAATCTCAGATCGATATTGTGTACCCACATCATTCCCTTGACGATTTAATGTAGTAGGGTCATGAGTGTCAAAAAACACCTCCAAGAGTGTTTTAAATGCTATATTATTAGGATCATATTCAATTTGAACACATTCAGCATGACCAGTTCTACCCGTACATACTTCTCGATACGAAGGGTTTTTGATATGCCCCCCAGTATATCCTGGCGTAACTTTATGAACACCCTGAATTCTGGAGAACAAGGTCTCAGTACACCAAAAACAACCGCCTGCGAATGTGGCAAACACCATAATGTTTAATTATTTTGAAACAAATTTAAACAAAATATGCTTATTTTCAAATAAACAAAAACCAACAATTATAAGGTGTTATCAAACCAATGAAATTTAATTACTTTGCAACACATGATTAAAGCTGAAAACATTTCAAAATCTTACGGCAAAACAAAGGTTTTAAACAATATATCTTTTGCGTTAAACCCTTCTGAAATCGTTTCAATTGTTGGTCCCTCTGGAGCAGGTAAAACCACACTGCTAAATATTTTAGGCACATTAGAGCTTGCCGACGCACAACATGATTCTTCCTTGCTAATTCAAGACACCAATATTGCTGAATTATCAGATAAAAATTTATCGGCTTTTAGAAATAAAACATTAGGCTTTGTGTTTCAATTTCATCAATTACTTCCCGAATTTAGTGCACTCGAAAACATATGCTTGCCAGCATTTATTAAACGAACTCCAAAAAAAGAAGCTGAAAATCGTGCGTTTGAACTTTTGGATTTTTTTGAATTAACAAAAAGAGCACACCACAAACCTGCCGAGTTATCTGGAGGCGAACAACAACGTATTGCTGTAGCACGAGCACTTGTTAATAATCCAAGTTTATTGCTTGCCGATGAACCGAGTGGAAACTTAGACTCCGCCTCTGCTGAAAAACTTCATGATTTATTTTTTAGACTACGAGATACTTTTTCTATTAGCATGGTCTTAGTAACACACAACAAATCGCTTGCAGAACGCGCTGACCGCATGCTAACTCTTGTAGATGGGCAATGGCGTTAAATCAAGATGAACTCAAATCTTTTTTGGATGAAAAGGTGTTGAAATACAACAACACCTCTTTTATAGCACTAGACCCTATAGCAGTACCTCATGCTTTTTCAAAAAAGGAGGATATTGAACTTGCAGCTTTTTTTGCAGCAACAATAGCTTGGGGAAATCGAAAAAGCATTTTAACTAATGCACAAGAACTTATGAGGCGAATGGACAACACACCTCATGATTTTATAATCAATCACACGCCTAGTGACTTAAAAACCTTTGATGGCTTTGTGCACCGAACGTTTCAAGAAGTTGATGTTAAGTATTTTGCACAACGACTACAGCAGTTGTATCATGATTATAATAGCCTTGAGAATTTATTCAAACCAAAAGCAACTGCTACCTCAATGCACGATGTTTTATCAGAATTTCACAATACTTTTTTTGGAATTCCGCACCCTAAACGAACGAAAAAGCACGTAGCCAACCCAGCAAAAAAATCAGCTGCAAAACGCTTGCATATGTTTTTGCGTTGGATGGTAAGAAAAGATAATGCAGGAGTTGATTTGGGTATTTGGAATAGCATTGCTCCAAGCATATTATCCTGTCCACTCGACGTACATTCTGGAAAAGTAGCGCGAGCTTTAGGGTTGTTAAGTCGAAATCAAAACGACATAGATGCCGTAAAAGAACTTGACCATAACCTTCGAAAATTAGACCCAAAAGACCCCGTAAAATACGACTATGCCTTGTTTGGTTTAGGAGTTTTTGAAGGTTTTTAATTCGTGTTAGGGGATTTTCTATCTTTGCAACATCAACGACTAAGAGGTTTAGGCAAATGAATATCTTACTTAAAGCTGCAAAAATCCTCGATGCTACCAGCCCGCATCACCAAACAGTACAAGATATTTATATTGAAAATGGAGTTATTAAATCGATCGGCAAAAGGCTTTCTTACCCCAACGCCACTCAAATTTCAGTTAAAGACTTGCACATTTCACAAGGCTGGTTTGACAGCAATGTTTCTTATGGCGAGCCTGGTTTTGAAGAACGCGAAACTATTTTTCATGGATTGCAAGTAGCTGCAAAAAGCGGTTTTACTCATATTGCTTACAACACGAATACTTCGCCCAAACCCGACAGTCGAGCTGATATAACATTTTTGTTTGAACAAGCTATTGAAAGTCCCGTAAAGCTCCTTCCTAAAGCCTGTATAACATCAGCTGAAAATCCCAGTAAACTTGCGCCATTGCGCGAACTTCATGCCGCTGGCGTAAAGTGCTTTAGCAACCACAAAGATCCTATCACAAATGCCAATACACTTAAACTAGCCCTTCAATACACTACCGATTTCGGAGGTCTTATTGAGTCATTTCCTTTTAATAAAGATTTGGCGAATACTGGAGTAATGCATGAGGGCATTGTAAGCACCTCGCTCGGTTTGAGGGGCATTCCCAGTGTAGCAGAAGAACTTCAGTTAAAAAGAGATTTGGGGGTATTGGAATATGTAAAAGGTAAGCTTCATATCCCAACGGTTTCTACTGCATCGGCAGTCCAACTTATAAAAGCCGCCAAGAAAGCAAATCTCGATGTAAGCTGTAGTGTCTCTATTCACCACTTACTTTTTACCGACGAAGCGCTGCAAAGCTTTGATGCAAATGCAAAACTATTACCTCCGTTGCGAAATTCATCTGATAGAAAAGCGCTGAGAGCTGCCCTAATGGACGGAACAATTGACATGGTTACGAGTGATCACCAGCCGCTAAATAGTGAGCTCAAGGCAGTTGAATTGGATCGTGCACACTATGGATCCTTAGGGTTAGAACATAGTTTTGGAAGTTTACTGTCGCTATTTCCTATAGAAAAGGTCGTAGAACTGCTTACACGAGGAAAAAAGCGATTTGATATAGACGAGCACCCAATCGCAGAGGGTGCAATTGCAGATTTGACTTTATTTTCACCCAATGGAAAACATAAAGTATCTAAAACTTCGCTTTTATCGACTTCAAAAAATAGTCTCTTTATTGGTGAAGAACTTTCTGGGACGGTTTTCGGTGTTATTTCTAGAGGAAAAATTCAAGTTCACACTACCTAATGTCTTTTGTTTATTTAGAGCGAAAAACAACCAACCCCAATGCCCCCCTCCTCCTTTTACTTCATGGGTACGGTAGTAATGAGGCTGATCTTTTTTCATTTACCCCTTATATCCCTGACGATTTTTATGTGATTTCTTTACAAGCACCTATAGCAATGGGTGGAGTAGGTTTTGCTTGGTTTCCTATTCATTTTACTGAAACTATGGAACGATGGACAAATCCCGAAGAAGTAAAAAAAGCAACTACTCATATCCATGATTTTCTTTGTTATTACCAAGAAAAAAATGAACTAGAAAAAAATCCGATTTACCTGTTGGGGTTTAGCCAAGGCGCAATGTTGAGTTATGTGTATGGCTTGGGCAATGAAAAAGTAAGAGGAATTGCTGCGCTTAGCGGGTATCTTGATTCACGGGTAGTAGAAGCGTCAAACAATTCAATTAAATCCATTTATGTGTCTCATGGCACTGAAGACATGGTTGTGCCGTACGCTTGGGCAAAACTTTCTGTGGAAAAGCTTAAAGAGTATGGCTTTCGACCAGAATTTCACACGTATTCATCTGGACACGGAATAAATCAAGATAATTTAGACACCATCATTCTTTGGCTACAGGCACAACTTTAAGCTGCTGTAATACTCTTATGGAGTCTTTTAGCTGAATAATTTTTTCGCTTTGCTTTTGAATTTTGACATCAGCGTAATTTAATCGTTTCCCATAATCTGATATCAAAAAGAAATTGATTAAAACAGAAAAAATCAAAATGTAAAAGAGTATTTTTCGCTTCATTTTAAAGGGTAATTTCAAGGTTATCGTAACTAAGATGGATGTTTTTGGGAAGTTGATTTTCAACAATTTCATGAAACCCTAATTTGTGGCTTATATGTGTAAAGTAGGTTTTCTTAGCACCTACAAGTTGTGCAAACGCTATAGCAGCGTCTAAATGTAAATGCGAAGGATGCGGTTCTACACGAAGCGCATTTACTACCAGCACTTCTACTCCATCTAATTTTTTTTGCTCAGCGGGATCAATTGAGAACATATCTGTTAAATACGCAAAATTATCCAATCGATATCCCAATACGTCCAAACCATAATGTTTAACCACAATAGGAATAATGGTTTTACTAGAAAGCCGAAAAGGTTGTTGGGGGTCAATAATACGCGATGTTACAGAAGGAGCACCTGGATATTTATTTTCATTAGTAAATATATAATCAAATCGCTTGGCTAAGTTATCCACAACTCGTTTAAGTCCATATATGGGCAACGCCCCTTGCCTAAAAACATAGGGCCGGATATCATCAAGACCTGCAGTGTGATCAGCGTGTTCATGTGTAAATAAAAGTGCGTCAATTTTTGGACAATTACTCGTCAGCATTTGTTGTCTAAAATCTGGGCCACAATCAATCACAAGATCTAAATCATCCCATTGAATCCAAACTGAGGAACGCAGACGCTTATCTTTTTGATCAGCACTAAGACAGACAGGGTCTTTGCTGCCAATTATGGGAATGCCTTGTGAAGTGCCTGTTCCTAAAAAATAAATTTTTATACCCATTTTACAAATTTACACGAATGAAAACCAACCATGCGAATAAGTTTTATAATTTTGAATAAAATTAGAACTTATGCCCATAGAACTTCCAGGAGATCAGCCTTTTGAAAACACACCCTCGCTAGAAGCGAAGGCACTACGTATAAATTTAAATGAAAATATTTATGGCACATTTGCTGAAATTGGTGCTGGACAAGAAGTAGCTCGTCATTTTTTTCGTTGTGGTGGTGCATCTGGAACCATTGCTAAAACCATGAGTGCTTACGACAAAGATTTTAGTGATGCCATTTATGGACGAGAAGAAGACGGTCGCTATGTAACGGAGTCTAGACTAAACAAAATGTTAGACTGGGAAATGGGTTTGTTGGAAAAACGTATAGATCGAGAAAAAAATCAAAACAAACTATTTTTTACTTTCGCTAATACAGTAACAACTATTGATTTTGCCAAACGCTTTAAGGGGCACGGTTGGATGGGAATAAAATTCCAAACAAAACCTAATGAGCCTTATTCGTTCATTACCATCCATATACGTTTTAGAGAAATTGATGCCAAAGCACAACAACTTTCACTTGGTGTTATGGGGGTAAATTTGATTTATGGCGCTTTTTATCAAAACGATCGCCCAAAAAAGATGTTACAGTATCTTTTTGATCATATTGATAGAGATGCCATAGAAATCGATACTATAAATTTTAGTGGACCCCTTTTCAAGGATGTTGATAATAGAGTTCTTAGTCTAGAGCTTGTACGCTTAGGCATGACAGATGCTGTAATGTTTGGGCCTGACGGGAATAATTTATTGCCTGCACGAGAGTTATATAAGAAAAACATTATTGCACTGCGTGGTAGCTTTAGGCCTGTTACCAAGGTTAACGTTGACATGTATCGAAAGTCATTGGCCATTTTTGAAAAGGAAGAGGATTCCGATCCGGAAAAAACATTGGTCTTGTTCGAGATAACCTTATCTAACTTAATGTCAACAGGAGCCATTGATGAGGAAGATTTTATGGACAGAGCGCGATTACTTTGCTCGCTGGGTCAAACAGTTATGATTTCTAATTTCAAAGAATATTATCAGCTTGTTGAATATTTCTCTGAGTATACTAGTAAGAAAATTCGACTTACAATGGGAGTTAATAACCTCATTGAAATCTTTAATGAAAAATATTACAGACATCTTAGTGGTGGAATTTTGGAAGCTTTTGGAAAATTATTCTTCAAAAATCTAAAAGTATACCTCTACCCCATTGTAGATGCTAAAACAGGGCAAATTATAAACAGCAGTAATTTGCGTGTTCACCCAAGAATAAAAGAGCTCTACAACTTCTTCAAATATAACGACAAGGTTGTGGATATTTTGGATTACAATGTCGCGGATATGAAAATATACTCCAGAGATGTAATCGAACAAATCCAATTGGGTACAGCAGGATGGGAAAACAAATTGCCTCCTGGCGTGTCAAAACTTATCAAGACCAAAAAATTATTCGGATATAAATCCAGCAAAGAATAGCACTTATCCGTTGAGAATTTGAGCTGCGTGGTCTTTGGTATTCACCTTATCAATTACGCGAACAATGGTTCCCGTTTCATCAATAACAAAAGTGGTACGTATGATTCCTTCATAATCTTTTCCCATAAATTTTTTAGGCCCCCATACTCCAAAAGCCTTTATGGCAACATGATCTTCATCGGCTAATAACGGATAAGGGAAATTGAATTTATCAGCGAAGCTTGCTTGTTTTTTAACAGAGTCAGCACTTACTCCTAAAAGCGCATAGCCTTGGGCTTGCAACGCAGCATAATTATCACTCAAGTTACATGCTTCTGCTGTACAACCAGGAGTGTTAGCGCGCGGATAAAAGAATACAATTAGCTTTTTTCCTTTGTAGTCTGTATCACTTACTGGTTCTCCCAAATGGTTTATTCCTGAGAAAGCAGGCATCTTATTTCCTTCTTGTAGCATTTTTTATATTTTTAGATGATAAAAATACAAAAATGAATAAAGCCGAAAAGGTTGCTTTTGTTATCAAATCACTTCAAGAGCTTTATCCCACAATTCCCATTCCGCTAAACCATAAAGACCCTTATACCTTGTTGATTGCAGTACTTCTATCTGCGCAAAGCACCGACGTGAGAGTAAATACGATTACGCCACTTCTTTTTGCAAAAGCTGATAACCCAAACGACATGGTTAAACTTAGTATTGAAGAAATCCGGGAAGTCATAAAGCCTGTAGGCTTATCTCCTATGAAATCTAAGGGCATTTACGGGCTGTCTAAAATTATTTTAGAAAAACACAATGGAAATGTGCCGCAAAGCTTTGAAGCGCTGGAAGCACTGCCAGCGGTTGGACATAAAACGGCAAGTGTTGTTATGGCTCAAGCGTTTGGAGTTCCTGCTTTCCCAGTTGACACACATATTCATAGGCTGATGTATCGTTGGGGGTTTTCGAATGGAAAAAACGTAGTACAAACTGAAAAAGATGCTAAACGATTGTTTCCTAAAGAAAAATGGAATGATTTGCACCTACAAATCATTTGGTATGGCCGAGAGTACTGCCCTGCACGGGGTTGGGACATAGAAAAAGACGTAATCACCAAAAGAATTGGCAGAAAAACAGTCCTGAAAAAACACGGATTTTAGTTGGCGATATAGGCAACCCTACCCTTTTTTGTACTTACTGTTTTGTAGCAAGCAGCAAATTGTAAAATCAAATCAAGTGTTTCTTTTTTAGGGGACGTATTGTTTTTGGGATTAGAGAGTGTGTAAAGTTTATCCATAAATAACATTTACAGATGTAACGATTTCTTATAAAATTTATTGTGTCATGGTGAGATTCCGTTCATCAATAAGTTTCCGTAAATTAATGAGCCCATAACGCATTCTTCCCAAGGAGGTATTGATACTCACATTTGTACGTTCGGCGATTTCCTTAAAGCTCATATCTTGATACAAACGCATGCGCAATACTTCAAGCTGATTTTGAGGCAGCTCTAACATTAGTGCTTGAATATCTTCTTTAATTTGAGCACCAATCATAAGGCTCTCAATGTTCTGGGAAGGTTCAGAAATGCTGTAAAAGACATCATGATCGTTGTTTTGGGCCTCGTGCATAGGCATACGTTTTTTGCGTCTGTAGTGATCTACAATTAAATTGTGTGCAATTCGCATTACCCAAGATAAAAAACGTCCCTCTTCGTTATAAGTTCCTTTGTTTAAGGTTTTAATTACTTTGATAAAAGTATCTTGAAAAACATCCTCTGCAAGATCTCTGTCTTTAATTTTTGAATAAATAAAACTGTAAATGCGTTGTTTGTATCTGGAAAGAAGTTTTTCAAAGGCAGCGTTGTTGCCCGAAAGGTATTCCTGAATAAGTTGATTATCTGATATAATAGACATAAATTACCCGTTTAGATTTACTTTAAAAATGAGTAAAAAGTCTATATCATACTGCTGAAGCTTAAATACAAATATAGAAACAAATTTAATACAGTTTAAAATTCACACTTTTTAATAAAATAAATTCGATATTTATAGCTTCGATTTGCAACAGTTGAAAAAGAAAAAATATATTGAGATTATAGGAGCACAGATGCACAATCTGAAAAATGTAAATGTGCAAATCCCCCGAAATACATTAGTTGTTATAACAGGGCTATCAGGCTCAGGAAAATCTAGTCTTGCATTTGATACCCTCTATGCTGAAGGTCAAAGACGTTACGTGGAAAGCCTTTCTTCTTATGCCAGACAGTTTTTAGGCAGACTAAACAAACCTAAAGTCCATCAGATTAACGGAATAGCACCTGCTATTGCTATAGAACAAAAGGTTATCAGTACCAATCCGCGTTCTACGGTGGGAACAACTACCGAAGTATACGATTACTTAAAGTTGCTTTTCGCTAGAATTGGAGTCACCTTCTCCCCCATTTCAGGGAAGGTGGTAAAAAAAGACAACACCAATGATGTTTTAGATTATGTTAAAAGCATGCAGGAAGGAGAGAAATGCCTCCTATTAGCTCCACTAAGCATTCCAAAAAACAGAACACTACAAGGGGTTATTGACCTCTACAAGACGCAAGGATACGCACGTTTATGGGTAAACGACGCAATAGTTCGTATTGATGAGGTAAAGCCGAATAGTAGTGATTCAATTGCATTAATTGTCGATAGAATAATTGTGAGGCATGACGACGATTTTTATCATCGCTTGGCTGAGTCCATTGAAACTGCTTTTCATGAAGGGGATGGAACCTTAGTCCTACATGTATTGAGCGATAATAAACAAAAGGGATTTTCAAATCGTTTTGCCCTTGACGGTATGGTGTTTATCCCTCCAAATGAACATATGTTTAGTTTTAATAATCCGTTAGGTGCATGTCCAGACTGCGAGGGTTATGGTGATTTGATTGGCATTGATGAGCAACTTGTTATTCCCAATACAAGCCTTTCGGTTTTTGGGGGCGCAGTTGCTCCATGGAAAGGTGAGCGTTTACAGCGCTACAAAAACAATTTTATAGAAAAAGCGTATGCCTTTGATTTTCCAGTTCATAAACCTTATTACGAACTCAGTGCTGATCAAAAGAAAATCTTATGGGAAGGAAATACCCATGTCAAGGGCATAAACCATTTTTTTGCCAAGTTAGAAGCCAAGAACTATAAAATTCAAAATCGTGTGATGCTATCACGATATAGAGGCAGAACAACTTGTTACACTTGTAACGGAAAGCGCTTAAATGAAGCTACTAATTATGTCCGCGTAGATGGGCATACCCTTTCGGAAATGGTAGATATGCCAATACGGGATTTATTCAAAACTATAGAAGGGCTAAAACTTTCAAAGCATCATCAGCATATTGCGCGAAGACTATTGGTTGAGATAAAAGACAGATTACACTTTTTAAATCAAGTGGGACTTGGATATTTAACCTTGAATCGTCGTTCAAGCACTTTATCGGGAGGTGAATCGCAACGCATAAATTTAGCGACATCACTCGGCAGCAGTTTGGTAGGATCGCTTTATATCCTTGATGAGCCTAGCATAGGATTACACCCAAAAGACACAGCAAAGTTAATAGAAGTATTGTACGCACTTCGTGATTTAGGCAACACCGTAATTGTTGTAGAACATGACGATGAAATCATGCGTGCTGCAGATGAAATTATTGATTTGGGTCCTGATGCCGGTGTATTTGGTGGCGAAATTGTAGCACAAGGCACCTTTGAAAAAATACTTAAAATGGATAGTTGGACAGGAAAATACCTGTCAAAAAGAGCAATGATTCCATTACCAGAAAAACGAAAATTACCGAAATACGAACTGCGAGTGATCGGAGCAAGAGAACATAATTTGAAAAATATTGATGTTTCATTTCCGTTGCATATGCTCACTGTGGTTACTGGTGTTTCTGGAAGTGGAAAAAGTACACTTGTGAAGGAAATCTTATTACCTGCAATCAAAAAGCAAAAAGACATACACGGAGATAAATGTGGTGAGTTTACCGCGCTTGAAGGAGACATAAACCGCTTTCAGACGATTGAATATATTAGTCAAAAACCCATTGGATTGTCGTCTCGCTCAAACCCTGTTACATACATTAAGGCGTATGATGACATTCGAAAATTATATGCCGCACAAGGGCTTTCAAAACAGCGGGGGTATCAAGCCAAACATTTTTCGTTTAACGTAGACGGCGGGAGATGTCCAACGTGCAAAGGCGAGGGAACAGTAAAAATTGAAATGCAGTTTATGGCTGATGTCGACCTTACCTGTGAAGACTGCGATGGAAGACGCTTTAAAAAAGAAATTCTTGAAGTAACCTTTGAAAACAAATCTATTCATGACTTGCTGACCATGAGCATTGACGAGGCTATAGCTTTTTTTCAACAACACGCACAGAATAACATTGTAGCGCGTTTACAACCCCTTCAAGATGTTGGAATGGGCTATGTAGCATTAGGACAATCGTCTTCTACCCTATCGGGTGGTGAAGCACAACGCATTAAATTAGCAAGTTTTTTGGTCAAAGGAGGGCGAAAAAACAATACCTTGTTTTTGTTTGATGAACCCACAACGGGACTGCATATACACGACATCAACAAATTGGTTGGAGCGTTTAGAGCCCTTCTCGAACAAGGCCATTCCCTTATTGTAATTGAGCACAACATAAGTCTTATTGAACAAGCGGATTACATCATTGATTTAGGCCCTGAGGGAGGTGATAAAGGAGGCTATGTTCTTGCTACTGGAACTCCCGAAGAATTAGCAATAAATAAAAAGTCAAGTTTATTTAAACACTTATTTAGGGAGCTTCCTAAAACGGCTTTGAAGAATCCGATGTAGTGTAGGTGACAATCTAAAGAAACTCACCCCTAATCCATAAACAAGTGTTATTAGTACAGATTTGACCGCGATTGACAAAAGGGGATGAATAGACAAGGTCAAATATCCCAGTCCCCAATAGATAATTCCTATAAACACAAATGCATAAAGGGTATTGCGTTCGTAAGGTTGGACGTTGAAAAAGCGATACACATAACCCATTCGCAAAAAAGTAAATACAACAACTAAAATTAGAGTTGTAGCAGCAGCCCCATTAATTCCATATAGGGGAATAAATACAGCATTGCCAACAACCACAAATAATGCCATAAAAATGGTAAGTACTAACGAAACACGATATTTATTTGAATTTATAAGGATAGTATTTGCAGCTCCCGAACTCATAGAAACTAGCTTTGCGAAAGATATCATAAGCACTACCCAAATGGCATTTCCGTAGCCTTTATCCTCCATAAGTTCAAAAAGGGAATCTATGCTCCCGTTGACCAAAAGAAAAAACCAACCTGCCAACAGCAATAGGTTAATAGAACTGTCCTTGTACAGATGCTTAACTTGCTCTACATTATTTTCGTTAATGGCTTTTGCAAGGAGTGGGTTTAAGATTTGAAAAAGTGCACGTCCAGGAATTTCAATAAACGCTGCAATATAGATGGCTACCGAATAAAATGCGGTTTCGCTAATAGCCAAATATTGTGGCAACATTGATTTATCAATATCAATTATCAAACTTCCCGCAGATGCAGCCAAAACCAAAAACAAGCTGTAACGCAGCAATTCATTTAAATTTTTCGGCTTTTCCCATGAAAATTTTGGTGGTTGTATTCGAAATGCAATCAAAACCATTAGAAGTAATCGCAAATAATACAATCCCACAAGAAGAACAAAAAACAAGTCTAAATCGATCCATTCTAACGCATAGGCTAGCAGCAAAATCAAAATACTTGCTCGAGGATAAATCTCCTTAAGAATATTCCCAGCAACAGATTTGAAGTGTACCCTAGCCCATGAATAAAAAACCTCAAAATATGCCGTGGCAAATGCTGTGGTAAAAATCACCCAAGTATAAGAGGCAATTATGGGGTTCTCAACAGAGAGCAAAGCTGCAATGCTATCGTGAAAATGGAGAGCAACAAAACACAGCGGTAGTGCAACAATAATAGGTAAAAGAACTACATATGACAAAAAGCCTTGTTTGTCATTTTCTGTATATCCGCTATGAAATTTTATTATGGTTTGTGATACGCCAAATCCAATAAGAGGCATCAACAAATTAGAGGCTGACAATAAAAAAACTACTAACCCTTGTTTTTCTGCTCCCAAAAAATAGGGATAAAGCACCAGCGTATTAATCGCACCTATGCAAAATCCCAATATAATGCCCAATAAATTTTTGGTTGACTGTGATGTTAGCATATTCATAGCGAATCCAAAATTAAGTTTAGGTAGTTTTGAGCAATAACATCGCGTTGATATTGTTCTGTTTGCCTGTGTTCAAAGACTATTTCATCTTTAGAAAACCACTTTAACAAAACTTCCTTGATTTCCTCATAATTGTCAAAGGTGGTAAATACACCTAAATTGTGAACATCAAAAAGTGCCTTCATATCACTAGATGGTGAACCAATACCCAAAATAGGTCGTTTTGACGCCATATACTCAAAGAGTTTACCATGAATAACATTCTGTGTGTTTGGCATATCTATTCCAAGCAATAATAAGGCTTTTGCGTTTGGCAAACACTTGTTGAGTTTCTCTTTTGAGGTATAGCCACAAAAAGTAACCCATTTGTCAATACCCATGGCTGTTACTTCTTGTTTAATTACGTCAGCAACTTTTCCGTAAACTTCAAGTGAAAAACGAGAAGCAAACACTTCATCTTCTTTAGTTAAATCCATAACGGCACGCCATAAATTTTTCGGATTTTGTTGAGCTTTCAAGCTGCCCGCATAAACCATTGTCGTACGAGATGGTTGTGTTTCAGAAAGCGTTTTCTCATATCCATTTGTCAACACTGTGGTGCTTGGATTAATCAAAGAAAATTCAGTGGCTAACGAAGGTGAAGTGACCACAATACGACCAGCACTACGAAGTACTTTATGCTGAAAATATTGTTGCTTTTTCTTTGCAAAAGACAACATGGGCAAGCTCTGATTTTGAAAAAATCCAACCCAAGGGTCGCGAAAATCAGCAATCCATGGTATTGTTTTTTTTGTTTTTAATCCAACAAGGTGTAGCGAATGTGGTGGCCCTGTAGTTACCAGTGCATCAAAAGGAGTTAATTCATGCTGTAACTCAAAGGCTTTTAAGGCTGCATGAGCCCAATGAACTCTGGCGTCAGGAATAAAAAAGTTAGCCCGAACAAACCGCATAAAAGCACTTATAGCCCCTTTCTTATGCCCAACATTCTCACTAATGGCTTTTTTGCTTGTTCTTATGGGTTCCCAACCATCAACATGCACCACAGTTATTCTTGGGTCAATTTTAGCCAAAAGGGATAGGTCAGTTTCGGCAACTCGAGGACGCTTGGGCGTAAAAACAGTTACATCAACGCCTTTGTTGACAAAATAATTTGCACAAAAAAGCCAACGTTGTACTCCAGAACCTCCAGTTGGAGGCCAATAGTAAGCAATTAACGCAATGTGTTTTGAACTAGGCAACCGTTTTGAAATTACGAAGTGATGAACTGACAATAACAAAAAACAAAACCCAACCTGCTGCCATAACCCAATTGCCTTGACGTGTAACAGTTGGCTGAAATCTAAATTCTAATGTATGCTTTCCTGATGGTACAACTACCCCTCGCAACAAATAATTCACTTTATATTGTGGTATTGGCGTATCATTTAAAAAGGCTTGCCATCCGTGTGGATAATACATTTCAGAGAATACAGCTAATCTCTTGTTGGCAACCCTAAACTCATACCGTAAAAGGTTATTGCGTTGGTGTGTGATAAAGATGGTGTCCTTTTCAGAAGGAACAAAGCTAGCATGGGTAAGGTCTTGAGAAAGGGCTTGTTTTTTAGGGTTTATTGTGCCTAATCGACTAATTTCTTCATTGGCATCTTGTACTGAAATTACTTCATCAACTAACCAAGCAGCACCAAGGGCTGATGAACGTTTTTTAAACCCATCTTCATATACTGGATCGATAACATATTTTACATTTAGCATATCTAACAGAATGCTGTCTTCTTGGTACAAATAAAAATCATAGACTTCTTGTAGCGCTGCAGGCTTTGCGCCATGGTACCCACCTAGGGTACGATGAAAATAAGCCGTACGGGAATTAGACAAACCTAATCGAGGTTCAAAAACACGATAACGCGAAGTATCTTTTAAGATGATCTTGTCTTGTGCTGTGGCAACAAATGCCTTTTTATGTTGAATCGAAGACACAAATTGATCTTCATTAAAATAAGCACGATTTTGTTTCCATAAATCGGAAAGCATAAGGACTGTTAATAAAAAGACAAATGCTGGAATACTTACTTTCTTTCGCCAATACAAGACCACAACGATAGTTGTAAGAAAAAGGAGTATCAAAAGTCTTGCAATGTCATCCCAAAGAAGATCGGCTCGGGCTGCAGTGAGTGGATTCATCACTTCGGGATATTGTGCAAAAGGTTCATTTATAGATGTAAAGGAAAAAAACCCCTGAGCACCAGCAATTAAGAATAAAATAAGCACCACAAAAGCCACCAAAACATAATATAATTTAAGCCATTTCTGGCGGGTAATAACGTTATCCTTTACTAAGTATTGTACCCCAAGCATGGCGGCATATGGAACACAAAGCATAATAATAATTTGTGCCGAGCTGACAGCCCTAAACTTGTCATATAATGGGAAATAATCAATAAGAAATTGAGCCATTTGGGGCAGGTGTTTTCCCCATGAAAATAATAGTGATGTAACAACAAGCGTAAAAAGAATGATACGGGTATTTCTAGTGGTTACAAACAGTCCCAGCAAGGCAAAAATAAGCACGACGATACCCAAATACACGGGTGCTGCTACAATAGGTTGATCGCCCCAATAAGGTCGTGCATACCTGTAAATGGTATTGGCGGTTTCGGCATCTAAGGTGCGTAGAAACTGAACAAAATCACTATCCATAGGAAACGTATCGCTAGAGCTACCCCCTACTACGTTCGGTGAAAAAAACGTAAGTGTTTCTAAAAACCCATAACTATATTCTGTTATATAATCGAATGAAAGTCCGTCAGTTTTTTGCTTAGGAGATCCATCTGGACTTATGGTCAATTCACTTTTGCCGCGCGTACTAAAAGTGGTGTACTCCATCGTTGCCAAAACACTCTGTGCATTGAGCATCAGCGCAATAATGCCTGCTAAAATCAGTTGTGAAAATGGAACTACTATTTGACCAAACCCCTCTTTACGCCACGTTTTTATTCCCCAAAGGATAGATACTATTCCGGCCATAAGTAGCGTGTAATAGGACATTTGAAGATGGTTAGCGTGAAGTTGTAGCGCTAAGCTTAATGTAAGCCAAATAAGGCCTATTCTTTTTTTATCAGCTAACAGCTTAAACAATCCTAAAAATACCAATGGTGCATACGCCAAAGCCATTGCTTTGGTATTGTGTCCAACCATTAAAATAATAATGTAATAGGAAGAAAATCCATACGCTAGTGAACCCATCACTGAAATGGGAATGGAAAATTTTCTACTTTGAGCAAACAAATAGAAAAAAAACAGGTATAAGAAAAGCATATCGGCAGGGCGTGGCAAAAAGCGGAGTGCCTGATCTACATAACGTAAAATATCAAATGGATAACGAGGGGTAATTTGATACGTTGGCATTCCCATGAAGGCATTATCAATCCAATACGGTTCTTCATCAAAAGCAGCGCGATGCTCTAGTATTTGGCGTTGCATTCCTTTAAACTGCACGATATCAGATTGAACAAGGGATTTACCTGCAAGAACAGGATAAAAGTACGCCAATGAAATGACCACAAAAAAGAGCGTCACGACAATGTGTGGTAATAAAAAACGGAGCCTAAAATTTTTCATCATCGTTCAAAAATACAACACTCGTAGTAACCAACAGAATTTATAATTCATGTATCTTTGAATATGCACATGTCCTTATCTCATATTTTTAGTTTGCTTTTTAGTTTTCTGCTGTTGAGTATTTCCCACGCACAGTATACGGAAGTTATAAATAGCAATAGGCCTAGTCGTTCCATGGGTGCTTTTAGTGTTGGAAAAAATGTATATCAATGGGAGCAAGGGATTTCGTTTCGCCATGGTGAATTCGACGCATTTTATGACGCTTCTTTCATTGGAGTTGGTTCGCTTATGCAACTACGCGCAGGGTTATTTAAAGAGCAATTAGAGGTTCTAGGCACAATGGATTATCAGGTCGATAAACTCTCATATCAAAATGCAAGCGGCAATGTTAATATCAACCGAAATGCAATTAGAAACCTTTCTTTGGGAATTAAATATCTAGTCTATGACCCTTTTATAAAAACTGAAAAATACAAACCAAATTTATACAGTTATCACGCAAACAACAGAGTGCGATGGCGTGATTTATTACCTGCGGTTTCTATTTTTGCGGGGGCTCAATTTAGTGCTGGAGGAATCTACCCCTTTCAAGAGAATTTTCATCCTTTGTATGCTTTAAATTACCGCCCTATTACCGAACCCACTGTTTCGGTTTCAGGCATGCTGATTTTACAACAACACTTAAAACCTGGACTTGTCTTGGTTCACAATATAGGCATGCGCTACATTACGGCAACCATTTCACAGAAACAACTAATAGGAACACTTACCTACAGTTCACGCAGCAAATTGTCTTTTTATGGAGAATACCAAGTTGACGATAGCGTGCTTTACTCTGACCTAACCTTAAGTGCAGGGGCTGCTTATTTGCTAACAAACGACCTGCAATTGGATTTGGCGTTGTCGCAAAGCATGAAAACAAGTCCAAAACTCCTCACTACTGGAATTGGGGTTTCTTATCGATTAGACAAGCACAACAAATGGGCAGAAGAACCGCAAAACAAAGAAGTCTTAAAACAAGAAAGAAAAAAACAACGAGAAGATAAAAAGAAAGGAAACTCCGCTAAAAATGCAGATAAAAGAACTAAAAAGGGACTTAGGAAGTTGAACAAAAAACAAAAACGGATAGAGCGAAAATTAAATAAAATAAGATGATAGAGGTTGTTGAAGTAAAAAATAGACAGCAATTCAATGTGTTTTTTAAGTTTCCATTTGATTTATACCGCAACTGTAAACAATGGGTTCCCCCGATTATAAATGAAGAAAAAGACATATTCAATCCAAAAAAAAATCATGTGTTTAACCATGCTATGGCACGTCTATTTTTGGCCATTAAAGAGGGTAAAACGGTTGGTCGCATTGCGGCAATGATCAATTGGGTTGAAGTCGAAGAATTAAAAAAAACCAAAGTGCGCTTTGGCTGGTATGACACCATTGACGATTTGGAAGTGAGCCAAAAACTCATCGAAGCCGTTGAAGGCGTAGCCATAGGTGAGGGCATGACCTACATCGAAGGGCCGATGGGCTTTTCCAATATGGATAAAGCAGGGGTTTTGGTCAAAGGATTCGAGCATATGAACACCATGATCACATGGTACCACTACCCCTACCAAAAAGAACATTTGGAAAAATTAGGCCTTACCAAACAAAGCGAATGGATAGAATTTAAAATTAACATCTACGATGCCAAAGACGCTCCCGAAAAAGTTAGGAAATTTTCAGAAGTCATAAAACAGCGCTACGGACTAAAATTGCTTGATTTTAGATCAACTAGAGACATTGAACCCAGAGTGGATGAAATGTTTGCCCTGTTAAATCAAACCTATAATAAATTGGAATCTTTTGTTCCTATACAGCAGCATCAAATTGCGCATTATAAAAAGAAATACATCCCCTATATTCATCCAGATTTTATAAAATGTGTTGTAGACGCAAACAATGAAATGATTGGGTTTACCATCACAATGCCATCGTTTACAGCAGCCCTAAAAAAAATGAACGGCAAGATGTTTCCCTTTGGACTATATCATCTTTGGCGCGCACAACGCAAAAACAGTCGGGCGGCCTTTTATCTAATTGGCATAAAGGAGAGTTACCAAAACAAAGGAGTTACCGCAATTATTTTTCAGGAAATTCAGGATATGTTTAACCGTAGGGGGATTACTGCCGTGGAGACCAACCCTGAACTTGAGGGAAATAAAGCCATTCAAGCCCTGTGGAAAAATTACCAACACGAGCTCCACAAACGCCGAAGAACCTACCGTAAAGAAGTCAGCCTTTGAAAGCAAACGATACCATTGTAGCCTTATCAACCGTTCCGGGCGCTGCTGCTATTGCTGTTATACGGCTGAGTGGCGAGAACGCTATTGCCCTTGCCCAGCAAGCCTTTGATTCACGTTTTGGAAAAAAACTTGTGGAACAAGACACACACCGAGTGTTATTAGGGGATTTTTATCAAAACCATACGCTTATCGATGAAGTGTTGGTTTCTGTTTTTAAAACCCCAAACTCCTACACCGGTGAAGATGTGGTTGAAATCTCATGCCATGGTTCTGTTTATGTGCAACAACAAGTACTGCAAACCCTTCAAGACTTGGGCGCGCGTCTCGCCGAACCTGGCGAATTTACCCTCCGTGCTTTTTTAAATAAAAAAATGGATTTGGCACAGGCTGAAGCTGTTGCCGATTTAATTGCTTCGGAAAGCGAAGCTGCCCACCATATTGCGGTGCAACACCTTCGTGGTGGAATCAGCAATAGTCTTGGTGTGTTACGCGAACGATTACTTGAGTTTGCCTCACTTATTGAATTGGAACTGGACTTTAGCGAAGAAGATGTTGCTTTTGCCGATCGCAAACAGTTGAACAAGCTCGTAAAACAGATTCACGATACCCTAAAAAAACTATTGGACTCATTTGCCACAGGCAATGCTATTAAAAATGGCATCCCCGTTGCCTTAGTGGGAAAGCCAAATGCTGGTAAATCATCTTTGCTAAATGCCCTACTTGACGAAGAAAAAGCCATTGTTTCGGCTTTAGAAGGCACCACTCGAGATAGCATTGAAGACACGCTAACCATTGGCGGAATTCAGTACCGATTTATTGACACTGCAGGATTACGACAAACCGACGACACCGTCGAAGCCATTGGTGTACGGCGTACCCACGAGAAGATGGAAAGCGCATCTATCATTTTATATGTTGTAGACCCGAAACAACAAACACCAGCAGAAACCGCAGCGGCCCTGAAGGCTATCCACAGAGAAAATGTTACGCTTTTACTGGTCATAAATAAAATGGATTTGATGCAAAAAAAGCAACTCAGTGAGTACAAAAAGGAATTAAAAATGTTGGAAACGGAACAACTCGTTTATACTACTGAGGTTATTAGCACACATGACCATACGGACATTGAGCGATTAAAAACGCATTTTAGCGGACAGTTGCAATGGAATACCGGAAATGCGCTTATCAGCAACCAGCGGCATTGGGGAGCGTTGCAGGCGGCAATGCAGAGTATAAACGAGGTAGCGCAAGGGATTGCAGCAAACCGCAGTAGCGATTTGCTTGCCATTGATATCCGACAAAGTCTCTATGAACTGGGCACCATTACTGGGGAAGTTACCACAGACGATATTTTAGGAAACATCTTTGCGAACTTCTGTATTGGAAAGTAACAAATTGATATTGTGTGGAACCGTTGCATTTTACAGTAACAAAACATAGCAATGCCTCTTAGACATCCTCTGGCACGCTTTTGTAACGCGTGTCTATCTTATTAAATTACAGAAAAGGTTAATATCCCAAAACTAAAAAATGAACACTACACACATGAAGAAAGTTTTAAAAAGGGCACGAGGCACAGCCAAAGTATGGTTTTGATGATAAAAAAATAAGCTAAAAAGCGAAAAGGCCAAAAAGAGAGCCAACCATAGCTGTTCAATTTGACCAATTCATTTAGGAATTGCGAATGTATAATAAAAAATTTAAGCTCAACCGCTATAATCTTCTAAACTATTTAGATAGCATACAGTAATCTTAGTTGTGGCAACCTCACTAACGTAGGGTTTAGGCACATGTCAAGAAAATGCACTCACTAAGACTTATGCCCTGTTTTTTGGTTTTTTATCAGGAAAACGCCCCTGATTACCCATACCGTCTGCATCATAAACATCGTACTCTTCTACAGTTCTTCTTCCCTTTGTCTTAGATTGATTGGTAACAATACGTAACAAAAAATAGCTGTAAACCATCACGATAGCCAAGCCAATAAAAAACATGATTTTATTTGTCATCGCTTCTTCTTTGACGTATCGCAATGGCAAAACCCAGTATGGTTATGGGCCAAAGCCCAACATAAATACCCTCCAACTCATTCCCCGTAAACCATAAATAAACAGAGTAAATAAAGCTAAGTAATGCTAAAAGTATAGGATAATATTTGTTTAAAAACTTCATTGACATTTTAATATCTTTTGGTTTAAATTTAATAAAATTAATTTAGGGTTATTTTTTTTTCATAACATTAACACAAGAAAACACCCTGAATAGACGTTTTTCTAGTAATTTTACAACATAAATAATTTTGATGATGAAAAAAATCCTAATCTTGTTACTTGCAATTCCTGTATTGCTAACTTCATGTGTATCCCAGAAAAAATACAGTGCCCTTGAAACAGATCACAAAGAAACCAAAGACTTATTAAACTCGGCAACGGTAAGATTAAATTCGTGTATTGACGAAAAGGCCAAAAGCGATGCTTCAGTAGCGGCGTTACGTGACCAAATTAGTTTCTTAAAATCAAACAACCAGGAACTCATCAACAACATGGGCAACCTGACAACCCTATCACAAAAAGGAGCCGAAAACCTAGAGCGTTCGTTAGAATCATTAAAAGAAAAGGATTTGCGCATTACCCGAATGCAAGACGCAGTTACACGCCGCGATTCGGTTACTTTAGCTTTAGTAACTAGTCTTAAAGGTGCACTTGTTGATATAAACGATGCCGATATTGAGGTAAATGTTGAAAAAGGTGTGGTGTTTATATCCATTTCTGATAAATTATTATTCCGTAGCGGAAGCTATACCGTAACCCAGCGTGCAAAAGAGGTACTTGGTAAAGTAGCGCGTGTTATTAACGATAAAACCGATTTGGAGTTTATGGTTGAAGGTCATACCGATAATGTACCTGTCAAAAAAGACAGCAATGTGCTTGTAGATAACTGGGATTTGAGTGTGAAACGTGCTACAGCCGTAGTGCGCATATTACAAAACGATTTCTTGGTTGATCCAGCGCGTATGACTGCTGCTGGGCGTAGTTCGTATATTCCTGTTGCAGACAACGAAACTTTAGACGGACGTGCACGTAACCGAAGAACACGCATTATCGTGCTGCCAAAACTTGATCAATTCTTTGATTTATTAGAACAAGGAATGGAAGCGGCTTCTAAATAAAACCGTAATATTTTAGCGTAATTAAAGCAGCCTTAGGGCTGCTTTTTTATTTAATGATTTTCAGCTTTGCAAAGCGCAAAAGCAAGTTTTTCTCTCCCGATTGATCAAAGCGAATGAGTGCTTTTGAGTCGTTTCCAACACCTTCCAAATTTTCTACGGTCCCAAAACCAAAACGACTGTGCGAAACTCTTGCTCCTAATTGAAGTTCAGATAGGTTGAGTGTAGGGTCATTTGCAGAAGTTTTTGAAACAGCTTTCATTTTAGCTTTTGGAGGAACAATAGGAGAAGGTTTCTTTTGCTGTAATGACTTAAAACGAACACGATTCGGATCGGGAGCATCAAAAACAGAAGTGTCCATCATAGGCTTAAAGACATAATCGTCTTGTGTTACTTGATTATCCACGCAAGACTCGTCTAACTCACTCAGGAAGCGACTTGGTTCAGCATCAATAATTTTTCCCCAACGATATCTAGAAAGTGTATAGGTTAACGTTACTCGCTTTTCGGCGCGTGTGAGTGCCACATAAAAAAGGCGGCGTTCTTCTTCCAATTCGGCGCGAGTGTTAACACTCATCGCAGAAGGAAATAAATCTTCTTCTAATCCTACGATGTACACATTGGGAAATTCGAGTCCTTTTGCTAAGTGAATGGTCATCATAGAAACCGCATTTTTATCCTTTGTATCATTATCAAAATCTGTGGCAAGGGCCACATCTTCCAAAAACTCCACCAATGAGCCCGATGCATCAACGATTTCTTGCTGACCATCCACAAAATCTTTAATTCCGTTTAGCAACTCTTCAATGTTCTCAATGCGTGTTATTGCTTCTGGAGTACCTTCGTTTTTAAGCTCGTTAACCAAGCCCGCTTTTTTGGTTACCAAATCTGCAAGTTCAAATGCATCATGCGTAGCAAGCTGTGTTCTGAAGGATTCGATCATGGTGTGAAAATCCTGTAGTTTAGCACGCGTTCCTGCGTTTATGTTCAACGGAAGATCTTGTACTTTACCCAAAACCTCATAAAGCGGTAGATCATGTTGCTTTGCGGCAACAACAAGTTTATCTGTAGTAGTTTGCCCTATACCACGCATAGGGTAATTGATAATTCGCTTTAGGCTTTCTTCGTCGTTGGGGTTAACCAACAGTCGCAAATATGCCAATACATCTTTAATTTCTTTCCGCTGATAAAACGATACTCCTCCATAGACACGGTACGGAATGTTGCGTTTTCGAAGTGAGTCTTCCATGGCCCTGGACTGTGCATTTGTTCGGTAAAGAATAGCAAAATTATCGTAACCAAGTTGATTTTGCATAGACCGCTCAAAAATGTCTCCTGCAACATACCGTCCTTCTTCCCCATCGGTTGGACTTCTATGAATACGAATTTTATGCCCCTCTGGGTTTGCCGTCCAAACCTTTTTCTCAAGTCTATTTTGGTTATGTGTTATCACGGAATTTGCGGCACGAACAATCATAGCAGAAGATCTATAATTTTGCTCTAATTTATAAACTGCTGCATTGGGATAATCGTGTCTAAAATTTAGGATATTTTGAATATTAGCACCGCGAAACGCATAAATGCTTTGTGCATCATCACCCACAACACAAATATTTTGATAGCGATCTGCTAAAGCACGAACAATCAAATATTGCGAATGGTTAGTATCCTGATACTCATCAACTAAAATATAGCGAAAACGATCTTGGTATTTGGCAAGTACTTCGGGAAATCGATTAAGCAATTCATTTGTTTTAAGTAATAAATCGTCAAAGTCCATAGCCCCTGCCTTAAAACACCGATCTACGTATTCTTTATAAATAACCCCCATTTCGGGGCGCTTTGATTCTCTGTCAGCCTCTAACAACTCTGGATTATTGTAATAGGCACGTACAGTAATCAAACTATTTTTAAACGAAGAAATTCGGGCACGTATTTGCTTTACCTTATACAGGTCTTTGTCAAGCGCTAACTCCTTTATAATAGATGATAGTAAGCGTTCGGAATCTTGAGTGTCATAAATCGTAAAACTTGATGGATATCCCAGTCGGTCGGCTTCAGAGCGAAGTATCCGCGCAAAAACGGAATGAAAAGTACCCATCCATAAATTTCTGGCTTCACTATCCCCAACAATTTTCGCAATGCGCGCTTTCATCTCACGAGCGGCCTTGTTTGTAAAAGTCAATGCTAAAATGGAGAACGCATCAGCACCTTGCTGCATCAAATAAGCAATTCTATAGGTAAGCACACGTGTTTTTCCGGAACCTGCGCCAGCAATAACCATTAGCGGACCGTCTTTATGCACAGTGGGCTTTTGTTGTGCCTCATTAAGTAGTTTGAGATAATCCTCCAAAACAACGATTAAAAAGTGAAAATAACCAAACGCACACGGTTGTTAAAGACACAATAGAAATAGTTATTAACAGGAAACTACTATCTTCGTTTTTTATGGCGGTACTGCTACAAAAACCGATAGACTACCTCAAAGGCGTAGGACCAAACCGAGCACAATTGCTAAAAAAAGAGTTGGGGATTCATACGCTACAAGACTTGCTGTATTTTTTTCCAAATCGATATATTGACAGGAGTCAACATTTTACACCTTCTAATGTTCAAAACACAAACGCAGAAGTGCAAGTAGTAGGTAGTATTACCCATCTCGAAACCGTAAAACAACAGCGTGGGAGTCGTCTTGTAGCAACGTTTTCTGACGGGCAAAGCCACATTGAGCTCGTATGGTTCCGTGGGCATCAATGGATTCAAAAATCGTTACAACTCCATACACCATACGTTGCGTTTGGCAGGTTAAGTTGGTTTGGCAAAAAATGTTCAATTGCCCATCCCGAACTTGAGCTTATGGAAGATCACGAACAACGAAAAGGGAATTTTCAGCCTGTTTATCCCTCTACAGAGGCCTTACTTAAAAGTGGAATCACACAACGAGTAATGCGTCAAGTCATGGTGCATTTATTTGAGGAAATAAATGCTGGAATTCAAGAAGTATTACCCCCTCAGCTATTGAAGCAATACCAGTTGATAGGCAAGACGCTTGCGCTTACAACGCTACACTTCCCAAAATCACAAGAAGCACTTTCAAGGGCGCAGTACCGTATGAAGTTTGAAGAATTGTTTTTTGTACAACTCCAATTGGGATTAAAAAAAATACATCGCAAACAACAGCTTAAGGGAATACCTTTTGAAATAGTTGGGGCTTATTTTAATGACTTTTTTTACAAACACCTCCCCTTTCCGCTTACTGAAGCGCAAAAACGTGTGGTACGAGAAATTAGAGCTGACCTAAAAAGTGAAGCACAAATGAATCGACTGTTACAAGGCGATGTGGGCTCAGGAAAGACTATCGTGGCGGTGTTGTGCATGCTTATTGCGCTAGACAATGGAATGCAAGCCACAATTGTTGCTCCTACCGAAATATTAGCACAACAGCATTTTGCCAATATCAGCAGCCTACTTAACCCCCTGAAAATTAATGTTGGTCTTCTTACAGGGTCTGTAAAAAAGAGTGTACGCACACCCTTATTGGAGGAATTGGCAAATGGCAAAATGCATATTTTGATTGGTACGCATGCGGTATTCGAGCAGCCTGTTAATTTTCATAAATTAGGGTTAGCAATCATTGATGAACAACATCGCTTTGGAGTTGCACAACGCGCAAAATTGTGGCGTAAAAACAGCGTCCCACCAAATGTTTTGGTAATGACGGCAACTCCCATCCCCAGAACTTTGGCAATGACTGCTTATGGGGACTTAGACCTTTCGGTTATCGATGAACTTCCTCCTGGAAGAAAGCCTATCACTACACTGCATCGGTTTGACAGCAAGCGATTGGCTATTTTCCAATTTATTAAAGAGGAAATTGCAAAAGGGCATCAAATTTATATTGTATATCCCCTAATACAAGAGTCCAGTGTTTTGGATTATAAAGATTTGATGGACGGTTACGAAAGTATTGTTCGTGAATTTCCATTGCCTAATTTTCAGGTAAGTATAGTTCACGGTAAAATGAATGCTGAGGATAAAGCGTATGAAATGGAGCGTTTTGCGTCAGGAAAAACACAAATAATGGTGGCAACAACGGTAATCGAAGTTGGTGTAAACATTCCCAACGCTAGTGTGATGATAATAGAAAGTGCGGAGCGTTTTGGACTATCGCAGTTACACCAACTCCGGGGACGCGTAGGCCGTGGAGCAAACAAAAGCTATTGCATACTCATGACGGGAAATAAACTTAGTCCGGATGCCCAAACACGAATTCAAACTATGGTTCGTACTCAAGACGGTTTTGAGCTTGCTGAAGTAGATTTAGCGCTACGGGGGCCTGGAGATCTGATGGGTACTCAGCAAAGTGGACTTATCCCCTTTCTCATTGCAAATTTGAAAAAAGACGGGGAGTTATTAAAAACGGTTCGCCATGCGGTAGACAATATTCTTTTACATGATATAAATTTAATGCAACAAGAAAATACCGTTCTTCGTGAAGCCCTTGCGCTAACGCAACAAGGAAAAAGTATTTGGAAGTACATTGGTTGAAAAATAAAAACTTCATAATCGTATCTTTGCAACTTAAATAGGCAACATGCACATCTCGTTTAACTGGCTCCGCGACTTTATAAATACAGAATTAAGCACCAAAGAAGTTGGCGCCATGCTAACCGACTTAGGCCTAGAAGTCGAAGGAATTCATCAATATCAATCTATTAAAGGAGGACTTGAGGGTGTTGTAATTGGCAAAATACTCAGTTGTGAAAAACATTCAAACGCAGACAAACTTAAGGTCACAAAGGTAGATATTGGGGCAGAAAAGCCTGTACAAATTGTATGTGGAGCCCCTAACGTGGCTGCAGGCCAGACCGTCCCAGTGGCAACAGTAGGCACTACACTTTACACAAAAAATGGCGAGGCTTTTGTAATTAACAAAAGTAAAATACGAGGCGAAGTTAGCGAAGGTATGATTTGTGCTGAAGACGAGCTTGGCCTTGGCAATAGCCATGAAGGAATCATGGTTTTAGAGAAGCATCATAAGGTAGGAAAGGCTTGTAAAGAAGTCTTTGCTATTGTTTCTGATGAAGTTTTTGAAATTGGATTAACGCCTAACCGTTCCGACGCCATGAGCCACTTTGGGGTAGCACGTGATTTACGAGCTGCTTTGATGCGCAAAAAAGAAACACCCACCCTTATTACTCCTGCAACAAGTTCTTTTCATGTTGATAATTACAGTGGTGCTATTAAAGTAGAAGTAAAAGACAATAGCGCCGCTCCAAGGTATTGTGGGCTACGTATTTCAGGAGTCAAAGTAAAAGAATCCCCTGAACACATTCAACATCGGCTTAAGGCAATTGGCTTAAAACCCATTAACAATATTGTAGACATAACCAATTATGTCCTTCATGAATTTGGGCAGCCTTTACACGCATTTGATGCAAGTAAAATCACTGAGGGGGTAGTACGCGTTCAAAAGTTAAAAGAAGGAACTCCATTTGTTACCTTAGACGGTGTAGAACGCAAACTTAGCGAAGAAGATTTAATGATTTGTAACGGAGACACTCCCATGTGCTTAGCAGGAGTTTTTGGAGGGTTAGCTTCTGGAGTTACTGATAATACTACCGAAATATTTTTAGAAAGTGCCTATTTTGACCCCGTAACCATTAGAAAAACAGCAAAAAGGCACGGCTTAAGCACCGATGCTTCATTTAGGTATGAACGCAGTATTGATATTGATTTGGTGGATTTCGCTTTAAAACGTGCTGCCCTATTAATTCAAGAGGTTGCAGGTGGTGCAGTTTCGTCAGATATTATTGATGAATATCCACTAAAACAACAGCCTCACAACGTCTTATTGAAATTTGATTATATGACTCGTTTGATTGGGCACGAAATACCAAAAGAAGTCGTTAAGAAAATTTTACAGTCGCTTGATATTAAAGTCACCAATGTTACTGAAACATCTCTTGGTCTTTCCGTTCCTGCTTACCGTTCAGATGTACGTAGGCCTGCCGATATTGTAGAAGAAGTTTTACGTGTGTACGGATACAACAATGTTCCTACAAGTTCGAAACTCAATAGCTCAGTTCCAGAAACCCTTAACAAAGGGTCATACACAAACCAACAACGAATTGCGAAACAGTTAGTTGCACAAGGTTTTTATGAATTATACAATAACTCTTTAACCACGCCAAAACACGCCAATACTGGTGATGCTATGGTAGAAATTCTAAATCCCCTGAGCAGTGAATTGTCGGTAATGCGAACCCATATTCTTTACGGTATGCTCGAGGCGATTCAATTTAACATTAACAGGCAGCAAAGCAACCTAAGGTTTTTCGAGTTTGGAAACAGTTACCACAAAACAGAAACTGAAGTAATTCAGCGTGAAATACTGGGAGTAGTTGTGACAGGAAAGCAATTTTCAAATCATTGGTCTATTGGAGAGTATCCAGCAGATTTTTTCTTTTTAAAAGGGGTAATAAACAGTTTATTTGATCGGTTAGGAATTGTAGTAAAAGAGACTCCAGGAACCAATCCATACTTTAAAGAAAGTATTGATTTTGTTGTGGGGAATACTTCCATTGGAACACTTGGTTTAGTAAACACCAAAGCTTTTGATAATTTAACTATAGAACATGATGTTTATGGATGTACGCTATTTGCTGAAGAGCTAATGGAATTTTCCAAGCAAAAAATAACCGTTGAGCCGCTTTCAAAATACCCTTCAGTACAAAGAGACTTAGCACTATTAGTAAATAACGATACTTCTTTTGAAGAGTTATATGAAATTGCGCTAAAAACAGAGCGTACCTTATTAAAAAATGTTTCTCTTTTTGATGTATTTACAGGAAAGGGAATACCAGATGGAAAAAAATCTTATGCGTTAAGCTTTACTCTTGTTGATAAAAACAAAACCCTTACAGAAAAACAAATTGATAAAACCATGAAGCGAATTGCACAAGAGTATGAAAAACAGCTCGGTGCAAACCTGCGACAATAGCCTTGTTTACCCTTTGTTAAACACTTGATTATTTGATAGTTATATGTATCTTTGAGTGTTGCTAAAAAGAAAACTATGTTTACCCCTACCAATATTCGTCATGAATTAGATCGTGTAAAAGGACCTAAAAGCCAAAAAACACATTTAACCTCAATAAACAATTTTTCTATTGATGAATTAGAAGCTACACGCATATATCATATTAGTCAAATAAAAAAAATATGCGTTGATTACAGGCTTCGTTTTTTAGAAGCGGCTTTATTTAAAGGAATATTTCCAGTTGAAGCTGTAGATGAAATTAAGTCGCTAGAGCAGTGTCATAAAACAAGTTTGATGGATTTAAAAATGATGGCGCCGTCAAAACTTTTTAAACTTGAAAATGCCGATGACCCTTTGCTTTTTGCACCCATCGGAAATGGATATTACTACCTTATACACCAATGGGGGAACGATTTACACCCCTTTCGAAAATGGCTCGTATGGCCCCTAAAAAATCTGATAACCATGTGTGTTGCTACATTAATTGTCAGCTTTTTAATTAGTTTGTTTGTGCCACTTTCTGTTTTCACTACAAACCCAACAACAAGCGATTTTCTTTTGATCTATTTTTTTATGTTCAAATCAATAGCTGCAATTGTCATTTACTTTACATTTGCTAGGGGAAAAAATGTTAGCCAAGCCATTTGGAATAGCAAATACTACAACCACTAATGAATGAATCGTTTAGTTTATTGTTTTCTGGAAGTATAGTTGATGTGCAAAGCGTTAAAGCGATATTAGAAGAAAACGATATTTACCCAATAATCAAAGACGAAAGCGAATCTGCACGATTAGCAGGTTTTGGGGCTCCAAGTATGATGCAACAACTTTTTGTGCCAAAATCTGAGCTAGAGAAAGCAAAAAAACTTCTTTAAGCGTACATATTTGCACGTAGCTCTTTTATTTTACCTTCAGACATATAGTCATCAAAAGTCATGTGCCGGTCGATAACCCCTTTTGGGGTGAGTTCCACAACTCTGTTAGCAACCGATTGAGCAAAAGCGTGATCATGGGTAGTAAAAAGCACGGTTCCTTTAAACTTTAGTAGTGAGTTGTTAAAAGCCGTAATCGACTCTAAATCTAGATGATTTGTAGGCTCATCTAACATGATAACGTTTGCTCGTTCCATCATCATGCGCGATAGCATACAGCGTACTTTTTCACCTCCGGAAAGTACTTTAGAGGATTTTAATGCCTCCTCACCACTAAAAAGCATTTTACCTAAAAAGCCACGCAAAAAAACTTCCTCACGTTCTTCGTCAGTTTTTGCATACTGACGTAGCCAATCTACAAGTGATTCCTCTTTATTAAAATATGTTGCGTTGTCAAGAGGTAAATAACTTTGGTTTGTAGTTACACCCCATTGAAATTTTCCTGAGCTAGCTGTTCTTTTATTGTTAAGAATCTCATAAAATGCGGTAGCAGCACGCGCATCTTTGCTATATACAACCACCTTATCCCCTTTTGCTAAGTTTAAATCAATATTTTTAAAAAGAGGAGTGCCATCTGAATCAGCTGAAAGTCCTTCAATGTTTAAGATTTGATCACCTGCATCGCGTTCTTGCTCAAAAATTATAGCAGGATAGCGTCTCGAAGATGGACGGATGTCAGCAATATTGAGCTTGTCAATCATTTTTTTTCGTGAAGTAGCTTGTTTTGATTTTGCAACATTGGCACTAAATCGAGCGATAAACTCTTCTAATTCCTTTTTCTTTTCTTCTGCCTTTTTGTTTTGTTGTGCACGTTGCTTTGCTGCTAATTGGCTAGACTCATACCAAAACGTGTAATTTCCAGAAAAGTGATTGATTTTACCGAAGTCAACATCTGAAATATGTGTGCACACGGCATCTAAAAAGTGACGGTCGTGAGATACTACAATTACAGTATTTTCATAATTAGCTAAGAAGTTTTCAAGCCACTGAATGGTTTCATAGTCTAAATCATTGGTGGGCTCATCCATTATTAACACGTCGGGATTGCCAAACAATGCCTGCGCCAACAATACACGAACCTTCTGCTTTCCGTCCAAATCCTTCATCAACGTATAATGATATTCCTCGTTAATATCGAGATTGGAAAGTAAGGCAGCTGCATCGCTTTCGGCATTCCAGCCGTTCATTTCTTCAAATTTTATTTGCAATTCCCCTACTCGATTGCTGTCAGCATCCGAAAAATCAGTCTTGGCGTACAAATCATCCATTTCTTTTTTTATAGCAAACAAGGGTTTATTACCTTGAACAACAGTCTCCAAGACAGGAAAATCATCATAAGCAAAATGGTCCTGTTCCAACACTGACATTCGCTTTCCCGATTCTAGATGAATACTACCAGAATTAGGTTCCATTTTTTTTGTTAGCACTTTTAAAAAGGTAGATTTACCTGCGCCATTGGCGCCAATAATACCATAACAATTTCCTTGATTAAAGGAAATATTTACCTCATCAAACAATACGCGTTTACCAAATTGAACTGAAAGATTAGAAACAGAAAGCATATTTTATTTTTTGCAAAAATAGAAAAGCCCACAGACAATCTGTGGGCATGTTTGGGTTTTAATAAATTTAGTTACCCTTCTTATGATCTTCAAGGAATTTTGCTAGTCCACTATCCGTAAGTGGATGCTTGGCTAAACCTACTATTGCACTTAATGGACCCGTCATTACATCTGAACCAATAGTAGCACAATCAATTACATGCATGGTATGACGTACAGATGCAGCTAAAATTTGGGTTTTAAAATCATAATTATCATATACAGTTCTTATATCTTCAATAAGCTGAAGACCATCTGTAGAAATGTCGTCTAAGCGACCAATAAAAGGCGAAACATAAGTGGCCCCAGCTTTTGCCGCAAGTAACGCCTGACCAACGGAAAAAACTAGAGTACAATTGGTTTTGATGCCTTTATCTGAAAAATATTTTATGGCTTTGATCCCCTCTAAAATCATGGGGACTTTGACCACAATTTGTGGATGTAAAGCAGCAAGAGCTTCTCCTTCATTGATAATCCCTTCAAAATCAGTTGAAATAACTTCAGCGGAAACATCGCCTTCAACAATTTCACAAATGGCCTTGTAGTGCGCAATGATGTTTTCTTGTCCGGTAATACCTTCTTTAGCCATCAACGATGGATTGGTGGTTACCCCATCTAAAATACCGAGGGCTTGGGCTTCTTTAATCTGGTCTAAGTTTGCAGTGTCAATAAAAAATTTCATATGGTTTATTTTAAATTATAAAAAGAGGCTAAAAGGTTTTCATACGCTAACTGAGGTAAAAAAAACTTAATTATTGGTGAAAAAACTTCCAAAAAAAGCCCTACGCTGTAGTGGGGTTTAAGTTTTTTTGTTTTGATAAGTTTTTCAATTTTTTTTGCTACTTCTATAGGGGCTAGCCCCTTATCTACATGAGCATCCATGTCTTTAAGTGCATTCTTGTACTGGACAAAATATTTAGACGTTTCAATTAGGGGCGCATATAACCTATTTGCTGCAATTGGTGTTTGAATAGAACCTGGTGACAGTGTAGTACATTGAATTTTGGTGTGTCGGAGCTCTAGGCGTAAACTTTCTGTCACACGCATTAAAGCAGCTTTGGAAGCAGAGTAAATACTTCGAAATGGCAAACCGTTATCACCCGCCAAAGAAGCGATGTTTATCAATCGACCCGATTGTTGTTGGTGCATAATTTTAAGAACGTGTTGCATAACAAGAATAGGACCTTTAAGATTAGTGTCCATAATAGTATCAATAGCCGTTTCATCCAATTCTTCCATTGGTCCTGCCATACCCATTCCAGCATTATTTATGAGCACATCGATGCGTTTATGCGTAGCCATCAGGGTAGAAAGCGCATTGACAATGGACGCATTGTCTTGTAAATCAACAGGCAAAAGCATAAAAGGATGATTGGGATATTTTTTAGGATTTCGGCTTGTGCCAACTACCTCAAAGCCTCTAGATTTAAGATAAATCCCAGCAGCTAAGCCTATGCCAGATGAGGCGCCAGTAATCAGTACAACACAAGAATTTTTCATATGAAAAAAGGCAAGTTACCTACAGCACACCGCTACGACCGCTTACCCTTGCTGCGTTTCCGCCCTGGGGGGATTCAGCAGGAGCTGGTTGTGTAGGACTTGCCCGCAACAAAGATATATGCTTTGTTCGTTTTTTTTTCTCAAGATTATGGATATTTTTAAACAATATTTGTAGCCTCATGAAGAGATTCGTTTTTATTGCATTTTGCTTGTTGCTTTTTACTCAAGTTTCTTGTTCGCCCAAACATGCTATTTCTTATAAAATTATCACAAAAACGGAAGTAAAAAACATCAGTATTAACGACACCGTTCATATTGCCTTAAACACATTGAACGACGTTAAAAGCCATCAGTTTTTTTGGAATAACGAAAAAATAGTTAACAACTACGTGATTCCACAATATACTGGAGAGCAACAAGTTAAGGTAGTAATTGAGACCGAAAATGGCACAAAAGAAGTTGTTAAAAACCTCCGTGTTTTTGCGCCATACAAACCTAAATTATACACCTACAACCTCATAGATTCCTATCCGCACGACATTAATGCTTACACGCAGGGCTTGGAGTTTGTTGGAGATGTCCTTTATGAAAGTACTGGACAATATGGGGCCTCTTCGCTTAGAAAAGTGGATTTTAAAACAGGTGAAGTTATTCAAAAAATTTCGCTAGACAACACCTATTTTGGTGAAGGCATCACGCATTTAGACGGAAATATCATACAACTGACATGGAAAAAGAAAATTGGTTTTGTTTATAATGCTTCCGATTTTACTCTCGAAAAATCATTTAAATACACCCAAAGCCCCGAAGGGTGGGGGCTCTGCAACGATGGTGAACTGCTGTATAAAACCGACGGAAGTCAAAAACTTTGGACATTAGATCCCAACACTTTTGAGGAGCTATCCAGTAAAGACATGGTAACACACAATACGTTTCTGTCTAAAGTCAATGAATTGGAGTATGTAAATGGGATAATTTATGGAAACACCTATCAATTTAATAAAGACGTTGTTATCATGATTGACCCCAAAACAGGAATTGTAGAGGGCGTTGTTGATTTCTCAGGACTTAAAAGTAAAGTTAAGCAACACAATAGATTAGATGTTTTTAATGGCATTGCGTATCACCCTAAGCGTAAAACTTTTTTTGTGACAGGAAAATATTGGGATAAATTATTTGAAGTAGAAATCATTGAAAAACAATAAATCACATCTTTTTTTAAAAACACTTGTGCTTCTTTCGGGGGTGATTATCGTATGTTTTTCAAGCGGTTGTCGTACCGATTTTAGCTTTCGCCCTGTAAAGTCGAGTGAACTTCGGTTTAGTCGCGATACGGTGTATTTAGACACTGTATTTACAGGTATAAGCTCATCAACTTACACCTTAAAAGTGTACAATATAACTGATGATGCCGTTTCCATTCCCAGCATTTCACTTGATAATGGTGAAAATTCAAACTTTAGACTCAACGTAGACGGCATGAGTGGCAAGTCGTTTTTAGATGTCGAAATACTTCCGAAAGACAGTATTTACGTTTACGTAGAGACAACAGCAGCTATTGCAAAACTGACCTCCGAAAAAACGCAATTTTTATATGAGGATAAGTTGCACTTTGCAGATGTTGGAAAAGTAACACTACTGACTTTAGTTCAAGATGCTGTTTTTTTATATCCAGAAAAAGACAGTGAAGGATTAAAAGAGGCTATTCCAATTGGTATTGATGACAACGGAAACACTGTTGGTATTGAAGGCTTTTATTTAGAAGACGATGAACTCATCTTTTCTAATGAAAAGCCTTACGTGGTTTATGGATTTATGGGTGTTCCTTCAGGCAAAACAGCTGTATTTGAGGCAGGTGCGCGTATTTATTTTCATAAAAACTCTGGAGTAATCGTGGCAAAAGATGCTACCATGCTTGTTAATGGCCAACCAAGTGCTGACCCAATAGCACTTGAAGGGGAGGTTATTTTTGAAGGGGATAGATTAGAACCGCTTTACGATTTTATTCCGGGACAATGGGGAGCTATTTGGCTTACACAAGGGAGTACACAACACCAATTTAATCACGCAACCATAAAGAATGCGACAGTAGGCATTTTGATGGACTATAACGATGAAACTCCTAATCCAACATTAACCTTAAAAAACACTCAAATTCACAACAGTTCAGCAGCAAATTTGTGGGCTAAAACCGCTCATGTATATGCAGAAAATACCGTGTTTGGAAACGCAGGGCAATTGTCATTTTATGGAAATTTGGGAGGTAAATACATTTTCAATCATTGTACTTTTGCTAACTATTGGAATAACGGTTTTCGATCTACTCCCGCGGTTCTTCTCGATGACTATGTTCGATTAAACGACAACACTGACATCATCGAGCCTCTTGAAGAAGCAACCTTTAACAATTGTATTATTGAAGGAAATCAGTTGGTCGAATTTTACGTTGACAAAGTTGGTACGGGGGCATTTAATTTCAAGCTTAATCACACCGCTTTGCAATTTGAAAATTCGAGTAAAGCCATAACTGAAAATCCCTTTTTTGATTTAGAAAACAACACTTTCTACAACCAAATCATTCGCAACGCAACACCAGCATTTGTACTCCCCGAAGAAAACGATATGCGAATATCGCAGGAAAGCGATTTTATCTTAAAAGGAGATGTTAATATTCAAGTTCCCGTTGATTTAGCAGGCGAAAATCGTACTTCACCACCTGATTTAGGTGCTTATCAGCATGTAATCATTGAAGATTAAGGGTTGAAAAGTGGACGATGCGCCATCATAGCATGTACCTGCGCTCCTACCCCTTCCAATACTTTATCATTTTCTGGATTTTGAATCACTTCGTCAATTAAGGAAACTATGGGTTCCATATCTGAAGCTACCAAACCACGTGTTGTAATAGCCGCCGTACCAAAGCGAATTCCAGACGTAACAAAGGGTGATTTATCGTCAAAAGGAACCATGTTTTTATTTGCAGTAATTTCAGCTTTTACTAAGGCTTGTTCAGCTTGCTTGCCTGAAATATTTTTGTTGCGTAAGTCCACCAGCATCATATGGTTATCAGTACCACCAGAAATAAGGTGATATCCACGATCCACAAAGGCTTTTGCCATCGCTTGAGCATTTTCACGTACTCTTAAGATATAATGCAAAAAATCATCAGTAAGAGCTTCCCCAAAAGCAATTGCCTTGGCGCCCACAACGTGCTCTAATGGACCACCTTGATTTCCTGGAAAAACGGCCATATCTAATAGGGAAGACATCATACGAGATTCTCCATTTTTAAACGTTAGACCGAAAGGGTTTTCAAAATCTTGCCCCATTAAAATTAAACCACCGCGTGGACCACGAAGGGTTTTGTGTGTCGTTGTGGTTACAACATGACAATGAGGAAGTGGATCGTTGAGAATTCCTTTGGCAATAAGTCCTGCAGGATGCGAAATATCGGCTAATAAAAATGCACCAACGCTATCGGCAATCGCTCTAAAGCGTTTAAAATCAATATCTCTAGAGTATGCGGAAGCACCTGCAATGATCATTTTTGGTTTTTCACGTACAGCAATTTCTTCAATTACATCATAATCTAAACGCCCTGTTTCTTTTTCTACTCCATAAAAAACAGCTTCATACAGTCGCCCTGAAAAGTTGACTGGCGAGCCATGCGTAAGGTGACCTCCGTGAGATAAATCAAATCCCATAATTTTATCACCTGGCTTAATAAAGGCATGATAAATTGCGGTGTTTGCCTGTGATCCAGAGTGTGGTTGTACGTTTGCGTATGCTGCACCAAAGAGTGCTTTCGCACGATCTATGGCAAGGGTTTCAATTTCATCTACTACTTCACATCCTCCATAATACCGCTTACCAGGGTAACCTTCAGCGTATTTGTTGGTGAGGATAGAGCCTGTGGCTTCCATTACTTGGGGACTGGTAAAGTTTTCAGAAGCAATCAATTCAATACCGCCAATTTGGCGTTGGTTTTCTGCTTCTATTAACTCAAAAATCTGCTCGTCACGTTGGATATTCATAGCTAAAATTAAAGAACAAAAATAGCTAATCAGTCCAACACAGCGCATGAAAAATTCGTTGTTTTATCAAAAACAAATGAACATAAGAACATAAGGTTATATTTTTGCAATATGCAAAGAGCTATAAACATAAAGAATAAACGCGCACGTTTTGAGTATGAACTCATGGATCAATATACGGCGGGTATTGTGTTAACAGGTACGGAAATTAAATCCATACGTGCTGGTAAGGCTTCTATTGCTGAAAGTTTTTGTTCATTCAGTGAACATGGGGAACTGTTTATCATCAACATGCACATTGATGAATACAGTCATGGGGGCTATATAAATCATCGTACCAAAGGAGATCGAAAGCTTTTATTGCAACGAAAAGAATTGCGAAAATTATTAAAGCAGGTGCAAAATGTTGGTCTAACCATAGTACCACTCCAGGTGTTTTTGACAGATAAAGGCTTGGCAAAAGTGCGTATTGCATTAGCAAAAGGTAAAAAAATCCATGACAAACGCGAAACCATTAAAGATCGTGATAACAAACGACAGTTAGAACGTGTAAAAAAGGGGTTTAAAAATTAGTTTTTATCTCCTAAAAGCGGTACAAAACGAAAATCACCTAGAACCAGTTGTTCAAAATCAGTACTTGAAGTTCGTGTTATTACTAACATTTTTTGTTGATGTTCCCCCACGGGTATAACCATCTTTCCACCAATTACCAACTGCGCTAGAAGTGCTTCGGGTACAGATGGGGCACCAGCTGTAACTATAATTCTATCATATGGAGCACGTTCAGGAAAGCCTTTGTATCCGTCTCCAAAAATGAGTTTCTTAGGATTAAAACCCAATGCTGGTAATCGCTTTAAACTAATACGGAACAATTCGTGCTGTCGTTCAATAGTATAAACCTCAGCTCCCATATGACAAAGCACTGCTGTCTGATATCCTGATCCAGTACCTATTTCCAATACTTTCATCCCTGGTTCAAGTTGCAATTGCTCACTCTGAAAAGCAACTGTATAAGGCTGTGATATAGTTTGATCTGAAGCTATAGGAAATGCCTTGTCTTGATACGCATGGTCAACAAAGCTACTGTCCAGAAACAAATGGCGCGGAATTTCTCCAATGGCATTTAAAACAGCTTTTTGGGTAATTCCCTTTTGTTTTAGTAATTCAACTAATTGCCTTCTTTTTCCTTGATGCTTTGTAGTGTCTTGCTTCATGGAATCAAAAATACAAAATCAACTGCCTGTCCACCACCTAATCTTGTTACATTTGTAGCATGGGAAAGAAACTTAAAGCGGGCGTTTTAGGCGCAGGACATTTGGGTAAAATCCATTTGCGTCTTTTAAACGAGTCAAAAAAATACGAGTTGATTGGGTTTTATGATGAAAATCCAGAAGTTAGGACTCTAATTAGCAAAGAGTACGGATTTCAATCTTTTGACTCGGCAACAGACTTAATTGACGCTGTAGAAGTGGTTGATATTGTTACACCTACCTCATTTCATTATGATGTCGCTAAACAAGCCATTGCAAAAGGCAAACATATTTTTATTGAAAAACCAATAACCCAGACCGTAGCGCAAGCAGAAGAACTTATCACTTTAGCTAAACACCACAACGTTTTAGGACAAGTTGGGCATGTTGAGCGTTTTAATCCTGCGTTTTTGGCCGTGAAAGATCACATAAACAAAAGTATGTTTATAGAAACACATCGCTTGGCGGAATTTAATCCGCGAGGTACCGATGTACCCGTCGTGCTAGACTTGATGATTCACGATATTGATACGGTACTTAGCGTTGTCCATTCCACTGTTAAACACATCTCTGCAAGCGGCGTTTCAATTATTAGTGAAACTCCTGATATTGCAAATGCGCGTATCGAATTTGAAAACGGTTGTGTTGCAAACTTAACGGCTAGTAGGATATCTCTCAAAAACATGCGAAAGGCACGTTTTTTTCAAAAGGATGCTTATATCTCTGTTGATTATCTTGAGAAAAAAGTAGAAGTCGTAAAGATGAACGATGCCCCCGAAGATGTGGGTGACTTTGATATGGTGTTAGAAAACGCTCAAGGCAAAAAAAAACGTATTTACTTTGACAATCCTGAAATACCTACTGTCAATGCTATTTTAATGGAACTCGAATGTTTGGCTGATGCCATTACTACTAAGTCAGATGTCATTGTTCCTCTTGAGCAAGGAAAAAACGCTTTAGCTATTGCATTACGCATTTCAGAACTGGTAGAAAAATCTTCTAGATGATAGCGGATAATATTCAAAAAATAAAAAAGAATCTTCCTAAAGAAGTAACCCTAGTTGCTGTTTCCAAAACAAAATCCGTTAATGCCATATTAGAAGCATATGACGCAGGTCAATTGGATTTTGGAGAAAACAAAGTACAAGAGCTTTCTCAAAAAGCATTGGAGCTTCCAAAAAATATCCGTTGGCACATGATAGGACATTTGCAGCGCAATAAGGTCAAATATATAGCACCGTTTGTACATCTTATTCACGGAGTAGATAGTGCGCGTTTATTAAACGAAATTAACAAGCAAGCTGTCAGAAATAACCGCATTATCGATGTGCTAATTCAAATTCATATCGCAGAAGAATCATCTAAATTTGGTTTTTCTTTTCAAGAGGCTGAAACATTGTTGACACAAAATGAGTCCTATCAAGGTGTGCGCATAGCGGGGCTAATGGGTATGGCTACTTTTACAAATGATGAAAATCAAATACAAAAAGAATTTAATGCCTTAGCTGATTTTTACGCAACTTGGAAAGTAAAGCAGTCGTTTTCAGTGTTATCTATGGGGATGAGTAACGATTTTGCATTGGCAGTAAACGCCGGAAGTACCATGGTTCGCATTGGAAGCCTTATTTTTGGTAGTAGAAATTGAGGCATGTACGCAGTTGTTGACGTAGAAACCACAGGAGGAAAATACAATGAAGAAGGCATAACAGAAATTGCCATTTTTCGGTTTGACGGGAATACAATTGTAGATCAGTTTATTTCTTTGATTAACCCCGAAAGACCTATTCAGCCATTTGTAGCAAATCTTACAGGAATAAACGAAAATATGCTTCGAAATGCACCTAAGTTTTACGAAGTTGCCAAGCGTATTGTAGAAATAACGGAAGATTGTACTCTTGTAGCTCACAACGCTAGTTTTGATTATCGCATGCTTTGTACAGAATTCAATCGATTGGGGTTTAACTATGAAAGACCTTCGCTGTGTACCGTAGCCTTATCAAAACAACTAATTCCCGAACAGGCATCTTATAAACTAGGCAAACTTGTTCGTTCATTGGGAATTCCTTTGAGTGATAGGCATCGAGCAGCCGGAGATGCGCGAGCAACAGTAAAACTGCTCAAGCTTTTGTTAGACAAGGACTCAAGCAAGACAATTGTAAAAAAAGTGCTACACACAAAAGCCCAAAATCAAGTAACACGAAAATTTTTAAATCTCGTTGATCAAGTGAAACCAGTAACGGGAGTGTACTATTTACACAACCAAAATGGGGATGTCATTTATATTGGGAAAAGTACCAATATGCGAAAAAGAGTAAATCAACACTTCACAGGAAAAAGCAGAAAAGCCCTAAAAATTCAACTCGAAACCCACAGCATCAGTACTGAAGAAACAGGAAGTGAACTTATTGCGCTATTAAAAGAAGTTGATGAAATCCGACTACACAAACCCAAACATAACAGAATACATAAAAACGATCGAATTCGTTTTGGACTGGAAGAGGGCGTAACAAGCTATGGCTATCGTTTTTTGCGTATTTCGCATGCTCAAGATGGGATTTACTACCTAACTACATTCAAAAACCTTAATAACGCGCGAAAAACGCTTTATTTTTTTTCTCAGAAACACACATTATGTCTCAAATTGGTTGGGCTGGAATCACCTAAAAAAGAGTGTTCAAATGTAGAACACAACAAATGTTTGGGAGCATGTTTAGAAAAGGAAGCTGCTGTTGATTACAATCAGCGCGTACAACAGTGCATTGATCACCTTAGTTTTCCTAAACCAAATCTTTTAGTTATTGACAAAGGACGTACTCATGATGAACGAAGTATAATACTAATTCAAGACAACCAATACAAAGGGTTTGCCTACGTGAGTCTAAATTATCAAATAACAAATATTGAAACGATAAAAACACTTATAACTCCTTTGAAAGATTCCCGTGCTGCAAGACACCTTATCCAGCAGTTCATTAGAAAAAATAAAATCAAAGAAATCATACCCATTGATGCTGCGTCCTAAACTCATAACTGTTGCTGGTCCAACTGCTGTTGGGAAAACGTCTTTTGCAGTAGCTTTAGCTAAACAATTAGACTGTCCGATAATATCTAGTGATGCTCGGCAATTTTATAAGGGAATGTGTATCGGAACAGCAGTGCCTACAGTTGATGAACAACAAGGGGTTTTGCATTATTTTATCCAACATAAAAGTATACACGAACCCTATTCTGTTGGAGATTTTGAAAAAGATGCACTCAAATTATTGGAACGTCTTTTCAAGTTACATAGTATTGTTATTTTAGTAGGGGGCTCAAATTTGTATACAGATGCAGTAATTCACGGGTTAGACGCTTTTCCGAAAATACCCAATAGCGTAAAAATAAAATGGCAAGAGCACTATGACAAAAAGGGGCTTGACTTTTTAAAATCTGAATTAAAACGTTTAGATCCCGAATATTATTCCGTTGTTGACCTGCAAAATCACGTGCGGCTTTTGCGTGCGTTACATGTGTGCACGACGTCGAGAAAGCCCTATTCTTCCTTTTTAGGACAACCTCGAACACAAAGGCCCTTTGATACAGTTTCAATCGAAATTACTATATCTAGAGATAAACTATATTCTCGCATAAACAAACGGGTAGATAATATGATTAAAAAGGGGCTTATTGAAGAAGCAAAAAACTTGTTTCCGCATAAAAACTTAAATGCCTTACAAACCGTGGGGTACCGCGAACTATTTGATTTTTTTGAAGAAAAACAATCTTTAGAAGAAAGTATAGAAGCTATTAAGACAAATACCCGAAGGTTTGCAAAACGCCAACTCACTTGGCTTAGAAATCATCCTTGCATGTATCAAATCCCATATAGCACAGTCATTGATGATGCATTAATTCAACGATTAGGACTTAAAAAAACGGTCTAAATTATCCTGAATACGATTTTCAACATTCGTAAGGTCTGCTTTTTGAAAAGCTTGTCCTGTAATATGCTCATACAATTCGATATAGCGTTCTGAAACAGACTTTATATAAGCATTTGACATATTGGGAAGTTTTTGTCCTGGCTTTCCTTGAAAACCATGCTCAATAAGCCACCTTCTCACAAATTCTTTGGATAACTGTCGCTGAGGCTCCCCCCTATCTTGGCGCTCCTCATAACCATCACTGTAAAAATATCGAGATGAGTCAGGAGTATGAATTTCGTCAATGAGAACAATATTCCCATTTGTATCTTTACCAAATTCGTATTTGGTATCAACCAAAATTAACCCTTGCTTATCAGCCATTTCTGTACCACGAGCAAATAAAGCCCTGGTATACTGGACAAGCGTATCGTATTCCTTTTGAGAAACAATACCACGCGCAACAAGCGCTTGGGGTGTAATGTCTTCATCGTGCTCGCCTTGTTCAGCTTTGGTTGCTGGAGTGATGATGGGCTCAGGGAAAGGATCATTTTCACGCATACCCTCTGGCATAGAAGCACCACAAAGACTACGCTTACCCAAAGCATATTCGCGAGCAGCATGGCCTGCTAAATAACCCCGAATGACCATTTCAACCTTTAATGGTTCACACGCTTTTCCTATAGCAACATTGGGATCTGGAGTGGCGATAAGCCAATTGGGTACAATATCAGCAGTCGCTTTAAGCATATGTGCTGCAATTTGATTTAAAATTTGTCCTTTACAGGGAATCCCCTTTGGCATAACCACATCAAAGGCAGAGAGACGATCAGTAGCGACCATAACTAAAACATCATTGTCTAAAGTATACACTTCACGAACTTTTCCTGTATATTTTTGCGTGAATCCTTTCAGGCGCAAATCAGATTGCATTAATGTTTGCATACACTTAATTATGATGTTCAGTTTGTTTGTAGGCCTCAATAACTTTTTTTACCAAACGGTGGCGAATAACATCTTTATCATCCAAATAAACCATGCCTATACCCTTTACATTACCAAGAACCAAAATAGCTTCTTTAAGCCCAGATATCATACGTCTTGGTAAGTCAATTTGACCAGGATCGCCTGTAATCATAAACTTTGCGTTTTTACCCATACGAGTTAAAAACATTTTCATTTGGTTATGCGTTGTGTTCTGTGCTTCATCCAAAATCACAAAAGCATTGTCTAGTGTCCTTCCACGCATAAACGCCATGGGAGCAATTTGAATAATTCCATTTTCAATGTAGTGATCGAGCTTCTCCTTAGGTATCATATCACGTAAGGCATCATAAAGTGGCTGCATGTAGGGATCTAGCTTTTCTTTTAAGTCGCCGGGTAAAAAGCCTAAATTCTCACCTGCTTCTACAGCAGGTCTAGTAAGAATAATACGCTTTACTTGTTTGTCTTTCAACGCTTTTACTGCCAAAGCTACCCCAGTATAAGTCTTACCAGTTCCCGCAGGACCAACAGCAAAAACCATATCATTATAATTCATAGCTTCTACCAAGCGGGCTTGATTTTGAGTTTGCGCCTTTATGATTTTGCCCCCTACACCATGTAAAATAACTTTGTTATCGTCAGGATCTAACCCAAAGTTATCGTTTTCATCACTTTCCAAAATTTGCAAAACGGTCTCATCATCAAGGGTATTGAACTTTCCGTAGTGTGCGACAAGCCTATCAACTTGTTTTTCAAAAACCTCTAGCAATTCTTCTTCACCAAAAGCAGTAATTTTATTTCCGCGAACAACAATCTTAATTTTAGGGAAGTATTTTTTTAGTAAGGTGATATTTTTGTTGTTTTTTCCCCCATAAAATTCCGTAGGATTAACTTCAGCTAATTCGATAATAATTTCGTTCAAATGTTTGTTTTTAAAAGATCGCCCAAACAGGGATTGAATTTTGGTAACTTTGTATTCAAAATTACATAATTTTTACATTGATAAATTATATTAAGGTTAATTGATGCCATTAATTACGCTAACAACTGATTTTGGATTGCAAGACGCTTATGTAGCTTCGTTTAAAGCACAATTGTATCAACAGTTGCAATCACCCGTAATCGTTGACATTACGCATGCAATCGACCCTTTCCACATTGCACAAACAGCCTATATTGTACGTTCTGTTTATCGTAGTTTTCCCGAAGGAAGCATCCATTATATAGGTGTAGATTTTAATCAAACGCCCGAGCAAGATCTGATAGCAGCAAAACTTAATGACCATTATTTTATATGCTCCGATAATGGGTTTTTATCACTTCTTGAACCTGAGCTAAAACCTACGTTATGCGTAAAACTTAACGTTCCGCAAAATACAGCCCAAAAGAAAGCAGTAGAAGCCATTTCGCATATTTATAGAGGTGGAGAACTAAGCGTTATTGGCAATACGATTTCAACGTTAACAACTCGAAGACAACATGTTCCTCTTGTCAATACACAACAAAATGAAATTCAAGGACACGTTTTGCACATCGACAGATTTGGGAACGTGATTACAAATATAACCGAGAAACTATTTGATCGCGTAGGCCAACAACGTCCTTTTACCATTCACGCGAGAAATCATCGTTTTGATAAAATTTATCGTGACTACCATGAAGTTATTCGCTATGATGTCCCTAAAGAACGTCGTGAAGAAGATGGAAAAAAACTAGCATTATTCAATCAACAAGGGCATTTAGAGCTCGCCATTTTCAAAGGAAACCCTACCTATGGTGGAGGCGCAAATACCCTTTTTGGATTATCGTATTTAGATCCTATTCGTATTGCGTTCATAAATCAAGGCTAGGTGTTAATAAAATTGTTTTAGGTTGGTGATTTGAAACAATATATTTGTAGTTAAAGTCGATTATCATGAATTTTATTGTTTCAAGCACCCAATTATTACGTCAGCTTCAAACGTTAAGTGGCGTACTAAACAGCAGCAACACACTCCCCATATTAGACCATGTTCTTTTTGAACTCCACCCAGGGAAGCTACGCGTTACCGCCACCGACCTTGAGACTACTATTAGTGCAACACTTGATGCCGAAGCCACACAAGAGGGAAAAATTGCAATTCCTGCCCGTTTGCTTTTAGATACATTAAAGACTTTTCCAGAACAACCCCTTACCTTCTCAAAAACTGAAAACAACACCCTTGAAATAAGTTCTGAACAAGGAAAATATGCACTTGCTTATGCAAGTGCGGAAGAATTTCCACAAGCCGCAGAAGTTATAGATGCTTTAAATGTAACTGTATTAGGCGATACCCTAGCTACTGCGATTACCAACACAATATTTGCAAGTGGAAATGATCATTTACGTCCTGTAATGAGCGGCGTTTTCTTTCAACTTTCATCAAGTGGAATGACCTTTGTTGCAACCGATGCCCATAAACTTGTTAAGTATGAGCGTACAGATTTGTCAGCACCCGAAACGGCTGAATTTATCATGCCCAAAAAGCCGCTTAACTTACTTAAATCTGTCCTTTTAGGCAGTGAAACAGAAGTTAAAATAGATTACAATAGTAGTAATGTACAGTTCACTTTTGACGATACTGTCCTAATTTGTCGACTAATTGACGGCAAATACCCAAACTATGAGGCGGTTATTCCAAAGGAGAATCCGAATGTAATGACCATTAGTCGCGTACAACTTCTCAATACCGTAAAGCGTGTCAGTATTTTTGCAAACAAGACCACACATCAAGTTCGGCTTCGTATTGCTGGGGCTGAATTGCATATTTCTGCAGAAGATATCGATTACAGCAACAAAGCAGAAGAACGCCTTAACTGCTCATATCAAGGAGACGATATGCAAATAGGATTTAACTCACGGTTTCTTACCGAAATGTTAAATAACCTTAGCTCTAATGAAATTCAACTTGAAATGTCGCTACCAAACAGAGCAGGAATTATTACCCCAGTTGACGGTTTGGAAGAAGGCGAAAAAGTTACCATGTTGGTAATGCCAGTGATGCTAAACAATTAAAGCAAGTAATCTGTACTGATAAAGTTGGACTTATGCGTATCTAACAACTCGCGCAAAATTTCTTTATTACCCTCATTATCCTTAGTTGCAACAAAAGTTCTAATAGAGAAAGAACGTAAGGCATCTCGCACACTAAGTGTGCTTACTGCAGAGTTTTTTCGCCCTGTAAAAGGATACACATCAGGACCGCGCTGACATGAACTGTTTAGGTTTACACGACATACTAAATTTGCAAGTGTATCAATAAGTGGTCCTATCATGTCAACATCCTTACCAAACAAACTCACCTGTTGACCGTACATAGAGGCTGCCATATCGTCTAGTGGTGTGTCAACATCTGAAAAGGATATTACAGGAATTACAGGCCCAAACTGTTCTTCTTCATAAACACGCATATCGTGCGTTACAGGGTATAAAACAGCAGGGAAAATATAATTTTCAGTACGTTCTCCTCCACGAGGATTTAACACCTTAGCGCCTTTAGAAACCGCATCATCAATGAGTTCTTGAATATAATCGGGTTTATTGGGTTCGGGAAGGGGAGTAAGTAGAGTATTTTCCCAAGGCATTCCCAGCTTTAGTGCATCGACAGCTTTAGTGAATTTTGATAAAAAAGCCTCTTTAATATCTTCGTGAACATATAAAATTTTTAAAGCTGTACAACGCTGACCGTTAAAAGACAATGTCCCTGAAATACACTCTTCAACAGTTTTATCTAAATCGGCGTCAGCAAAGATAATAGCAGGGTTTTTTGCTTCTAGACCTAAAACCAAGCGCAACCTACTTTTCTTTGGATGCAAATCCTGCAATGAAAGTGCAGAAGAACTATGACCAATTAATGCCAACACATCAACTTTTCCAGTTTTCATAATTGGAGTAGCTACTGTTCTTCCTCTACCAAAAATTATATTAACTACGCCGGGCGGGAAACTTTCTTTAAAAGCTTTAAGCAACGGAGCTATTAGTAATACTCCATGTTTTGCAGGCTTGAAAATTGCCGTGTTACCCATAATTATGGCAGGAATAAGCAAGGCAAATGTTTCGTTTAAAGGATAATTATAAGGCCCCAAACAAAGGACAACTCCTATGGGCCCCCGACGAATATGAGCAAATACACCTCCATGATTATGGAATTTTGCACTGTCTCGGTCTATATCTTTATAATCATTGATTGTATCAACAATGTAATCTACGGTACGGTCAAACTCTTTTTCTGAATCCTGTAGGTTTTTCCCGATTTCCCACATTAATAACTTTATAACACTGTCGCGCTGCAATTTCATCAAATTAACAAAACGCTCCATACAAGCAATTCGATCTGCAACTTTCATGGTTGGCCACTCACCTTTTCCTTTATTAAACGCATTCGTGGCAGCATCAACCGCTTTCAATGCATGAGCTTCGTCCATATCTGGAACAGAGCCCAAATGAGTTGGTGCAGACACACCAGTTTTGTTAGGTGTGTGAATTGAGGAGAATACATCAGCCGTTGGGCCGTCCCAAATTGTCAGCTCTCCGTCTATTAAAAAACTGTTGTGATGAAATGGAGAATCAATAGAATATTGTGTTGGTATATTCATAATTTTATTTTCATAGCTATGCAAAACTAAATCAAAAATTGGAACAAGTCTGGCTTATCGTTTAAATAATCGCCAAAAAAGCCCTTTTCTTTCATTCTATTTAGCAATGGATTAAAGTCGTCTTTAGATTTTATTTGAATTCCTACAATAGCTGGACCTTTTTCACGCGCACTTTTTTTGGAGTACTCAAAAAAGGTAATATCATCTGTAGGTCCCAAAATATCCTGAACAAACTCTTTAAGTGCTCCTGCACGTTGTGGAAAGCGAATAATGAAATAATGTTTTAGGTTATTAAAAAGCAAGGCACGTTCTTTAATTTCAGCCATACGCGTAATGTCATTATTGCCACCACAAATTAAACAAACAACCGTTTTTCCTTTGATTTCAGCGCTAATTTTGGATAGAGCCGTTACAGACATCGCTCCTGCAGGTTCAACTACAATAGCATCTCTTGTATACATGTCAAGTATATTTTGACATATTTCACCTTCATCAACCAAAAATAACTCTTCTAAATGTTGAACACAATAGTCAAAACCAATTTCACCAATAGTTTTCACCGCTGCACCATCAACAAAAACATCAAGGGAATCTAGTGTTACCCGTGAATTTTGCTTTAGAGAGTTGTACATACTGGGCGCGCCTTTTGGCTCAACTCCAATAATCTTCGTTTGGGGCGACAACTGTTTAAACACACTAATAATACCTGAAATCAAACCACCACCTCCAATAGGTACGATTATGTAATCAATAGATGATGTTGACTGTTCCAAAATTTCAAGTGCCATAGTAGCTTGACCTGCAATAACATTTTCATCATCAAAAGGATGAATAAATGTTTTACCCGTTTCCCGAACAAAAGCTTGTGCTGCATCGAAACAATCGTCGTAGGTATCTCCAATAAGTTTTATGGTTACATTGTCCCCACCAAACATGGCCACTTGAGAAACTTTTTGTTGTGGTGTTGGGGAAGGCATAAAAATAGTACCGTGGATTTTATGATAACTACACGCATAAGCAACTCCCTGAGCGTGATTTCCAGCACTTGAACAGACTACACCATTACCGCGATCCTCACTGTCAAGCATTGATATTTTATTAAAAGCCCCCCGAATTTTAAACGAACGAACAGCTTGTAAATCCTCTCGCTTAACAAAAACGTTTGCGTCATATATAGCACTTAAACGCTCATGCAAGGTAAGCGGCGTAGGAGCAGTAGCCTCGCCCACCCGTTTAGCAGCATCTTTTATAATCGATAAATCAAGTAGAGGTCTCACTATACGATACGCTTCATCGCAGTCATAGACGCACGAAGGGTTTTACCAATTTTTTCTACAGGATGATTTCGTATAATTTCGTTAACTGCAATAAGACGTTGGTTGTCAACACCATTATCATCAGCAGAATAAGTTGTTCCGATTACTGAGGTATCCATTTTTTTCATGAAGGATGTAAGCAATGGCTTGCACGCATGATCAAAAAGATAGCAACCATATTCTGCGGTATCTGAGATTACACGATTCATTTCGAACAACTTTTTACGAGCAATTGTATTTGCAATAAGCGGTGTTTCATGCAATGACTCGTAATACGCAGATGCATCTTTAATCCCTGCAGCAACCATTGTGTCAAATGCCAATTCAACCCCAGCACGCACAAAGGCTACCATAAGTAAACCATAATCAAAGAAAGTTTGCTCAAGAATACTTTCAGATGTAGGCTCGGTTTTTTCAAAGGCAGTCTCGCCTGTAGCAGCACGCCATGTAAGCAAATTTTCATCATCATTTGCCCAATCTTCCATCATGGTTTTTGAAAAATGACCCGAAATAATATCATCCATGTGTTTGTTAAAAAGCGGCTGCATGATGTCTTTTAATTCTTCAGACAACTCAAATGCTTTAATTTTAGCAGGGTTTGACAATCGGTCCATCATATTAGTCACTCCGCCATGTTTTAGGGCTTCTGTGATGGTCTCCCAACCATACTGGATAAGTTTAGAGGCATAACTAGGCGCTATACCTTCAGCCACCATTTTATCAAAGCACAAAATAGAACCTGTTTGTAAGACCCCGCACAAAATGGTTTGCTCTCCCATAAGGTCTGACTTAACCTCTGCAATAAAAGACGATTGCAAGACACCTGCACGGTGACCTCCCGTTCCTACACAATAGGCTTTAGCTTGTGCCCAACCTTTTCCTTCAGGGTCATTAGCATCGTGCACTGCAATAAGCGTAGGCACACCAAAACCACGTAAATATTCCTCTCTTACTTCCGAACCTGGGCTTTTTGGCGCAACCATAATTACAGTTAGATCTTCTCTAATTTTAACACCCTCTTCAACAATATTAAATCCATGCGAATACGATAATGTTGCTCCCTTTTTCATTAGAGGCACAACCGCATTAACAACGGAAGTGTGGTTTTTATCGGGTGTGAGATTAATTACCAAATCTGCAGATGGAATCATTTCCTCATATGTGCCAACGGAAAAGTTATTAGACGTGGCGTTAACATAAGAAGCTCTTTTTTGCTCAATCGCACCGCTACGCAAAGTGTATGCAACATTAAGACCGGAATCACGCATGTTAAGCCCTTGGTTTAACCCTTGGGCGCCACAACCCACAATTACAATTTTCTTTCCCTCGAGCGCCTTAATGCCATCTGAAAATTCAGAAGCATCCATAAAACGGCACTGAGCTAATTGGTATAATTGTTCGCGTAGTGATAGGGTATTAAAATAATTACTCATCTGTTTAATTTTTATCGTTTAATTCTGTTAACAAAGATTTTATATTCATCGGAGACTTAGTTACTGAAATACGTCCTGAACGGACAAATTGCAATAAGCCGTAAGGGGCTAAATCGTTATACAATTGTTCTGTTTCGTGCCGAAATCCAGTTTTTTCAATAACAAAAAACTCAGTATTTACGGTTACGATATTAGCATGACTGTTTTTTATGATATTTTGGATATGTCTTTCTTCAAAAAGTGATTTTGACGCTACTTTGTATAACGCTGATTCTTGAAAAATCGTTTCCTCATCGGTGTGATAAAAAGCTTTAATCACCTCAATTTGTTTTTCGATTTGACCCACCACTTTTTTTACAGCTTCTTCTGTTAGGCTTACAACAATAACAAAACGAGATACATGTTCTATTTCAGAAGCAGATGATGTAATACTAATAATATTAATATGACGACGCTGAAAAATAGCAGAAACGCGATTTAGTAAACCAACGCTATTCTCCGTGTAAATCGAAATGGTGTATTTTTTTTCCATAGTTAAGATAGTCTTATTTCTGAAACCGAAGCGCCAGAAGGTATCATCGGGAAAACATTATCTTCCTTTTCTACACATACTTCTAAAAAATAAGGCTTATCAGACGCTATCATTTCATTCACGGTTGACGCTAAATCTTCACGCTTTGTAACACGTTTTGCATCAATAAAATAACCTTCAGCAATTTTTACAAAATCAGGATTTACCATTTCAGTAGACGCGTAACGCTTATCAAAAAACAACTGTTGCCATTGGCGTACCATTCCCAAGAAATCGTTATTTAACACAACGACCTTAACTGCTGCTTGAGTTTGAAAAATCGTTCCTAATTCTTGAATAGTCATCTGAAAGCCCCCATCTCCAATAATAGCTACAACCTCTCTTTCGGGTGCACCCATTTTTGCTCCAATAGCGGCAGGTAATGCAAAGCCCATAGTGCCTAAACCACCAGAAGTAATATTACTTTTTGAATTGGAAAATTGCGCATAACGACACGCAATCATTTGATGCTGACCTACATCAGAAACAATCACTGCGTCGTTGTTAGAAGCACGATTTATTTCTTTAAGCACCTCGCCCATGGTTAACCCTTGTTTTGTAGGGTGTAAATCGCCTTTAATAACTTTTTCAAACTCAATTTCGTCGTGGTTTTTAAAAGCTTCATACCATTCTTTATACGGCTTTGCAGCGACACGCTCAGAAAGCAATGGCAATACTTCTTTAACATCGCCTAAAACGGCTACATCGGCAAAAACATTTTTGTTAATTTCTGCAGGGTCAATTTCTAGGTGAATTACCTTAGCCTGTTTTGCATAGGTCGACAAGCTTCCAGTTACACGGTCATCAAATCGCATACCAATGGCAATAAGCACATCGCATTCGTTGGTAAGTTTATTTGGTCCGTAATTACCATGCATTCCAACCATACCCACATTTTGAGGGTGATTTGTTGCAATAGCCGAAACTCCTAAAATGGTCCATGCGGCAGGGATATTTGATTTTTCTACAAAAGTCTTAAACTCAGCTTCTGCTTTTCCCAAAATCACACCTTGTCCCCATACAATAAGAGGCTTATTTGCTGATGAAATAATAGCGGCAGCTTCTTCAATTGCGTCCATACTGATGGTAGGAACTGGCTTGTAGCTGCGTACGCCTTTACATGGTGTGTAATCAAAATCAAAAGAGGCAAACTGTGCGTCCTTAGTGATATCAATAAGCACAGGCCCAGGACGTCCAGAACGTGCAATGTAAAAAGCCTTAGCCATTATCGCGGGAATTTCAGACACATCTGAAATTTGATAATTCCATTTGGTAACAGGTGTTGAAATACCGATAATATCCGTTTCTTGAAAAGCATCTGAACCTAACAAATGTGAAGGTACCTGACCTGTGATGCATACCATCGGAGTAGAGTCAATCATAGCATCGGCAATACCAGTAACTAAATTTGTAGCACCGGGACCTGAAGTTGCTACACAAACACCTACTTTTCCGCTCACACGAGCATACCCTTGTGCAGCATGAGTTGCTCCCTGTTCGTGGCGGGTTAAAACGTGCTGTAGCTTATCTTGAAACTTATATAGTTCATCATAGAAAGGCATAATAGCTCCACCTGGATAACCATAAATAAGATCTACACCTTCTGCTAAAAGGCAATGAATAAGTGCTTCGGATCCTGTTATATTTTGTTTTTTCATGGATTATTCATCAGTTACACATCCTTCAGAAGCCGTAGCTACTGCTTTCGCGTATTTGTATAATACTCCGCTTTGCACCTTTAAGTCAGGGGCGTTCCATTCTTTGCGGCGTTTGGCAATTTCTTCATCACTTAAATTGACGTGCAATTCATTTGTTTGGGCATCAATACGAATGACATCACCATTTTGAATCAATCCTAAAACACCACCAAGCTGGGCCTCAGGAGTGATATGGCCTACCACAAAACCGTGAGTCCCACCAGAAAAACGACCATCAGTAATAAGGGCTACATCTTTACCTAATCCAGCACCCATAATGGCTGCTGTTGGTTTTAACATTTCAGGCATTCCAGGTCCTCCCTTTGGTCCTTCATAACGTATAACTACTACTTCACCTTTTTGAACTTCTCCTGCTTTAATACCTGCGTTTGCAGCAAATTCGCCGTCATAAACTTTTGCAGGACCTTCAAAGGACAAACCTTCTTTTCCTGTAATTTTTGCCACGGCGCCATCAACGGCTAGATTACCAAATAGAATACGAATGTGTCCGGTTTCTTTTATTGGATTATCAAGTGGTCTTATCACTTTTTGATTTTGTGAAAGCGATGGAACTTCAGCCATGTTTTCAGCAAGTGTTTTTCCAGTTACAGTCATGCAATCTCCATGTAGCATGTGATTGTCGAGCATAAACTTTATTACAGCAGGGATACCACCAATACGATGTACATCTTCCATCAAAAACTTACCACTTGGCTTTAAATCGGCCAAAAAGGGTGTGGTGTCACTAATCCGTTGAAAATCAGCTAACGTAAATTCAACATCCGCAGCTCTAGCAATTGCCAAAAAGTGAAGTACAGCATTTGTAGATCCTCCCAAAACAGTTACCAGTCGAATGGCATTTTCAAGTGCCTTATTGGTAACAATGTCTTTAGGTTTTATATCATTTTCGATAAGATGACGCATTGCTTTTCCTGCCTCAACACATTCATCAATTTTTTCTTGACTAACTGCCGGATTCGAAGAGTTATATGGTAAAGAAAGTCCTAAAACTTCAATAGCAGACGCCATAGTATTGGCTGTATACATCCCACCACAAGCACCTGCACCTGGACATGCATTATGAATTACTTCTTTGTATTGAGCTTCGTCAATAGTTCCTGCTACCTTTTCGCCCCATGCTTCGAAAGCTGAAACAACATCTAATTTTTTATCCGCGACACAACCCGATGCTATTGTACCCCCGTAGACCATTATACTTGGACGGTTTAGTCGTAGCATTGCCATCACAGATCCAGGCATGTTTTTATCACAGCCTACTACAGCAACCATACCATCATAAGACATACCGCCCATAACCGTTTCCATAGAATCAGCGATTAAGTCGCGAGAGGGAAGGGAAAAGCGCATTCCAGGTGTTCCCATAGAAATTCCATCGCTAACCCCAATAGTGTTAAAAATCAACCCTATTAAATCTGCCTGTTGAGTACCTTTTTTAATTTCTTGTGCCAAATCATTGAGGTGCATATTGCATGGATTTCCTTCATATCCAGTACTTGCAATACCCACCAAAGGCTTTTGAAAATCTTCATCCGTAAGGCCAATGGCGTGCAACATCGCCTGAGCTGCTGGCTGACTTGGATCTTGAGTTACAACTTTAGAGTAGCGATTATACGCCATTTTTCAGTTCTTATAAGAATTTGCTAAAATACAAAACCACTTCTAAAAAGGGACGTCATTTAAGCATCTATTTTGAAACCCAAAAAAACAATAAAATTATTATCAAATCCACATTAAGTCATGCGATTTATTTATTCATTTTCACAATAACTGCCAAAGACAGGTGTCAAAATGAATGAAAGCACTATTTTTACAAAGCACTACATTGAAAAAAAATCCAATAATGATTGATAATTCCTCATTAAATCAGCTTATTTCGAACCAAAATGTTTTTTTTAATGCAGGTAATACAAGAAATGTAGCAACGCGAATTAAACGTTTAAAAGAGCTTAAATCTTCAATTTATACTAACGAAAAAGAAATTATTAATGCCCTCCAAGATGATTTAAGAAAACCAGAAGCAGAAATATGGCTTGCTGAGATTCATGTAAGCTTACAAGAAATAAATACCATTCTCAAAAACCTAATGTCTTGGGTTAAGCCAAAACGTATGCCCAGCAAATGGTTTAATGCACCAAGCAAAGATTGGATAGTACCAGAACCGTATGGAGTTACCTTACACATAGCGCCGTGGAATTATCCTTTCCAATTAGCATTGAACCCTTTAATTGGAGCGGTAGCCGCAGGAAATACTGTTGTTCTTAAGCCCTCAGAACATGCGCCAAAAACAGCTGCGCTATTACAAAGAATTCTTTCTGAAATTTTTCCTCCCGAATGGGTTTCTGTCACTCAAGGAGGACCCGATGTAGCTAAAGAATTACTCTCATACAGATGGGATTACATTTTTTTTACTGGTGGAGTTAGCATTGCAAAAATTGTTGCAAAAGCTGCTGCAGAAAACCTAACTCCAACTACCTTAGAACTTGGCGGAAAAAATCCCTGTATCGTCGATCATACGGCAAATGTCAAGGTGAGTGCCAGGCGTATTGTTTGGGGAAAATTCATGAATTGTGGACAGATATGTATGTCTCCGGATTACGTATTGATTCACAAAAGCATATACACTGATTTTATTGCTGCATTGAAAAAAGAAGTAAAGAAAATGTATGGTGAAAATCCAAAAAACTCACCCGATTACGCACGTTTGGTTCATCAAGGTCATGTTGCAAAAATGAAAACATTGTTAGAGGGTCAAAATATTTTGTGCGGAGGGGAAATAGACGAAGAAGACCGTTATGTAGCTCCAACAATTGTTGCCATAGACTCACTAGAAAACAAGCTTATGGAAGATGAAATCTTTGGGCCTATTCTTCCTGTTTTAACGTATTCTGATGAGATTGAAATTCACCAAACAATTCGACATTTTGAGAAGCCGTTGTCTTTTTATGTGTTTTCAGAGCGTAGAAAATGGGCAAAAAACATTTTACAGACGCATAGTTTTGGAGGGGGTATGATTAACGATGTGATTGTTTATTTTACCAACGATAACCTTCCCTTTGGTGGTGTCGGGCATAGCGGTGTCGGGAGTTACCATGGAAAATATTCGTTTGATACGTTTACGCACTTCAAATCCTATGTGGAGCGCCCCACATGGTTTGACCCAAAACAACGTTATGCACCATATAAAAAGCACTTTCCAACTTTAAAGCGTATTTTACGCTTGTTTGGCTAACCCAAATAGCACAAAATCTAATTTTTATCCATGAAATCATCTTTTGCTTATTCCCTTTTTACCGGCGCTATTTTCCTACTCTTTTTTTCATGCGAACAGATTAAAGAAATAACTACTATTAAATTTGATAGTACTGAAATAATCACGATTACAACTACATTATTTCCCGGTGAAGCTATTGAAGAAACGAAGGAAATTGACCTTTCCGAAAGTTCTAAACTTGGCCCGCATTTAGATCGACTTAAAGATGCTGATATAACCGAGGCATATTATGTAATCAAATCATTTGATGGGAATACTGAGACAACTGGAACTTTAAGCCTTATTATTGAAAGTGAGTCTTTTGGTCCTTTTCAACACAACTTTGCTGCTGACCAAGCCGCTACAAAACAAACGCCACTTGATGCTGAAAAGCTTAATATTATTGCCAATGTATTGCTAACACAATCTGCATTAAGTCTTTATGTAAACGGTAGTCATACCGCTACAGAAAGTACGCAGTTGGTCATTGAGATTTTTGTTACTCTTGAACTAACTACTTCATAAAAACCATCAGCTAGCCCAACCATCCTTCTCTATCCAAACTTCGGTATTGTATCGCTTCGGCAATATGGGAATCTGAAATAGCATCAACACCTTCCAAATCGGCAATGGTACGCGCTACTTTTAAAATTCGATCATAAGCACGCGCTGATAAGCGCAATCTGTCCATAGCGGTTTTTAACAAGGTCAGTGAACTTTTGGATAGTGAGCAGTAGTTACGAATTTGTTTTGTGTTCATTTCTGCGTTGTGATGCACATGTGGCAGATCGTCAAAACGTTTGGCTTGCCGCTCACGTGCCGAAATTACGCGTTCACGTATAGCGGAACTGGGTTCTGCTAATGGTGTCTGTGCTAATTTTTCAAAAGGCACTGGCTGAACTTCAACATGCAGGTCTATTCTATCGAGTAAGGGTCCCGAAATTTTTCCCAAATAACGCTGCATTTCTGCTGCTGAGTGTCCAGGCGTCCCTTTATCATCATGAAAATAACCAGATGGCGTGGGATTCATGCTCGCCACCAACATAAACGATGCTGGATATGTTAAGGTAAATTTTGCCCGGGCAATGGTAACTTCTCTATCTTCTAAAGGTTGGCGCATTACTTCCAAAACGCTTCGTTTAAATTCTGGTAACTCATCCAAAAACAAAACCCCGTGATGCGCCAACGAAATTTCGCCTGGTTGCGGATAGGTGCCACCCCCTACCAAAGCAACATCAGAGATGGTGTGGTGTGGCGACCGAAAAGGGCGTTGGTGAATAATACCACTTCCCTTCATTTGGCCTGCTACAGAATGAATTTTAGTGGTTTCTAAAGCTTCACTAGTTGAAAGGGGTGGAAGAATACTAGGCAATCTCTTAGCAAGCATAGTCTTACCAGCCCCAGGTGGGCCAATAAGCAAAATATTATGTCCGCCTGCAGCAGCAACCTCCATACATCGCTTTATCGATTCCTGTCCTTTTACATCTTCAAAATCTAAAATACTGTCATTAAAAAACCTTAACTGCGAAGCCAAATCATAGGTCACCAAATTATTACTGTGATACTTTTCCAAAAAACCAATAAGGGCTGTGAGATGCAAAAATGCATGTACTTCAATACCATCTACAATAGCTGCTTCTTGACCATTATTTTCAGGAACCAATATTCCCGAAAAGCCATCGGCTTTTGCCTGTAGTGCCATGGGCAACACCCCCCGCACTGGACGCAGACTTCCATCAAGTGATAATTCTCCCATGATTACCCATTTTTCTAACTGCTGCGGGAGTACTTGTCCAGAAGCAACCAAAATACCTAACGCAATAGGCACATCATAAGCAGCACCTTCTTTTCGTAAATCGGCAGGAGCCATATTTATGGTAATCCGTTTGCCGGGTAATTTATACCCACACTCCATAACCGCAGCAGCAATACGGTGGTTACTTTCCTTTACAGCATTATCGGGCAACCCCACTAAATGATACCCGACGCCGGGATTAATATGTACTTCTATAATTACGTTTTGGGCATCAATGCCAAAGACGGCACTACCAAAAATTTGGGTAAGCATAAGTAGGTTATTTTCACTAAAATATAAAAAATAACGTTCTTTGCGCCAATGAATGCACAAGAGTTAAGAACCATTTGCGGGAAATTTGCCACGGGGATTACTGTGATCACAACGTCAAACCAAGGCAAACCATTTGGTTTTACCGCAAATTCATTTACTTCTGTTTCCCTAGACCCTCCTGTAGTGTTATTTTGCCTTAAAAAGGAATCTAGCACAAACCAAGCCTTTCAAGAAAGCAAGGTTTTTGCTATCAATATTTTATCAGAAAATCAGGAAGACATTTCCAATGCCTTTGCAAACCCTAAAAACAGCCAAAAAGAGCGTTTTGATATGGTAAAACTATTGACCAATAAAGTTCCTGTTTTCAGCGACACTTTAGGATATTTACTTGGAGAGATTATCCAAGTACATGACGTTGGCGACCACTTTGTCTATTATGGCAAAGTAACTAAAGGGCAGGCATTTGAGGGCAACCCCTTACTGTATGCCAAAGGCGGGTATCAGCGGTTGCGCTGATGTTGCAGCCGCAATCCCCTGTTTCAGCCACGCTGCATAGGTAGCCACATCGGTATATTGTATTGGGGGATTTAAAATTGTGCCGTCGGGCATTAATAAGACATAATACGGCTGGGAAACAGACTTAAAATTTAACGCTTGAAACGCTGACCACTTCTGACCTACTGTATTTAATGTTCGCGTAGTTCCATCGGCATAGGTTATTGTCTGCTGTTCGCCCTCAGAGAGAGGCTTTCTATCATCTACATATAAGGAAACCAACACTACCTCATTGCGAAGCATTTCAAAAATCTCTGGCTTAGTCCAAATATTTTCTTCCACTTTTCGGCAATTAACACATGCCCACCCTGTAAAATCAAGTAAAATAGGTTTTTGTTGTGCCTCAGCAGCAGCCCTTCCTGTTTCAAAATCTTTATAACAATCTAAGTTTAAAGGACATTCTGAAGCTGTCGCATACACCGAATAAAATGTTGGGGGCGGAAAACCACTCAATGCTCGAAGAGGAGTCATGGAATTTGGAGCTAATCCTTGTGTTAAATACACAACAAAAAGTACAACCAAGACACCTAAAATTTGTTGAAATCTAAAAAATTTTTTGGGTTTGGTTTGCAAAAAAGATAATCCGCCAAATAAAAATACTGCCCATAAAAGCAGAATCAGTATCCATATACCAATAAAAACTTCTCTTGGAAGTATACCCCATCCTTGTACCATATCTGCATTAGATAAAAACTTTAATGCCAAGGCAAGTTCAATAAATCCTAAAGACACTTTTACATTGTGTAACCACCCACCAGACTTTGGTAGTTTACTAAGCACATTAGGAAAAAAGGACAATATCCCAAATGGCAATGCCAATGCCGTTCCAAAGCCCAGCATCCCGGCTGTGAGTTGTGTTGCGCCACCATCTGCAGTAAGCGATCCCACTAATAGAGACCCCAAAATTGGCCCTGTACAGGAAAAGGAAACCAAGGCTAAAGTGAGTGCCATAAAGAAAATACCCAAAAATGAAGAGCGCGCAGATGCCTCATCTGACTTGGAGGACCATGATGAAGGGAGTGTAATGTCAAAAAGCCCAAAAAAGGATAAAGCAAAAACTATAAACACTCCAAAAAACACCATGTTGAGCACCACATTTGTTGCGATGGAATTCAAAACTTCGGGACGCAAATTTTCAAAAAAATGAAAAGGCAAACTCAATAAAGCATAAATTGCAATAATGGAAAATGTGTAGACTAACGATCGCTGAATACCGACAGCTCTTGTTGAACTGCTTTTTGAAAAATAGGAAACAGTAAGTGGAATAAGCGGAAATACACAGGGGGTAAGCAGTGCCAAAAAACCACCCAATAATCCCAAAATAAAAATTCCCCACCATGATACATTTTTCTTACTTACAGAAGACTCTAAGAGTTCAACGTTTTTTAATTCAAGCAATAAACTATTATCTTCAATTTTAATGTCTGTCAAATCTCGATTTGCAGCATTTACGGTAGTTCCATCTGTTGGAATTATAATATTTTCTTCTCTGAAGATACAAACTGCGTCATCACATGCCTGATACTCAATCGTAAGGGTTATCTCATTGTCGTTTGCTTGTACAGATTGGACTAGTATAGCACTTTCGGTAAAATACGAAAGTTCGATTTGGAATATGGGATCGAATCCAGACTTCGGAGTACTGCCCTGTATATCTCCAATCGGAGTAGCGTTTTCCCATATAAGTAGTGTTGGCAATGGACCACCATCAGGTAAATCAGTTCCGTAAAGCTTCCAATTATCAGCTATGGTAGCCTTGATAACAACATCGTAGCTAGTCGTGTCGGTTTTACGCGCTTGTGCGCTCCATTCTACAGTATTTTGGGCAAAAATACTATGGGCTATTAATAAAAATAAAAGAATTGATCTCATAATAATTTGATTTGGAGTGAATTTGAATCATCATCAGAAACATACCTACGGTCTGCTCGTTTTTTAATTATCCAAATTACATCATTTTTATTACATAAAACCCATTGATTTTTCTTCTCTTGGGTAGACATTTTCTCGTCTTTAAAAAATTTGGACAATTTCTTCTTTCCTTTCATCCCTGCTGGGTAAAAAAAATCTCCCTCATTCCAACGACGTAAAATAAGCGGAAAAGAAAGTTTTTCTTCATTAAAAATCGCAACATTGGGTGTTTTTTGAATAGCACCACCGCTTAATAATTGCAATCGAATTGGCGCATCTATCCCCGTTCTAGGCACTAAATAGTGTTCTTCAGCTTCGCCCTTTTCTGAAAAAGGCGAGAGTGCAAGGTGGTCTCGCTCCATGATTAATTGGTGCGTGACACTCTCACACTTTTTACCCGGATGTGTATGCAGCAGTTTTTGAACTTCTGCAGCATCAAACCCAAAGGAAGAGAACAGCTGGTGAAGCCAAAAGTTTAACGGTTTTAAAGACTTGATAGCAACTAATGAAATTATTAAAACATCATCATCGCGTTGCCATTCTGATTTAATTTTGTCAACCTCTAATGAAATTGCTACTGATGCTTCACGCAAGTGTTGCATCGTTTTAAGCGAATTTGAAGCCGTTTGGGGAGATAATTTTAAAAAGTTCGGCATAATCTCATGTCGAATAGTATTGCGCAAGTATTTAGAAGAAGCGTTGGAAGCATCTTCGCGCCATGCTATATTTTTAGCTTTTGCAAAAGCAATCAAGTCTGATTTAAAAAATGGCAATAATGGCCTTACCAATAAACCGCTAACATTACGAATTCCTCCCAACCCTTCTATCCCACTTCCTCTAGAAAGTCTCATAAAAAACGTCTCGATTTGGTCGTCAGCATGATGCGCAGTGAGTATTTTTTCATAATCGTAAAGGCTACACAATTCTTCAAACCATGAATACCGTAAGTCGCGCGCTTTTTCTTGAATACCGCTTTCATTGGAAATAAGCGAAGCTTCTTTGACGTGAAAATCAACATTTTGGGCAGCTGCTAATTGACAAACAAAGGCTTGGTCTAAATCGCTATCTGGTCCACGTAGTTTGTAATTCATATGTGCAATACCAAAATTATACCCACAACTACGCAACAAGTGGACGAGAACTACACTGTCAACTCCTCCGCTTACAGCAACTAAAAACTTTATATTTGGCTCCCCTCTAAGCAGTTTTTCAATATGTGCTTTAAACCTTTGTACCATATTTCAGAGGGGTTTTGTGTGTGTTTGCCAAAACTCGCTTAATAGCAGCCGCTTTAAGTTGGCACTCTTCATACTCTTTTTCTACTTTAGAAGCAGCTGTGATAGCACTGCCCACGTGAGTAGAAAGATAGTTTTTTTCTGTATCATAAATCAAACTTCTGATTACTACGTTAAAATCAAAGTCACCATTTGGAGTAAAATAGCCTACTGCCCCACTGTACAACCCGCGCTGGCTAGCCTCGTATTTATCTATAAGTTCCATAGCGCGTTGCTTTGGAGCACCGGTCATACTTCCCATTGGGAAACAAGCATCTATAATTTCAAGAGACGAAGCGCTTTTTTCACATTGTGCTGTTATCGTTGAAATCATCTGATGAACCTGCGCAAAAGGATAGACCGCACATTGCTCGCTGACCATAACTGTACCTTTTTTGGCAATGCGAGACAAATCGTTCCGTACCAAATCGGTTATCATAATATTCTCGGCACGTTCTTTTGGATCGCTTTTTAAAAGTTTTGCGGCGGCCATATCCAAAACTTCATTTTTATGTCGAGCAGATGTTCCTTTAATTGGCTGCGATATAATAGTTGACCCCATTCGTTGAAGAAATCTTTCAGGCGAGGCACATAGCAAATGAATATTTTCAATGGTTAGATATGCTGCAAATGGGGTTTTTGCAATGGCATTTAAACTGTTAAAAAGCTGCGGAGGATTTACAGAAACCGCTTCGGCAAACCATTCCATACAATAGTTAACCTCGTAAATATCACCTCGCAAAATATGTTTTTGTAGCAATGTAGCATGACGCAGATATTCTGATTTTGAAATACGAGGAGTCAAATCAATTCGCGCAGAGGGTCCTAAAACTATTGGCAACGCTTGGGAAATCTTATCAAAATCTTTTTTAGCATCAGCTTGATTTACGTATAGCGCCGTAAGGAAATCCCCTTTTAGAAGCCAAACTTTTTCGGGACAAAAGAATTGCAGCGTCGGCACAGAAATAGTTCTCTGTTTTGCTGGACTGATAGCCTCCCAATTATCTGAGAATTCGTAACTAAAAAAACCAAAAAGCCAATCTATACCGATATGTTTTGACAGATCTTTACTAGACATGAAATACTCATTGCTTGTTTCCACTGCCAAAATAGCGTCATAGGTACCTGTATGGTATGGATAATCATTAGTATCGTACCATGCTAGAGGACTTTTATTTGTAGCCCATGAAAATAGTTTCGCCTTAATGTTGGGCAAATCTTTTACGTTAAAAACTGTTTTTGTACGAGTTACCAATAAAATACCTTCTTTAAAACAAAATTACGTATTTGCTTAAGGATTACATCAAAAGCCGATGAAAAACATTTATAATCAACACTTCTTGATAAAAATGTGCTTCTCAATCGTAAACATAATCAAGACAAAAAATCTTTTATATTCTTAATCACGACAGTCCGAATGATTTTTCACCATAAAATTGCATCGATAACATTGTTATGTTTTTTAAAAAGGTCTATATTTGCGGCATGACTGTAAACCTAGTTTCACGTTTTACTTTTTCCCCGCGCGCTCGTCGCCCCTTGGGGTAAGTCTATAGTTTATGGAACTTAGGTGTGTCCGGTTTCTTCCTCCGTCTTTTTTCAGTCTAATTCTCTTTAATCCTTAACATGGAAATTCAAGTTGCGAAACGCATACATGTAAAGTATGCCAAAACCATTTCAGAAACCATAACTACTTCGGCGCAAGTACGCGGAACAGGAATTGCACGCCGTACTCCTGAATATATTCAACAAAAAATTGAAAATGGAAATGCGATAATTGCCTTAGATGGTGAAACTTTTGCAGGATTCTGTTACATAGAGGCTTGGGGACACGGAAAATATGTAGCGCACTCTGGGCTTATTGTTGCTCCCGAGTATAGAGGAGGCGGTTTGGCCAAAAATATTAAAACGCAAATATTTAATTACAGCAAAAAAAAGTATCCTGATGCTAAAATTTTTGGAATTACCACTGGTCTTCCTGTGATGAAAATTAATTATGATTTAGGATATAGACCGGTTACTTTTTCTGAACTCACCGATGACCCAGACTTTTGGAAAGGTTGTCAAACATGTAAAAACTACGATGTCCTTACGCGCACTAATCGCACCATGTGCTTGTGCACTGGAATGCTCTATGATCCAAACGCTGCCGCTAATGGCAAAAAAACGAGACTACAAACATTTAAAAACGCTTTTAAAAAATTAAAGAAATGAAACCAAAATTAGTTTTAGCCTATAGCGGAGGACTTGACACTTCTTACTGCGTAAAATCGCTTAGTGAAAAAGGGTATGAAGTCCATGCAGTAAGTGTAAATACAGGTGGCTTTGATACCAATGAAGTAAAGGAATTAGAAAAAAAGGCCTTAGCATTAGGAGCCTATTCATATACAAGTATTGAGGCTGTTGAAATATTTTATCAGGATGTCGTGAAGTATTTGATTTATGGAAATGTGCTCAAAAACAACACCTATCCCCTTTCGGTTAGCGCCGAACGTGTAACTCAAGCGGTTGCAATTGTTAACCATGCAAAGGCAATTGGCGCATCTTGTATAGCACATGGGAGTACTGGTGCAGGAAACGATCAAGTTCGTTTCGATTTAATATTTCAAACCCTTGCCCCTGAAATTGAAATTATTACACCAATAAGGGACCAAAAGTTATCGCGAGAGCAAGAAATCAATTACCTCAAACAACATGGAGTGGACTGGTCTTGGGAAAAGGCGCAGTATTCTATAAACAAAGGGCTTTGGGGAACCTCTGTAGGAGGTAGCGAAACCTTAAAATCACGCAAATCTCTCCCCGATGCCGCTTATCCAAGTCCATGTACTCAAACAGCCTCGGAGCAAATTTCATTACATTTTGAACAAGGCGAATTGGTAGGAATTAACAACAAAACATATGCACCAGTTGCTGCTATTCAAGTTTTACAAGAGCTTGCAGCCCCTTTTGCAATAGGCCGTGATATTCACGTAGGTGATACTATTATTGGCATCAAAGGGCGTGTAGGGTTCGAGGCTGCTGCTGCACTTATAACAATCAAAGCACATCATTTGCTTGAAAAACACACATTGAGTAAGTGGCAATTACACCATAAAGATTATATAGGTTCATATTACGGCATGATGCTCCATGAAGGGCAATATTTAGACCCCGTAATGCGTGACTTTGAAGCCTTGCTTACAAGCAGTCAAAAAACAGTTACGGGAGATGTTTTTGTAACACTCCACCCCTATCGCTTCAGTTTAGAAGGCATAGCATCCCAATACGACTTAATGGACAACTCGTTTGGAACCTATGGCGAAGCCAACGATGCGTGGACTGCAGCTGAAGCAAAAGGTTTTATTAAATTATCGGCCAATGCCGGAAAAATTTATCAGCATGTCAACAAATAAGATAAAAATCGGTGTAGTAGGCGGAGCAGGCTATACTGGAGGGGAGTTACTTCGCTTACTTGTGCATCATCCCTACGCAGAAATCAGTTTTGTTTATAGTTCTACTCGAGCTGGAAAAGCTGTTTCGGAAACACATCAAGATCTGGTTGGTTTGTTAGATATTCCTTTTTCAGCAGAACTAAATCCTGAAATAGATGTGCTTTTCTTGTGTATGGGACACGGATATTCGGGAGCTTTTTTGCATGAAAACGTTGTTAACGACAATACCAAAATCATTGATTTAAGTAATGATTTTCGTTTAGCTGCTGACCGTCAGTTTATGGGTAGATCGTTTATTTATGGATTACCCGAAACCAATAAAGGACACATAGCATCGGCGCAAGCCATTGCTAATCCCGGTTGTTTTGCTACAGCTATTCAATTAGCTCTACTGCCCTTAGCTGCAGCCAAAAAACTGCAAAATGAAGTTCATATAAATGCGATAACGGGAAGTACTGGGGCAGGTGCCGTACCGTCAGCTACAAGTCATTTTAGCTGGAGAAACAATAACATTTCATATTACAAACCATTTGTTCATCAACATTTAGGTGAAATTGGAGAAACGTTAACTGAACTTCAAGGCAACGAAACTGTATTACACTTTTTACCCATTCGAGGAAATTTCACTCGTGGTATTTTTGCGACAGCATATACAAATTTTGATAGAAGTTTGGAAGATGCTTATGCGCTTTACGAATCGTTTTACAAGGACAGTCCATTTACTACGGTATGTAAGACAACATTGTCTTTAAAACAAGTTGTAAATACTAATAGGTGTTTGTTGCATTTACACATGCACGAAGGCAAGCTTCTCATTACAAGCGTTATCGATAATTTATTAAAAGGAGCTTCTGGTCAAGCAGTTGAAAACATGAACCTTATGTTTGGCTTAGAGCAAACCACAGGACTACATTTAAAATCAATATCATTTTAGTTGTGAAACTACATATTAAATAAAAAACATCATGAAAATTGCCATTTTAGGAGCTGGAAACTTAGGGTTAAGCATAGCCAAAGGACTTATCACCAACAACAGTATTACACAATTATATCTTACGCGTCGTTCCACCGTTAGTATTTCCTCTTGGAGCGAATATGCCAACACCCAAGTAACAAACGACAACAAAAAAGCCGTTGTGGCTTCGGACATCATTATTTTGGCGGTGCAACCAAGACAGTTAAGAGAATTGCTTTTAGAAATAAAAGATTTATTACATGATAATCATGTGCTGATTTCAACCGTTACTGGCTTTTCACTAGCCAAAATGGAAGAAGTTGTGGGTAGCGATGTTTTCCTAATTCGTTCCATGCCCAATACGGCTATATCTGTTGCAAAATCCATGACTTGCCTTTGTGCAAATGAAAAAGGGAAAAATCGTTTACCCGTTGCAGAAGCTATTTTTAATGGATTAGGAACAAGTATTGTGATTGAGGAACAACACATGCGAGCTGCAACGGTTATTTGCGCATCGGGGATTGCCTTTTGGATGCGCCTTATACGTGCCACAACACAAGGGGGCGTCCAATTAGGATTTGATGCTGAGGAAGCCATGAAAATGTCCATGCACACTGCTATGGGAGCGGCATCATTACTTATCGAAACAGGCGCACACCCAGAAGAAGAAATTGATAAAGTTACCACACCAAGAGGTTGCACCATTGAGGGATTAAACGAAATGGAACACCAAGGGTTAAGTTCATCACTGATACAAGGGATTGTGGCATCATTCAAAAAAATTAACGAAATAGCTAAAGACTAATGCCATTATTTGATGTATATCCGTTGTATGACATCACCCCTGTGCGTGCTAAGGGAGTGCACGTCTATGATAAAAACAGAAAGAAGTATTTGGATTTGTACGGGGGTCATGCGGTTATAAGCATAGGACACCAACATCCCGTATATAACAGAAGACTAAAGAAGCAAATTTCACGAATTGGTTTTTATTCAAACGCCATTCAAAATCCATTACAAACGCAATTGGCAGATGAAATTGAAGTGCAATCGGGTTGCGATGGATACCAATTGTTTATGTGTAGCTCGGGTGCCGAAGCCAACGAAAATGCCCTAAAACTGGCTTCCTTTTACACGGGAAAATCAAAAATAGTTGCCTTTAAAAATGCGTTTCACGGCAGAACAAGTGCTGCAGTTGCAGCTACCGACACACCTAAAATTATTGCCCCACTAAATGCGCAACAAGAAGTGGTTTTCCTCGAATTTGGCGATGAAGAAGGATTGGAAAAAACACTGAGGAAAGAAGATGTATGTACCGTGATCATAGAAGCCATTCAGGGCGTAGGTGGGTTGGATATGCCAACCCAGAAATTCATGAAACGTATTGAAAAACTTTGCATAGAACACAAAGCCTGCCTTATCGCAGATGAGGTGCAATCGGGTTTTGGAAGATCAGGAAAATTCTTTGCTTTTCAGCACTATGACATAACCCCAAATATTATCTCTATGGCAAAAGGAATGGGCAACGGCTTTCCTGTAGGTGGTATTCTAGTACACCCAAAGATAAAACCATGGCACGGTATGCTGGGAACTACTTTTGGCGGAAATCACTTGGCGTGTCAAGCAAGTTTGGCAGTGTTAGAAGTCCTAAAAAAGAAAAATCTTATTACCCATGCAGCAACTCTTGGCGATGCGTTTATGACACGTGCAAAAAACATACATGGGGTTAAAAATGTAAAAGGGCGTGGGCTTATGCTTGGACTTGAATTTGATTTTGAAGTAGGAGAGCTTCGCAAAAAACTTATTTATGAGCACCGTATTTTTACCGGAGGGAGTAGTAATAAAAATTTGTTGCGAATTTTACCCCCACTAACAATACAACAAAAACATTTAAGTCAATTTTTTGATGCATTACAAAAATCTCTATGAAACAATTTTTAACCCTTAACGACCTCCCCGATTTTGATGCGCAAGTAGCCCTTGCCAAAGAAATTAAGTCCAATCCTTATCAATATGAGCAAGTGGGCAGACGTAAAACTTTAGGGCTATTATTTTTTAATCCCAGTTTGCGAACTCGCCTAAGCACCCAAAAAGCTGGGCGTTTGTTGGGTATGGATGTTATGGTAATGAATTTTAGTAATGAGGCCTGGGCTATTGAATACGAGGACGGCACCATTATGGAGGGCTTACGTTCCGAACACGTAAAAGAAGCGGCACAAGTGGTGTCGCAGTATTGTGATGTAGTAGGTATCCGTGCATTTGCCTCCTTGACCGACAAAGAAAAAGATGAAGAAGAGCAAGTGTTGCAAAAGTTTATTGAACATGCCAATATGCCTATTCTAAACATGGAAAGTGCTACCGCACACCCCTTACAAGCACTGGCAGACGCACTTACTCTAAAAGAGCTTTCCTTGCCCAAAAGGCCAAAAGTTGTCCTGACATGGGCACCACACCCAAAAGCATTGCCTCACGCAGTGGGAAATTCATTTACGCGTATGATGCAACACATGGATGCAGATTTTGTAATTGCAAACCCAGAAGGTTATGACTTGGACAAGCGTATTACTAAAGACATTCCCGTGTTACACAATCAAGATGAAGCGTTAAAAAATGCCGATGTGGTCTATGCGAAAAACTGGTGTTCCTATGAACACTATGGACAAATTTTAAAAACAGACAATACCTGGATGCTAACGCCAGATAAAATGGCGTTGACAAATAACGCTTCTTTCATGCACTGTTTGCCGATCAGACGTAATGTTGTGGTTACCGATGGGGTTTTAGATCACCCTACTTCGAGGGTTATTCAACAAGCAAACAACCGAACTTTTGCAGCTGCTGCAGTACTAAAAACCCTATTGTCGTGAGCAAAAAACTACATATTGTAAAAGTAGGTGGGCATTTGGTCAATGACGAAACTGCGCTGCAAGAAGTCCTGGCTGCCTTTGCCAAAATCGATGCGCCGAAACTGTTGGTGCATGGTGGCGGAAGGCATGCTACTGCTTTGGCGAAACAGTTGGGCATTACGCCTCAAATGGTTGAAGGAAGACGCATCACCGATGCGGATATGCTAGACATAGCAATAATGAGTTATGCCGGATTATCGAACAAAAAAATAGTGGCGCAATTACAGGAATGTGGCGTGAATGCCTTAGGGCTAAGTGGTGCTGATGGAAATTCAATCTTAGCGACTAAAAGGCCGGTTAAAGACATTGATTACGGATTTGTGGGCGATATCACCAAAGTGAATACTGCTGTATTTCTATCTCTGCTTAACACGAAAATTGTTCCGGTGTTGTGTGCCATCACACACAACAAAAAAGGGCAACTGCTAAACACCAATGCAGACACGATAGCTGCTCAAGTGGCTATTGCGCTGAGTAAAACGTTTGATGTCCGTCTATTTTATTGCTTTGAGCATGCGGGCGTGTTGCACGATCTCTCAAATCCCAATGAGGTGATGGAAACCTTAACGGAAGAACAGACCGAAAAAGGTGTAAAAAATGGCATTATTCACCAAGGCATGGTACCCAAATTATACAATGGGTTTGATGCGCTTAAAAACGGTGTGAATGAGGTTATCATCAGTAACGTAAATGCCTTAACAAATACGAAAGCTCCAAAAACCACTTTGCAATGAATCGCATTAAAGAATTACAGCAGGATGCCATATCCTTACTTCAAACGCTTATTAACACCCCTTCACTTTCAGGCGAGGAAGACAAAACTGCAGCTCATATTAAGCAGTGGTTAGAGAATCATGGCGTAGCCTGTAAGCAGCAACAAAATAACGTCTATGCCATCAACAAATACGAAGATCCCACAAAACCGTATCTGTTGCTAAACTCCCACCACGACACCGTACATCCCAACAGTGGTTACACCAAAAACCCGTACAAGGCTGAAATCAGTGACGGAAAGCTCTATGGCTTGGGCAGCAACGATGCCGGAGGTGCCCTTGTGTGTTTGTTGGCAACCTTTGTGTATTTCTACGAGCAAAAAGACATGGCGTATAACCTTATTGTGGCGGCTACGGCAGAGGAAGAAACTTCTGGACCTAACGGGCTAAACAGTTTGCTGCCTACGCTTCCGCCTATAAATACCGCCATCGTGGGTGAACCCACGCAAATGCACTTGGCGGTTTCCGAAAAAGGCTTGGTGGTTTTTGACGCTACCATACACGGAACGGCAAGTCACGCGGCACACCCAAACGACGATAATCCCATTGATAAAATTGGCAGCGTTATCGATTGGTTTAATTCGTATGATTTTGACCGAGTGTCAGAAACCCTAGGTCCTGTAAAGCTCACCGTTACGCAACTCAATGCAGGGAAACAGCACAACGCCGTTCCTGCCGATGTAAAATTGGTCTTGGATGTGCGTGTTAACGACCGCTATACCAATGCAGAAATTAACGAATTGTTACAAGAAGCACCCTGTGAGGTAAAAGCCCGTTCGTTGCGGTTAAGTTCGTCGTCCATTCCAATGGATCACCCGATTGTGAAAGCAGGCATTGCAGCAGGTAGAAAAACCTATGGCTCGCCTACCCTGTCCGATCAAGCAGTATTATCTTGTGATTCGTTAAAATTAGGGCCTGGCGATTCGCCCCGATCCCATACTGCCGATGAATTTATTTATGTTCGTGAACTCGAAGAGGCAGTACCCTTGTATATTTCCATTTTAAAACAAGCACTATGAAGCTTTGGCAAAAAAACAAAACCCCTGTAACCGAAAACGTTGACCGATTTACTGTTGGTGAAGATAGGATTTGGGATGTACGCTTAGCACCCTATGATGTGGTTGCGTCAAAGGCACATGCACAAATGTTAGCAAGCGTTGGACTGCTTACAACAGAAGAAGCCGCTCAACTTATTGCAGCGTTAGACACCTTATTGGAACAGGTTACTACTGATGATTTTGTAATTGAAGATGCCTTTGAAGATATCCACTCCAAAATCGAGTTTTTGCTTACAGAACGACTTGGTGATGTAGGTAAAAAAATTCATACCGCACGTTCTAGAAACGATCAAGTGCTAACAGCCATGCAGTTGTTTTTAAAAGACGAATTGACTGAAATCAAAGTACTTACAAAAGAATTGTTTAGTACTTGGATGGGATTGGCAGAGAAGTACAAAAACGATTTGCTTCCTGGGTATACGCATTTGCAAGTGGCCATGCCCTCCTCATTTGGGTTGTGGTTTTCTGCCTATGCAGAGGCGTTGATTGACGATGTGATTTTACTAAACGCTGCGCATACCATCTGTGACCAAAACCCGCTTGGAAGTGCTGCTGGATACGGAAGTTCCTTTCCTATTGACCGAAACCATACCACGGAGGCTTTGGCGTTTAACACCTTAAAATTTAATGCCGTAGCGGCACAAATGGGACGTGGAAAAACGGAACGCATTACAGCAAGTGCCCTTGGAGCTTTGGCAGCTACACTTGGGCGTTTTTCTATGGACGTATGCCTGTATATGAATCAAAATTTTAATTTTATTCATTTTCCTGACCACCTCACCACAGGGTCGAGTATTATGCCACACAAAAAAAATCCAGATATTTTTGAATTGATACGTGGCAAATGTGCGTTGATACAAGGATTGGCAAACGACTTTGCCCTATTGGGGCAAAACCTACCGAGTGGCTACCACCGAGAAATGCAACTTTTTAAAGGCAAAATGATTGAGGGTATTGACAGTATTAAAGACTGCCTAACGATACTTAACAGTACCATAAAAGAGGTTAAAATCCGTGAAAACATCATGGAAGATGGCCTATACAATTATGCCTTTACCGTAGATGCGCTAAACGAATTGGTACAACAAGGCATTCCGTTTCGAGATGCCTACAAACAAGTTGGCCAACAGGTTGAAGAAGGGTCTTTTGTGCCACCCAAAAAAGTGGATCACACCCATTTGGGTAGCTTGGGCAATTTAGCACTCGACAAGATTCAAGAAAAATTTGATCGATACTTTTAATACAGCATGAACACGCAACGGCTTTATTTTATTGATGCCCTTAGAGCCTTTGCGATTTTGATGATGCTCCAAGGGCATTTTATCAGTGGGTTACTCGATACTTCAACCGTAGACACCAACCATCCTGTTTACCGTATTTGGTTGTATTTCAGGGGCATTACCGCTCCCGTATTTTTTACCATAACGGGTTGGGTGTTTCTGTTTTTATTGCAACGCAACCTCATAAAGGGCTGGCAAAACCCACGCCTAAAAAAGGGGCTAAAACGTGCGCTAGAGTTGATTTTGTGGGGCTATGCCCTTAGGCTTAGCCTCCCCTATTTTTTAACCACCGGACGCATTACCAAAACCTTTATGCGCCCCGATGTGCTGCAAATTATCGGCTGCGGATTGCTGTTTTCCATGCTGCTCTATGTGCTTTTTAATTTTCTTGGCAAGTTGCGCCCTGTACTGTTTTGTGCTATTGCTTTTGGTATTTTTATTACCCAACCGCTGTATTCTGACATTGTATTTGAAACGTTGCCCCTTTTTATAGCAGCTTATTTGACAAAAGCTCATGGGGCGGTTTTCTATTTACTCCCTTGGTTGGGATATGTCAGTTTTGGGGCAGGTATTGCTTTTTTAATGCCCAACAAACCTAAAAAATTATACCGTTGGGCTTTTGGCTTTATGGCAATTGGATTTGTTTTCTCTTTCTACTCCACTGCGCTGCTTCATTCACTTTCTACTGCCCTTTCCAGTAGCCTCCTCCAACAGGTTACTAACAACAATTTTTTGTTTATCCACCTGGGCGATGTGCTCATGCTTTTTGGGGTGTTTATGCTCTTAGAACCCCTAGTAAAGCACAGCCTATGGCAACGTATAGGCACAAAAACACTATCGCTCTACATTGTGCATTACGTTATCCTGTATGGGAGTTTTACCAGTATAGGGTTGTATAAATTTTACCACAACGCCCTTTCGTGGGAAGTAGCCGTCTTTGGCGCACTTGGCTTTGTGGTTGGGGTTACGGCACTTGTATTGCTTTATCCTAAATTGGTAAAGCCATTGGGAAGGCGGGTGGGTCTACTTTTTAGATTGAGCTAACGGTCTTGTATATGAAAAGTAGCGGGTTTTTACGCATTAACTTTTCGGTTTATAACGGACTGTATTTTATTAATTATCTTTGATTTAAG
>JAURNV010000021.1 GCA_030830005.1 Flavobacteriaceae bacterium | reverse complement strand
TAATCAATTAATCATGCGAAAAATTGATACTATGGAGGATTATTCCAAATTTCTCTGGGCTATTCTCCAGTAAAAGGTAGATTGCATACGCGTTACGCACCCGTGCGCCACTCGTCATCTCCCGCAAGCGGGAATGTTACCGTTCGACTTGCATGTGTTAAGCCTGCCGCTAGCGTTCATCCTGAGCCAGGATCAAACTCTTCATTGTATAATCTTAAATAAAATTAACAACAAAAAAATTGACAAATTAGAGCTGTCTCATGATGGTTTTGCTTCGTATTTTCCTTCGCCGAAGCGAAGTATACGCGCTGTCATTCTCAATAATTCAATGAACTTTTAAAAGCTTCCATTTTTGAAAGCGGTTGCAAATATACGCTGCTTTTTGGTTCTCGCAACCCCACATGAAAAAAAAATTAAACTTTTTTTATTTGATATGGTCCACAGCTTTTTTTGCGGACTGCAAATATACAATGCTTTTTATATCCTACCTCTTATTTTTTATTTTTTTTCTCTGTTGTATGTAAGGTGCCGTCAGCAAATGTACGAAGTAATATCCCCTCTATTTGTTTATCTTGCTCAACACCAGTAGGGTTATATGTAATTTTAAGGTCTAAATCGAAAAACTTTGCCGTGGTTTGATAGATGAAAGCTCGCCACCCACTTCGTAGTTTTTTAATTAAATCGTGTGTGGTTTGGCCCGTTTCGCGATGAATTAACTTTAACAAAATACGTCCTTCAGCGCGCGTAAGCTTCCTTAATTCAGCCTCAAACTCTTGCTCTAAAAATTTTTCTATGCGTCTAGTGTATTGCTTTTTGGCACGTTTTCGTTTGATTTTAGCTAACCTTTCGTTTAAAACCATCAAGCGTTCTGATGCTAATTTTGCATATGGATACACTTTGAGAGTTCTTCTTTTGAGTCTTTGAAAGGTCAAATAATCCTTATAGCTATTAAATTTTAATTCAGGAAGAACAACGACTTCAGTCAAATCCACGTAAGGGTTTACCAAAGTATCTCCTTCTACTATATATATAGGTTGTTGTTGTTGTTGTCCATAGACGACACAACTCAAGAAAAACAATACGATATATATATATGTATGCATAGGCTCAAAAGTACTAAGATTGTTTTAGGTTTATGTTGTATTTTAGACGCTTAAATTTTATTACCCAATGGAAAGCATATTAACTAAAAAATCTCACAAGTTTCTTGAAACATATTTGAACAACCCTGCGCCCACAGGCTATGAGTGGGAAAGCCAAAAGATTTGGATGAATTACCTGAAGCCCTATGTGGATGAATTTATCACAGATGCCTATGGTACTGCCGTTGGCGTAATAAATCCAAAGGCGGACTATAAGGTTGTGATTGAGGCACATTCAGATGAGATTTCATGGTATGTTAATTATATTTCTGAAAAGGGATTGATTTCAGTAATTAGAAATGGTGGAAGCGATCACATTATTGCCCCCTCTAAATGGGTGAATATCCACACCAAAAAGGGGTTAGTTAAAGGAGTTTTTGGCTGGCCCGCTATTCATACTCGCCTACAAGGAAAAGAAGAAACACCAAAAATTGAAAACATCACCATTGATGTTGGAGCATCAACTAAAGAAGAAGTTGAAAAATTAGGAATTCACGTTGGCTGCGTCATCACCTACCCCGATACCTTTCAAGTACTCAACAAAAATAAATTTGTATGTCGTGCTTTAGATAACCGTATTGGGGGATTTATGATTGCCGAAGTAGCACGACTACTTAAAGAAAATAAGGTAGAACTTCCTTTTGGTCTTTATATTACCAACTCTGTCCAAGAAGAAATTGGCCTTCGTGGTGCAGAAATGATCACACAACGTCTTAAGCCTAATGTTGCCATTGTTACTGATGTTTGTCACGACACCTCTACTCCTATGATAGACCCTAAAAAACAAGGAGATAACACTCTTGGTAAGGGGCCTGTAATTTCATATGCGCCTGCGGTACAACAAAAATTAAGGGATCGTATTATTGAAACTGCAGAAGTAAAGAAGATTCCTTTTCAGCGATTAGCTTCCTCAAGAAGCACGGGAACAGACACCGATGCCTTTGCTTACAGTAATGGTGGAGTCCCGTCAGCACTTATCTCATTACCGCTTAAGTATATGCACACCACTGTAGAAATGGTTCATCAAGAAGATGTGGAAAATGTAATTACGTTAATTTACGAAACAATACAAAACATTAAAAAGGGCGAGGATTTTAGCTATTTTGTTTAATTTCCTCGATGACCTCGGGGTTAAGCAGGGTAGAAACATCACCTAAATTATCGTATTCCCTAGCAGCCAGTTTGCGTAAAATCCTACGCATAATTTTACCACTTCGGGTTTTGGGCAATCCGCTAACGACTTGAATTCGGTCTGGTTTAGCAATAGGGCCAATAGTCTTTGCAACCAATTCACGAAGCTCAGCTACTAGTATATCTGGATTATCAATTGCGGCATTTGTAATGACAAAAGCATGAAGAGCATTCCCTTTAACATCGTGTGGAAAGCCAACCACAGCACTTTCTACAACAAGTTGGTGTTCGTTTAGAGCATTCTCAATAGGCGCGGTTCCTAGATTGTGGCCTGATACGATAACCACATCATCTACCCTACCTGTAATTCTGTAATTTCCATCACCATCACGAAGGGCACCATCACCAGGAAAATAATATCCCGGATATGCACTAAAATATACATTTTTGTAACGCTCATGATCGCCCCAAATAGTTCGAGCAATTGATGGCCAAGGGTACTTAATTGCCAAAATCCCCTCAGCTGAACTTTCAATTTCATTTCCCTCATTGTCTAGTAAAACAGCTTGAATACCAGGCATGGGTAAAGTAGCATAGGTTGGTTTTTGTGGCGTTACACCAGCCAAAGAAGAAATTAGAATTCCCCCTGTTTCGGTTTGCCACCAAGTATCAACAATTGGACAATTGTTTTTTCCAACATGATCATCATACCAATGCCATGCTTCTTCATTTATAGGCTCGCCTACTGAACCCAATACTTTAAGTGATGATAAATCATGCTTATCTACTAATGTTACAGGATGTTTTTGTAAAGCCCGAATTGCCGTTGGAGCTGTATAAAACTGATTTACTTTGTGCTTGGCGCACACTTCCCAAAATCTTCCAAAATCTGGATAGGAAGGAACTCCTTCGAACATTAGTGTTGTAGCGCCCACCGCTAAGGGCCCATACACAATATAAGAGTGTCCGGTAATCCAGCCAATATCTGCAGTACACCAATACACGTCGCCTTTTTGGTACTGAAAAACATTTTGGAAGGAATAAGCGGTGTACACCATATAACCGCCACAAGTGTGTACCATCCCCTTGGGCTTTCCCGTTGAACCCGAAGTATATAAAATAAAAAGCGGGTCTTCGCTATCCATGATTTCAGCAGCACAATCATCGTTTACTTTTGCAATTTCGTCATGCCACCACAAGTCCATTTTGTTCCATTGAACTTTTAATCCAGTATGTTGCAATACAATTGTACGCTTTACTGATGTACAGTGTGCTAATGCTTCATCCGTAATTTCTTTTAGTGGGGTGGTTTTATTTCCACGATAACCGCCATCAGCGGTAAGAACTATACTACATTCTGCGTCATTAATTCTTGCAGCAAGAGCCGTTGCCGAAAAACCAGCAAAAACGGCAGAATGAATGGCGCCAATACGCGCACACGCCAACACTGCTATGGCCAATTCGGGTACCATGGGCATATACAAACATATCCTATCTCCTTTTTTAGCACCATTTGCCTTCAGCATATTTGCCGCTTGACATACTCTGCTATGGAGCTCTTTATAAGTTATATATTGTGCTTTATCTTTAGGGTCATTTGGTTCAAAAATGATGGCTGTTTGGTCGGGATGAGTTATTAGGTGCCTGTCAAGACAATTTTCAGTAATATTTAATTTTCCTCCCAAAAACCATTTAATTTCTGGCTTTAGAAAATCGTATTTCAAAACCTTATTCCAGGGGGAATACCATTCAAAATTCTTAGCAATTTCAGCCCAAAAAGATTCTGGATTTTGGAGAGAATAATCTTTTGCCTCTAAATAAGATTCTGGGGTACGGTATGACAAATCTTTCATCCAATAAATTTGAGCACAAAATACTAAATATCACAATAAATCTAGTTATTATTATTTAGTGACTGGAAATCCTCGTGCTCGCATCAAGGCATCAATAGACGCATCGCGTCCACGAAATTTACGATAGGCTTCGGCAGGATCGATAGAATTACGGGGTGCAAATAAATATGAAACCAATATATCTGCCATTTTCTGATCATAAAAACCTCCAGGGGCTTCTTTGAAGGCCTCTGCCGCATCTGCGGTGAGCACATCAGCCCACATATACCCATAATAAGCGGTAGCATAACCTTCTCCAGAAAACACATGACTAAAATGAGGTGTCCGGTGGCGCATTGGCAATTCTTTGGGCATATTGAGTGCTGCTAAGGTTTCGCGTTCAAATGACCCTACATCTATATTTATCGGGTCAGCCAAATGCAATTTCATATCCATAAGGGCGGATGCTAAATATTCTGTTGTAGCAAATCCCTGATTAAATGTAGCTGCCTTTTTAATTTTTGCGACTAGCGCAGCCGGCATGGGGTCACCAGTTTCTTGATGTACCAAAAATTGATCAATTACCTCATCTGTTGAAAGCCAACGCTCCAGTAATTGGGATTGGAATTCGGTATAATCTCGGACGCCACCATTCAATGTCGGGTACTTCACATTAGAAGCAAAAAAATGTAAAGCGTGACCAAACTCATGAAAAAAAGTAGTGGCATCGTCCCAGGAAATAAGCAATGCCTCACCGGGTGCAGGTTTCACAAAATTGGAATTATTAGACGCCAACACATTGGTTTTGCCATCAAATGTGGAAAAACTGCGGTAGGTAGTAGCCCAAGCACCCGAACGCTTTCCTTCCCTAGCATAAGGATCTAAATACCACAAACCGATATGTTCGTTGGTGTCTTTATCGGTTACTTCCCAAACCTTAACATCCTCATGAAAAACGGGGACTGAACCTTCTGGAACTGGTGAAAAAGCATAACCAAATAGCCGTCCTGCTACATAGTGCATCGCATCAGTAAGTTTATCTAATTGTAAATATTGCTTTACTTCATCAGAGTCCAAATCGTATTTGGCCTTACGGACTTTCTCGGCATAAAAACGATAATCCCATGGCTCTATCGTAATGTTATCGCCGTTGGCGATAGCAATAGCTTGCATGTCGGCAACTTCTTCTGCTACACGAGCAATAGCTGCGGGCCAAACGGCTTCCATGAGTGCTAACGCATTTTCAGGATTTTTTGCCATGCGATCTTGTAATCGCCATTCTGGATAATTATTATGCCCTAATAATTGAACACGTTCTCTACGCAGTTTTAATATGTCAGCAATAAGTGCTTTGTTATCGTACTCATCATTATTATCCCCTCGAGAATAATAGTTTGTCCATACTATTTTACGCAAATCTCTTTCAGCAGAATATGTCAAAAACGGATCCATAGAGGAACGAGTATTTGTTATTGCATATTCCCCTTCTCTGCCCTTAGTTTCGGCAATTCTAGCAGCAGATTTAACAAACGCATCGGGTAATCCACGTAATTGATTTTTAGATAAATAGGTGACATAATTTTCTTCGTCATGAAGTACGTTGTTGGAAAATTTGGTATAGAGTGTTGATAGCTCTTTGTTGATTGCTGCATAGCGCTCCTTTTTTTCTTCATCAAGATTTGCACCATTCATAGCAAAGCTCTGATAAGTAAGTTCGACTACACGCTGTTGGTCAGCAGGAAGAGGTGATACTCTAGAATTTTCATACACCGTTTTTATACGTTGAAAAAGCGGCCCATTTTGAGTAATTTTAGATTGAAACTCTGAAAATAATGGTGCTAGTTCAGATTGAACTTCTCTGAATTCAGGCGAAGAAATATTGCTACTAAAAATTCCATAATAGGCGAAAGCTCGGTCTAAAGGAGCACCCGAACGCTCCATTGCTTCAATTGTATTTTCAAAAGTTGCGGGTTCTGGGTTATTTACAATAGCATCCATTTCTTCCAAACTAAGCCCCATAGCCTTAATCATTGCAGGTTTTACATCCTCAACTTTCATTTCATTAAAGGCGGGAGTGCCCATATAGGGTCCTTTCCAATCTTTTAAAAGCGTATTCTCAAAAGAAGGTGTTGAGTTACAAGAAAAAATTAGTATTGTAAAAAAAAGGGGGGCAAACAGTTGCAAATGTAATTTCATGGCATAAAGAATTAAAAGAAGGGTTTATTGTAAATTTAGCTTAAAAGTAAGCAATTAGGGTCAATTGCATAACATAAAACAATCAAAAGTGTATTTTCATTGCTATTATGATAAAAAATCGAACACAAAGTGTTCTTTAGGTGAGTTTATAGAAGAATCGCATAGTGAAAACACTAACTACTAAAAGCTAACATTGTACTTTACGGTAAAATTTTTAGAAAAAAATAAGCGAATAATCATTAGGAGTATGTAAAAATACCCGTCTTACATAATCATAAATGAAGGTAATCATAAAATACACCTGCGAAATGTAAATCCAAACAGGATGGCGATCCATCCCGTTTGGATGCTACAAAATCAGCTCTTTTTAATCAGGCTGATAATAAATAAAAGAATTACGGAGCCCAAGAAAGCTGTTATAAGCGTTCCTACAATACCGCCTCCAAAATGTAAGCCTAGTGTACCAAAAAGCCAGCCGCCTATCAGTGCTCCTGCAACACCCACTAAAAGATTAATAATAAGGCCGAATCCTTTTCCTTTCATCATTTTTCCAGCAAGGAAACCAGCTACGATACCAACAACAATAAACCATAATAAGTCGCTCATTTTAGTTAGATTTAAGGTTAAACAAATAAATAATTGAAGCCAATTTAGTCTTTTTTTTATTGTTTAACAATAAATAAACATTAAAGTGCATTTAAGGAAAGTGGTTCAAAAGAATTTTTGACAAATAGAGGACTCAATACGTGACCCCGTTTGGGGTCCCAGAAATAATTAATTATCTATAAAAAGATTGTTTATTTTTTTTATCAAGCTAGGCCCTTCATATACAAAGCCCGTATACAGTTGCACCAAAGAGGCCCCTGCATCAAGTTTTTCTTGAGCGTCTTCATCAGAATGAATACCACCTACTCCAATGATAGGAAAAGCACCATTGCTGTTTTTGTGTAAATAACGAATAACCTCTGTACTTCTTTTTGCCAAGGGCTTACCACTAAGCCCTCCAGTTTCTTGGATAATTTTACTTGTGCTTTGTAAGCCTTCTCTAGAAAGGGTGGTGTTAGTAGCTATTACGCCGTCAATTCCAGTAGCGGAAATAATCTCTATTATATCTGAAAGTTGAGCGTCGGTAAGGTCAGGCGCAATTTTTAGTAATATAGGTTTTCGAGAGGTTTTATTTGAATTGTGGGCTTGTAAAGCATTGAGCAATGCCGTAAGGGGTTCTTTTTCTTGCAAATCACGTAGGTTTGGAGTATTCGGAGAGCTAACGTTTACCACAAAATAGTCAACAACATCAAAAAGAGCTTCAAAACAAATGAGGTAATCATCTTGGGCATTTTCATTTGGAGTGGTCTTATTCTTACCAATATTACCTCCAATAATACTATTTTTATTTTTTCTTAGGCGTTTTACAACATCAGCCACACCAGCATTGTTAAAACCCATTCTGTTTATAATTCCCTTGTCCTTTTTTAGTCTAAAAAGGCGTGGCTTAGAATTTCCTACTTGGGGCTTTGGCGTAACTGTCCCAATTTCAATAAAACCAAAACCAAAATTGGAAAGTTCGCGAAACAGTTTGGCATCTTTATCAAAACCTGCAGCCAATCCTACAGGGTTTGGAAACTTAAGGCCAAAAACCTCACGTTCCAAAGTAGACTTTTTAAGTTGAAAAATCCTGCGAATAATCAAGCCCACAAAAGGAATGCGGTGCACTAACCTAATTGCTGTAAATGAAAAATGATGGACCCACTCAGGGTCAAAAAGAAACAGTATGGGTCTAATTACGCGTTTATACATCAAAAAAAAGCACTTCTTTCGAAATGCTTAGGATTTTATTTTTTGGCACTTGCGGTACGAAGTTTACTCATTTCATGGGAAATAGAACTCCGCTCCATTTTCATTTTTCCTGCCATGGTTTCAATTACACAAGTGTCGTTGGAATCATTCACCTCTAAAACCTTACCATGAATCCCCCCTTTAGTAACGATCAAGTCACCTTTTTTAAGATTGTTTTTAAAGGTTCTTTCTTTTTTTGCACGACGCTGTTGGGGTAATATTAAAAACAAAAACATTACGCCAAACATTAACAACAATAGCGTTAAATTATTTCCGCCAGAAGCTTGAAAAATTATCATATTTATTGATTCATTTGGTTACGAGCAGCTTGACGCTGTTTTTCTTTTACTGGGTCTGCAGTTACAATAGTTTTTATACGCAACACTTCGCGTCCACGTTCTGTATTTGTAGTAAGTGTAACTGTTTTGGTTTGATTTCCAGGCTTATTAGCAGAGTCGAATTTAACTTTTATTTCTCCAGTATCCCCAGGTTGTATTGGACTATTTTTTGGATATTCGGGAACAGTGCAACCACAGCTTCCCCGTGCATCTAAAATGGTTAAATCGCTTTTTCCGGTATTGGTAAACACAAATACAGTTTCTACAACATCACCTTCGTTGATTGTGCCAAAATCGTGTTCGGTTTTATCAAAGGTTAGCGCAGGTAAGTTGCTTTGCGCATCGACACGGGCTTCTGCTACGGCAACATTTTCTTGCTTAATTTTTTTTGAAGCACTGTTGGTACAACTTAGCAACATCAGCACAAAAAGGCTATAAATCAGTGGTCTCATGAAATAATTTTTTTCAAAAATAAACATATTACTGCATTCCGCGAATATTTTTACGGATGCGTTTTTGATTATTTAATTCTTTAACCACATTATCTAACACTCCATTGATAAACGAGCTGCTTTTTGGCGTAGCATATTCTTTGGCTATTTCTAAATATTCATTAATAGTAACATTAACAGGTATTGACGGAAAATACAACAACTCTGTGAGCGCCATAAGTAGTAAGGTATAGTCCAAATCCGCAATTCGATCTGGGTCCCAGTTGGGTGTTCTCCCAATGATTTCACTATCAAGTTCTTTTTTATTAAGAACTACTTTTCTAAACAATTCAACCGAAAACTTCTGATCATCGTCATTTTTATACACATGAGTGATGATAGCATCTGGTGCATTTATACGTCGTAAGGTATTGCGCACAATAGTATTTACAAGAGGGATATCATCTACCCAAGAGATATTTACCTCTTCAATAAATTCAGGAAGTCGTTCAAAAGGCGCAATAACATTTGTAAAAAGCTTCACCAAAAATTCTTTGTCCGTATCAAGAGATGATGTCTCAGTATTCAAATAAGATTTATAGATTTCACTCGAACTAACTTCGTCCCATATAAGCCGTACATATTCATCGTGTTTTTTCCAAGGGGTTAACTTGTACTTAATGCGTAGTGATTCAAGAATTGAATTCTCCATCAACATTTTTAAAACTTGATTATCGAAGAACTTAGGGTTAACAGCATCGTCTGTTGTAGGCAAATGCATTTTGGTGTTTTTATTGTGTAAATCCTGACCACACCTATGCAGTTCGCCAAACAAATCGAGTAGTGTAATGTATAACAAAAAAAAATCCTGACTACTCTTAAGGATCCATGATTCACCTGCTTTGAGATTATCATTCGGGTCTAATTGTTGAGCATAGAGTGCTTGCATAACCTTAACGCGAAGATGCCGTCTTGTAATCATGGATAAGAACGTTTATTTGGAGACAAAAATACGTGAATTTATAAGATGTTTATTATAAGATTTGATGCGAACGTGTAAAAACTTATCTTCGTAAAAAAAATAATTGCGCGCGCTTCAATATCTAAACCGTTATTTCTCTAGGTACAAACTCCTGCTATGGCTTGGCTTATTGTTTACTGTTTCTTCTCGTATTTTTGCTGTACTTGCACCTAGCTTGGTTGGTGATTCTATCACTGAAATTGAGCATTTTATCCAACAAGACAGTTCAGATTTACAAGCAATTAAGAAAATACTTCTTGTCAACATTGCACTTATTATTGGAGCTGCACTTATTTCGGGTGGATTTACCTTTGCCATGCGTCAAACGATCATAAATGTATCGCGGCATATTGAATATGACCTAAAAAATACCATTTATGAACACTACCAAAAATTATCCTTGCGTTTTTACAAACAAAACCGAACTGGTGATTTAATGAGCCGTATAAGTGAGGATGTTTCGCGTGTGCGTATGTATGTAGGTCCGGCTTTAATGTACAGCATCAATACATTAACACTTTTCATTATTGTAATTTCATACATGATAAGTGTTGCTCCAAAACTTACCCTATACACCTTACTTCCATTACCTATACTTTCTTTTTTGATTTACAAGTTAAGTAGATCTATTCATGAGCGAAGCACTTTAGTACAGCAACTATTGGCAAAACTTTCAACTTTTGCACAAGAATCTTTTAGTGGGATTGGCGTAATTAAGTCTTATGCCATTGAACCCAATAGAAGAGCAGAAATGCAACATATTTCGGCAGAAAGCAGATCAAAAAACATGTCGTTGGTACAGGTGCAAGCATGGTTTTTTCCGTTGATGATTTTACTTATCGGCATTAGTAATATTTTAGTGATTTTTATAGGAGGAAATCAATACATTAATAATCAAATAGAATTAGGAGTTCTAGCCGAATTTATAATCTATGTAAATATGCTCACATGGCCAGTGGCAACAGTGGGTTGGGTTACTTCGATTGTTCAACAAGCTGAAGCCTCCCAAAAACGCATCAATGAGTTTTTAGGACAAGAACCTGATATTCAAGACAAAAAAGGCTTTCTTAAAACTTTAGAAAAAGTAGATATTGCCTTTCATAATGTTAGTTTTACTTATGACGACACGGGGATTCGTGCCTTAGATAATGTGTCATTTACCCTTCAAGAAGGTAAAACATTGGCAATAATGGGGCCAACAGGAAGTGGCAAAACAACACTTCTTCAATTGCTATCTAAAACATATCTACCAAACTCCGGTGAAGTCCTTATGGGCGCAAATCCATTGGAAAATTATGCTATGAACGATATTCGAAGAACTTTGGGTGTAGTGCCACAACAACCTTTTTTGTTTTCAGATACTATAGCGAACAACATACGTTTTGGTAAACAAGATGCTACAATTGAAGAAATTGAAAAAGCTGCAAAACAAGCTGCTGTACACCAAAACATAATTGATTTTGATAGTGGTTATGACACTATGCTTGGAGAACGGGGGATAACCCTTTCAGGTGGTCAAAAACAGCGTGTTTCTATAGCGCGTGCGCTAATCAAAAAACCTAAGTTGTTATTGCTCGACGATTGTCTATCAGCAGTAGACACCGAAACGGAAGAAGCTATTTTAGAAGCTTTAAAGAAATATCACAAAACCACTACGCTAATTGTCTGCCATCGTGTTTCTTCAGCAAAAAATGCTGATTACATTCTTATTCTTAAAGACGGTAAAGTAGAACAGTTTGACAATCACAAAAACCTTATCAACCAAGAAGGCTACTATAAGGACCTCTATGCCCAGCAACGGTTAGAGGAAGAGTCCCTAGGCATTATATAAGTTTCAGTATATTTATTTTTCCAAATCTTATATTATGGTTGAATTTGACCACACAGAAAGCGTACTAGAGCGTTGCTTACAGGCCGGGTCTCGGACCTATTATTTTGACATAAAGCAAACCAAAGCCAACGATTATTTTTTAATTATTTCGGAGCGGAAAAAAGATAGTGATGGAAAAATTTTGAACAAACAAAAGCTGTTCCTTTACAAAGAATATTTCGATGAATTTGAAGAGATTTTAAGAGAGTTAATGGAGTATATAATCAAAGCTAAAGGAACTAAAGTGTTGCGTTAAGGGTTTTATCCTTATTTTTGAGTAATAATCTTATTCTTTATGGCGCGTACTCCATCAAATATGCTTGAGTTGGGAACTGAAGCTCCCGAATTTTTACTTCCCAATACTGTTGACCAACAAGACTATTCTTTTATCAAAACACAAGGTAAAAAGGGAACAGTAGTTATGTTTATTTGTAACCACTGTCCCTACGTAAAGCATGTTTTTAAAGGAATAACATCGCTTGCCCAAGATTATCAAAATAAAGGAGTTGGCTTTGTTGCCATTTCAAGTAATGATATAGAAAACTATCCTGATGATTCCCCAGAACTTATGCAGCAAACTGCACAAGAACAAGGATTTACGTTTCCATATCTATACGATGAAACTCAAGAAGTAGCTAAAGCTTATGATGCCGCTTGTACCCCAGATTTTTATCTTTTTGATTCAGAGAAAAAATTAGTTTATCGCGGACAAATGGATGATTCTCGGCCAGGAAATGACATTCCAGTAACGGGGAATGACCTTCGTGCTGCCTTAGATGCCCTATTGATAAATTCTCCTATCGACCCGTTACAAAAACCGAGCTTGGGCTGTAATATTAAATGGAAAGTTTAGTCTACAGCTATTAACTCTACATCAAAAATAAGTGTAGCATTTGGAGGAATGACCCCTCCAGCACCTCTTGAACCATAAGCCAAATCGCTTGGGATAACAAAACGTGCTTTATCCCCCACACATAATAATTGAATACCTTCATCCCATCCAGGGATAACCTGTCCAACCCCTAAAGTAAAGCCAATGGGCTGGTTTCGTTTATAAGAGGAATCAAAAACAGTTCCATCGAGGAGCTGACCTTTGTAATGAACATTAACAGTTTTACCTTTTTGGGCTTTAACGCCTTCACCTCGTTGAATAAATTGATAGCGTAATCCTGATGGTGTTTTTTCAAAGCCAGCTGCCACATTTTCAAATGCTTTTTCTTGCGCTTCACGCTCCTCTTTTAAGCGTTGTTCACGACTTCCTTCAAAAGTTCTAAAGGCTTCTACAGCATTCCATGTTTTGGCGGCCTCGCCAATACGCTCAATCACTATCGAAGTTATTACATCCTCTTGCGCAATGGCATCAACAACATCTTGTCCAGATTCAACAAAGCCGAAAACTGCATGTTTACCATCAAGCCATGGAGTTTCAATATGGGTTATAAAAAATTGACTACCATTAGTTCCAGGCCCCGCATTTGCCATCGATAAAACACCTGGTCTGTTGTGCTTTAAATCGGGGTGAAATTCATCATCAAATTCATACCCTGGACCACCAGTTCCATTACTTAATGGGCATCCTCCCTGAATCATAAAATCAGGTATGACCCGGTGAAAAGACAATCCATCATAATAAGGAGTACCTTGAGGTTTCTGTGAATTTTCTAGATTTCCTTCAGCTAAAGCAACAAAGTTGCCAACAGTTCCTGGTGTTTCGCTGTGAGTAAGTCGTACTGTAATTTTTCCTTTTGATGTAGTAAAAATAGCGTATATACCTTCTTTCATAGTAAAATTGAATGAGGCGCGAAATTAAGTATAAAAGATTAGTTTGCCACTTCACTCATAAATTTAATCCGATACACTCGTAAATCATCCTCATCGTAATCCCCGTCAAATTCATCTACAGCCGCTTGAATATCATTGTTTTCTGCTTCCATAAAGTACTCATGAAGTTCTTCTTGTTGATCATCGTCAAAAAGTTCATCAATAGCATATTGGACATTGATTTTTGTCCCTGAAAAAACAATTGTTTCGATTTGTTCTAAAAAAGCTGTAAACTCCATTCCTTTAGCATCAGCAATGTCTTGTAGGGGTAACTTTCGGTCAATGTTCTGAATAATAAATAACTTAAGGGATGAATTTGCACCAGTGCTTTTTATAATCAAATCCTCTGGACGAGTGATGTCATTATCCTCAACATACTTTTCAATGAGCTTCACAAAAGGCGCTCCAAATTTAGCAGCTTTCCCTTCACCCACTCCGTGAATATTCTTAAGCTCTTCAATTGTTATAGGATACTTGATAAGCATATCTTCAATAGAGGGCTCTTCAAACACTGCGTAGGGAGGCACTCCATATTTTTCAGCTACTTCTTTACGAAGTTGCATCAACATTTTTTGCAGCTTTTGTTCAAAATTTACGGTTTTTGAAGGTACCGTAATCGGAGTCGTAGCGTCATAAACATGATTTTCGGTCATCAAAAAGCTGTGTGGAACTTTCAAAAAAGCCTTTCCTTGTTCACTGAGCTTAATAATTCCATATGACTCGATTTCCTTAATCAAATAGCCGGCTACGAGCAATTGTGTTAAGAGTGCCTTCCAATACTCCTTTGCATGAGCGCGACCCAAACCAAAAAGTGGGTTTTCACCAATGCGATGAGAAACTAACATAGGTGTTTCTTTACCCACCATAATATGTGTGAGTTCCTTAAGTTTATATTGTTCGTTGGTATTTGAAATCAATTTCAATAACATCAACACCTCGTCTTTTGCCTCAACTTTTGGTTTGGGGTTTCGTGTATTGTCGTCCATAGGGGCACCATCACCATTTACTTCGTCAAACTCCTCGCCAAAATAATGCAATATGAATTTACGGCGCGACATAGATGTTTCCGCATAAGCAACCATTTCTTGCAAAAGTGCATATCCCACCTCTTGTTCAGCAAGAGGCTTACCAGACATGAATTTCTCCAACTTTTCAATGTCTTTGTAGGCATAAAACGCCAAACAATGTCCTTCTCCACCATCACGGCCTGCCCTACCAGTTTCTTGATAATAACTTTCAATACTTTTCGGAATATCATGATGAATCACAAAACGAACATCAGGTTTGTCAATACCCATTCCAAAAGCTATAGTTGCTACAATTACATCGCAATCTTCTTTTAGAAAACTGTCTTGATTGATCACGCGTTGTTTGTTATCTAAACCCGCGTGATAAGGCAATGCGTTTACACCATTTACTTGTAATACCTGAGCTAGTTCTTCGACACGCTTACGTGACAAACAGTAAACAATTCCTGATTTACCTGAATTTTCTTTTACAAATGAAATGATGTCTCGATCAACATTTGCCGTTTTTGGACGCACTTCATAATATAAATTAGGACGATTAAAAGAGGCTTTAAATGTAGTTGCATCAGTAATATTAAGATTTTTGAGAATATCTTCTTGAACCTTTGGTGTGGCCGTTGCTGTAAGTCCTATAATAGGTATATTGTCTCCAATTCGCTGAACAATAGACTTTAAATTACGGTACTCAGGTCTGAAATCATGTCCCCATTCTGAAATACAATGCGCTTCATCGATTGCCATAAAACTTATCGGGACGGTTCGTAAGAAAGCTACGTTGTCTTCTTTTGTAAGAGACTCTGGCGCGACATAAAGAAGTTTTGTTTCGCCAGTTGTGATGTCTTCTTTAACTGTTTGAATTTGTGTTTTACTTAATGAGGAGTTCAACACGTGGGCAATTCCGTCACTACTTGAAATACCACGTATAGCATCAACTTGATTTTTCATTAGCGCAATCAGGGGCGATACTACGATGGCTGTCCCGTGTTGAATTAATGCTGGCAATTGATAACAAAGTGATTTTCCACCACCAGTAGGCATAATTACAAAAGTATTTTCCTTATTTAGCACGCTTTTGATCACAACTTCTTGCAATCCTCTAAATTCACTAAAACCAAAAAATTTCTTTAAAGCAGACTTCAAATTAAACTGTTCGTCTGCACCCTTCAGCTTCATCTTCTGTTTTGTACATTTGTAGTTACAATATACATCAAAACTGAATAACAATCAATAAAGTTTGAATAATTATAATTCTATAACGAAAACAGCAAAAGCTGTTATAAAACAACAAGCTCAAGCCATTGAAAAATTGCTTCCACAACTTACTGATGACTTTGAACAAGTGGTTCGATGGACTCATGAAAGTAATGGGCGTTTAGTGCTCACAGGCATAGGGAAAAGCGCAATCATTGGAATGAAAATTACTGCAACCCTAAACTCAACTGGGTCAAAAAGTATTTTTATGCATGCAGCAGACGCAATTCACGGCGACCTTGGGATGATTGACAAAGAAGATATTGTTGTTTGCTTGTCTAAAAGTGGAACTACACCCGAAATAAAGACCCTTGTACCATTACTAAAAAACCGAGGCAACAAACTTGTTGGCATGACAGCAAATCCAGAATCCTATCTTGCTAAACAATCCGATGCAGTCCTTCATGTAGGAATACCTAAAGAGGCTGATTCAAATAATTTAGCACCTACTACCAGCACGACAGCTCAACTCGTTATGGGCGATGCGCTTGCTGTTTGCCTTATGGAACTAAGTGCTTTTAAACCTGAGGATTTTGCTCGATCTCACCCAGGTGGCGCTCTTGGCAAAGCACTTAATGTGCAAATTGGTCACTTACTGCAAGAACATAAAAAACCTGTTGTACAAAAAGACACGCCAATTGCCCAAGTGATTACAGAAATATCTGCCAAACTTGTTGGCGCTACAGCGGTTTTAGACGGAGCAGTGGTTGTAGGTGTCATAACTGATGGAGATTTAAGGCGTATGATGCAAAATGAGCAAAATTTCACATTGCTTTGCGCTCAAGACATCATGAGTAAAGATCCCTGTCAATTAGATAGTGAAACCCTAGCCAAAGAGGCGCTGTCAATCATGCAACAAAAAGAAATTAGTCAAGTTATTGTGAAATCGTCGGGAACCTATGTGGGCATTGTACATATTCACGACATACTAAACGAAGGTATATACTAACTATGGAAGACAAAAACATGTCTTTTTTAGACCACCTTGAAGAGTTGCGGTGGCACCTAATCAGAAGTATATTGGCAATTGTACTAGCAGGGGGTGTGGCTTTTGTGGCTAAGGACTTTATTTTTGACTACCTATTGTTTGGTCCAAAAAAGCAAGATTTCTTAACCTATAAGTGGTTGTGTAGTGCTGCACAAGCCTTGGGCTTTGATGAAGGTTTCTGTATGGGCGAACTTCCCTTTAGAGTGCAAAGCCGAACTGTAGCTGGACAGTTTTCAGCACATATTTGGACTTCAATAACGGCAGGGTTTATTATTGCATTTCCTTATGTTATTTATCAATTATGGTTGTTTATTAGTCCTGGACTATTAAAAAATGAACGCCGACAAGCACGTGGTTTTATTTTTGCTTCCTCACTTTTATTTTTTGTTGGGGTATTGTTTGGGTATTTCATCATCACTCCTTTGTCTTTACGCTTTTTAGGAACTTACAGTGTGAGTTCTGAAATATTTAATGATTTTGACTTAAGTAGTTACACTGCGCTAGTACGCGCATCAGTACTCTCGGCAGGATTTATTTTTGAGTTGCCAATTCTAGTTTATTTTTTAACAAAAATTGGACTTATTACTCCCGAATTTATGCGTAAATATCGAAAAATATCATTGGTGCTGGTACTTACGCTTTCGGCAATTATTACACCCCCGGATATTGCCAGTCAAATTATTGTAGCCATCCCAATAATGATTTTATACGAAGTGAGTATATTTATATCTAAAACCGTCTACAAAAAAAGCCAACAGCCACCCATAACACCCGCTACATCATCATGAAACTACAAGCCAAAGAAATTACAAAAACCTACCGAGGAAGAAAGGTAGTTGATAAAGTTTCTGTTACTGTCGAACAAGGCGAGATTGTTGGGTTATTGGGCCCTAATGGGGCTGGAAAAACAACTTCATTCTATATGATTGTAGGACTTATTAAACCCCTCACTGGTCATATATATCTAGACGACACCGATATCACGCGATTTCCGATGTATAAACGTGCGCAAAGAGGCATTGGCTATTTGGCTCAAGAGGCTTCGGTTTTTCGCAAACTTACGGTGGAGCAAAACATTAAAAGTGTGTTGGAACTCACCGATTTGTCAACTACCGAACAGCACGAAAAAACAGAGGCGCTTTTAGAGGAATTTGGACTTACGCATATTCGTAAAAGCCGAGGAGATTTACTCTCTGGTGGCGAGCGTAGGCGTACCGAAATTGCCAGAGCACTTGCCACAGACCCTAAGTTTGTGCTGTTAGACGAACCTTTTGCGGGTGTTGATCCCGTTGCTGTTGAAGACATTCAAAAAATTGTAGCACACCTCAAAAAACGAAATATCGGCATATTGATTACGGATCATAACGTACAAGAAACCCTTGCCATTACCGACAGAACATACTTAATGTTTGAAGGAAAAATCTTAAAAACAGGAACTCCCAAAGAACTTGCTGAAGACGAGATGGTACGCAAAGTCTATTTAGGACAAAACTTTGAACTGAGAACGAAGAAACTCAGTCTTTAAACTAGACTTATTATTGCTTATTGCTTTTAAAACGCATATAAATTACCCCAACAACAGCATACGTCAGTACCACAAAAGACAACGCCTCGGAACGAAACCAAAGCAAAACAGGTATAGCGATTAACGCAAAAAGCTGAGCAAATCTTGTAGGTTTTCCATTTACAAACTTTTGACTTGGAAGCATCCATTTAGATACCATTAACAGTGCTAACAAAGCAACCAAGACGATAATTATTTCATAATTTAATTTTATGGGAATAAAAGGAATGCCAACTACAAACAAGGCAAAAGCAGGAGTAGGCAAACCCTCAAAGTCTAATTGACTCGACGGAGTAATGTTAAAGCGTGCCAAACGATAAATAGCAGCAATAGTTATTAAAAACCCTAAAAGGGAAAAGGGCACAAAATCATAAGGCAAGCACTCATAAAGGAATCGATACATGATATATCCTGGGACAAGGCCAAAGGAAATAACATCACAAAGAGAGTCTAATTGTTTACCAATTTCAGAAGTAGCCTTAAAAGCACGTGCAACCATACCGTCTATACTATCAAAAAAAACACCAACAAGTATCCAGATAAGTGTCATAAGAGCATTACCCTCAATTGCAGAAACAAGTGCCAAACATCCTGAAAGTCCATTAAGTAGGGTTAACGTGTTAGGAATATAATTTACAATTCGCATAAGTTAAGTTTTGGTTATATACCAACAAACTTATACAATAATTGTAATTTTGCCATATGCCAAACAAACTTTTACTCGCCACACTATTTGGTCTACTTATGGGGCTATCGTGGCCAGTAAGTGGTTTTACTCCTTTACTTTTTATAGGTTTTGTCCCTTTATTGTGGCTTTTTGAACGCAGTAAAAGGGGTAAGCAAAGTACCTTTTTTTGGCACCTTTATTTAGGTTTTTTTATTTGGAATGCCCTAACAACCTGGTGGCTTTGGAACGCTACTGTTTTTGGAATGTTTTTCGCCATGCTGGTCAACAGTTTGTTAATGACTTTAGTGGTGCTTCTTTGGCGTCGCGTAGATAGAAAACTTGGACAGAAAGCAGGACTCATTTTTATTCCATTTGCTTGGATCTGTTTTGAAAAAATGCATTTGGTCTGGGATTTTTCATGGCCATGGCTAAACCTTGGAAATGGATTTGCCACAATTCCAAATTGGGTACAGTGGTACGAATATACGGGTAGTTTTGGCGGAACACTTTGGATTTGGGTGGTAAACATCTCTGTTTTCGCTGCGCTTAAAAAGTTTATGGTTTCTAAAAAATATGTAGTGTTTGTAAAGCCTGCACTATTTATTTCTATTCCATTACTTATTTCAGCTTCTATTTTAATTCTATTTGAAGCCGAGCAAAACCCAGCGCTAACCGTAACGGTAGTGCAACCTAATATTGACCCGTACAACGAAAAATACAATTTGTCGCATCAAGATTTATATGACACTTTAATCGAGAGTATTGCTTCAGAGTTTAACAAAAAGCCGGACCTTATTGTTACTCCTGAAACCTATTTTTCTGAAGGTGCTGGAGAATATTTACCACGTTTTGAACAAAGTAAACTCTACCAAGATTTGTTAGTGTTTTCACAAAAGAATAAAATGCAGTTTTTACAAGGCATTCAATTCTATAACACCTACAACATAACAAACAAAACCAACACCGCTAACAAGTTAGAAGACGGTTTATGGGCAGATTTTTATAACAGTGCCTTTCTAACCGACAGCACGAATATTCATATTTATCACAAATCAAAATTGGTAGTCGGGGTTGAAACACTACCCTACCGAAAATTTATCGAACCCCTTTTAGGTAATGTTATGCTTGATTTTGGTGGAACATTATTTACTAGAGCAACACAAGAAGAAAGAGAAGCCTTTCCGCTTTATAATGGTACAAAAGTGGGACCTATCATTTGTTACGAGTCTGTTTATGGAGAATTTGTTACCGAATATGTACGTGCGGGGGCTACACTATTAGCAATTATGACTAATGATGCTTGGTGGGGCAACACGCCTGGACACAGACAACATTTGGCCTATGCACGCCTGCGTGCGATAGAAACCCGTAGACCTATACTTCGTTCAGCAAATACAGGTATCTCAGCTTTTATATCCCCATTAGGCAACATAAGCTCTCAGCTCGAATACGATAAAAAAGGTGTCCTCACAGCTTCTTTAATACCTCAAACAAAAATCACGTTTTATGTTCAATACGGCGATTATATTTTTCGCCTTGGAGGGTTTTTAGCTGGGTTAATGATACTGTTCACTTTTGGACGTAAGAAAAATTGAAAAGTTTTGAAAATGAGTAGTTTAGCAAAAATAAATTTTTCCACATCGGCTAAGTTGTGTAATTTTGAAGTGAATTTTAGGAAATGAAAATCTATACCAAAACTGGAGACAAAGGAGACACCTCGTTAATTGGAGGTATTCGCGTTTCTAAAAGTGATTTACGAATAGAGTCCTATGGAACTGTCGATGAACTAAACTCTTGGTTAGGTCTAATTGCAGTGTATATGCCTAAAGATCGTATTTCTGAGATCCAACAACTTCAACATTTGTTGTTTTCGGTAGGAGCACAACTTGCAAGTAAATCAAGTGATCAAAAGCGCCCCTTTGCCCCAATAAATGCGGATAACATTTCACAACTTGAAATTCTTATTGATTCTTACGAAAAATTTCTCCCCGCCATGACCCATTTCATCCTACCTGGCGGTTCTAAAACTTCTGCACAAGCCCATATTGCTCGTTGTGTCTGCCGAAGAGCAGAACGCATCGTGGTGCAACTTAGTCGTGTAGATTATGTTGAAAAGCAGCTTTTAATATTTCTCAACAGGTTATCAGACTATTTATTTTGCCTTGCACGTGCCTTTACTTTTTGGGAAGAAAGGGAAGAAATTAAGTGGATTCCAGAAGGGTAAATTTTTACTTGCACAATTGCAATAAAAATTTATTTTTGCAAGAATTATAAACATCAACTTCATGTACTGGACTTTAGAGCTTGCATCGTATTTAAGTGACGCCCCTTGGCCGGCAAATAAAGACGAACTTATTGATTTCGCTATTCGTACAGGATCTCCGTTAGAAGTAGTTGAAAACTTGCAGTCGATTGAAGACGAAGGTGAAATTTATGAATCTATTCAAGAAATTTGGCCAGACTACCCAACAGACGAAGATTATTTGTGGAACGAAGACGAATATTAGATTTCGTTATTTCTCCGCTTTTTTTTGCGTACTTTTGAACACCTAGATTTTTCTCCATGGGTGTATTGAGTGGTATTCTAAAAACATTTGTCGGTGATAAGGTAAAAAAAGACCTTAAGGGTCTTTACCCTATTGTCCAAAATGTTATCCAATGTGAACAACAATTAAAAAATGTATCGCATGATGAATTGCGTGCAAAAACAACATCTTTTAAAAAGAAAATCGCTGAAATAAGGGCTCCTTTTTCTGATGAAATTGATCAACTTAAAAGAAAAATTGATTCGTTAACTGACATAGACGAAAAAGAAGAATTATACACCAAAATAGATGGGATTACTGCACAATCTAAGGAAAGTGTTGCTGCCTATTTGAATGAGATTTTACCTGAAGCTTTCGCCGTTGTAAAAGAAACCGCCCGTAGATTTAAAGAAAATGAGGTTGTAGAGGTTACCGCTTCTCCATTTGATCGCACTTTATCTGCAACAAAATCCAACGTAAAAATAAAAGGCGAAAAATCGCTTTGGTCTAATGCTTGGGATGCTGCTGGCAAATCTGTTACGTGGGACATGGTGCACTATGACGTACAACTTATAGGTGGTATTGCATTACATCAAGGCAAAATTGCAGAGATGCATACGGGTGAAGGAAAAACGTTAGTGGCTACACTCCCCGTTTATCTAAATGCCCTTTCGGGAGATGGCGTTCATTTGGTAACCGTAAATGATTATTTGGCAAAACGTGATAGTGCTTGGATGGCGCCTATTTTTGAATTTCATGGGCTGTCGGTGGATTGTATAGACTACCATAAACCTAACTCTGAAGCCCGTAGAAATGCCTATAAAGCAGATATTACCTATGGGACAAATAACGAGTTTGGGTTTGATTATTTGCGTGACAACATGGCGCATTCCGTAGATGATTTAGTACAGCGCCCTCATCATTTTGCCATTGTAGACGAGGTAGACTCAGTGTTGGTTGATGATGCCAGAACACCACTTATTATTTCTGGACCTGTCCCCGATGGTGACCGTCATGAATTTCAAACGCTCAAGCCGAAAATTGCAGCATTAGTTTCACAACAACGTCAATACCTTACGGCAGTACTTGCAGATGCCAAGAAGCTGATTTCGGAAGGCGATTCAAAAGAGGGAGGATTGCTCCTACTGCGTGTATTTCGTGGACTTCCTAAAAACAATGCCCTTATTAAGTTTCTAAGCCAAGAAGGTGTTCGGCAGCTACTTCAGAAAACTGAAGGGTTTTATATGCAAGACAACAATCGTGAAATGCCAAAAGTAGATGCGGAGCTGTTGTTTGTTATTGATGAAAAAAACAATCAAATAGAGCTTACAGATAAAGGTTTAGAATACCTTTCCAAAGATGGTGATGACCCTGATTTTTTTGTATTACCAGACTTAGGAGGAGAAATTTCAGCCATTGAACAAAAAGGTCTTTCCCCCGAAGAAGAAGCAGCTCAAAAAGAGGTGCTCTTTAAGGATTTTAGTGTTAAAAGCGAGCGCATTCACAGCATGAACCAATTGTTAAAAGCATACACACTTTTTGAAAAGGACGTTGCTTATGTGGTCATGGAAAACCAAGTGAAAATTGTAGATGAGCAAACGGGACGTATCATGGACGGTCGTCGCTATTCTGATGGACTTCATCAAGCTATTGAAGCAAAAGAAAACGTAAAAATTGAGGCTGCAACACAAACATTTGCCACCATAACTCTACAGAACTACTTTCGTATGTATCGCAAACTTGCGGGTATGACAGGTACTGCAATTACTGAGGCTGGCGAATTTTGGGAGATTTACAAATTAGATGTTGTTGAAATTCCAACAAATAGGCCCATAGCTAGAAATGATGACAACGACCTTATTTACAAGACCAAGCGTGAAAAATATAATGCTGTAATTGATCACGTAGTTGCGTTGTCACAAGCAGGAAGACCTGTTCTTATCGGAACAACATCAGTAGAAATTTCGGAGTTGTTAAGCCGGATGTTGAATATCCGAAAAGTTGCCCATAACGTACTAAATGCGAAACTTCATAAGAAAGAGGCTGATGTAGTTGCTGAAGCTGGAAAAGCAGGTATAGTAACCATTGCAACCAATATGGCTGGACGTGGGACAGATATTAAAATTAATGATGCTGTCAAAGAAGCTGGTGGCCTTGCAATCATCGGAACAGAGCGCCATGATTCCAGACGTGTTGACCGGCAGTTGCGTGGTCGTTCAGGGCGACAAGGTGATCCTGGTAGCTCGCAGTTTTATGTATCGTTAGAAGATAATTTGATGCGTTTGTTTGGGTCTGAACGAATCGCTAAGATGATGGATCGGATGGGACACAAAGAAGGTGAAGTAATCCAAGCGGGCATGATGACAAGATCAATTGAACGTGCACAGAAAAAAGTTGAGGAAAACAACTTTGGTATTCGTAAACGACTACTGGAATACGACGATGTAATGAATGCTCAACGCGAAGTAATTTACAAACGACGATACAATGCTCTCAACGGTGAACGGCTACAAGTAGACATTGCAAATATGTTGTATGATACTTGCGACCAAATTTGTGCAACCAATCTTGCTAACAAAGACTACAAACAGTTTGAGTTCGAATTGATTCGTTTATTTTCTCTGACAAGTCCTGTATCATCAGAAGCTTTTGAAAGTCAATCTGTTGATCAGCTTACTGAAACGGTTTATCAGACAGCGTTGTCACATTATCAGCAAAAAATGGAAGAAAACGCGATACGTGTTTTTCCTGTAATTAAAGATGTATATCAAAATCCTAGCAATACCTTTCAACGAATAGTAGTTCCATTTACCGACGGTATAAAAACGTTAAATGTTGTCAGTGACTTAGAGAAAGCATTTGAAAGTGAAGGAAAGAATTTGATTCGTGATTTTGAAAAAAATATCAGCCTTGCTATAATTGACGAGTCTTGGAAAGATCATCTTCGTAAAATGGATGAGCTTAAGCAGTCTGTTCAGCTTGCAGTACACGAGCAAAAAGACCCTTTATTGATTTACAAGTTTGAGTCTTTTGAACTTTTTAGAGCGTTTATGGATAACGTTAATCGAGACATTATTTCATTCCTTTTCAAAGGGGAATTACCCACTCAAGATCCAAGAAATATTCGTGAAGCGCGTTCTACACGTCGGAAAGATCGCGTTAACACTTCTAAAGAAGAAGTGTTAAATCAAGACCAACAAGCGATGCGCCAAGCATCCCAGCAATCAGGCGGAGCTCCCGCTCAAAAAGCTGAAACCATTGTACGTGAGCGTCCAAAAATTGGACGAAACGAGCGGGTTAATATTCAGCACGTGGTAAGTGGTGAGCGCAAAACAGTCAAGTATAAACAAGCTGAACCACTTCTTTTAAAAGGAGAATGGGTGCTTTTAGAGGATAACTAAATGGTTGTCCTGATAGGTCCTGTATCCCCTTATCGTGGTGGCATAGCAGACACCAACAACGCCTTTGTTAAAACCTTGCAAGAACAAGGAGAAGAGGTAATTGTCTTTTCTTTTTCACTCCTCTACCCCAGACTGCTATTTCCTGGAAAAAGTCAGTTCTCAAAAACTGATCCACAAAACATAAACTCATCACAAAACCTAATAAATACCCTAAACCCATTTACATGGTGGAAAACAGCAAAGCGCATTAACGCCTTAGCCCCAAAAGTCGTTGTATTTAGGTACTGGACTCCTTGGCTAGCACTCTGCTATCGTGTAATTGCCCAGAGGGTCATAACTAAAAAAATTGCGTGGATAGACAATGCCCTTCCACACGAACGTAAGGCTGCAGACAAAGTATTACTCAGTGCATTTTTGGAAGGAATTAACGAGGTGTTTTGTATGTCAGATGTAGTAGCGAAAACACTAAAAAAGCATACCACAAAACCCATTCATACGTTTTTTCACCCCATTAACACAACACTGCCCAAGCCCATGCATAAAGCAGAAGCACTGCAAAAATTAGCATTGGACGATACCTTGAAATACTTATTGTTTTTTGGATTGATTAGACCATATAAGGGATTAGATTTACTCATAAAAAGTTTACCAGAACTTCGTAAAAAGGAACCTCGGGCACGAGTTTTGGTGGTTGGCGAACCCTATGAGTCTTTAAAAAAATATCGGGTATTAGCCGCATCCCTTCAGGTTGATGACCTCTTATTCTTTCACGATAGATTTGTACCTAATGATGATATTTCATTATGGTTTTCGGCTTGTGATTGGGTTGTTCAACCATATATGTCCGCCACACAAAGCGGAATTACCCCTATGGCAATTCATTTCTCAAAACCAACTGTAGTAACCAATGTGGGTAGTTTGGCGTCTGGACTTAGCCCGAAAACAGGGCTAATTTCAGAACCAAACCCAATTGCATTGACAAACACGTTGGTACATGCGCTCAAAAACACACAAAAATTTAGCGCGGCAGCTTCATTCAAATCCATAAAAAAAGAAAAGAATTGGCACCGTTTTTGTAATAAGTTTTTGGAACTCCTATAAATAATATCAAATGCAATTCATTCCCTTAAGTTTTCTTATTGCAGCGTGTACGCTATCTTCACCAAAACCTATTGATAACGTACATACTGTAAATGAAACAACGTATCCAATCGTTCAAGGTCATGAAACAGCTTATTTTGCTTCGGGTTGTTTTTGGTGTGTAGAAGCTGTTTATGAGCAAATAGAGGGAGTAACTGAAGCCGTTTCGGGCTACTCGGGTGGAGAAACCAAAAACCCAAATTACAGCCAAGTAATTTCTGGAAAAACCGGCCATGCTGAAAGTATTAAGGTGATTTATGACCCAAGTGTAGTTTCATTTAGAACTTTGGTTGAAGTGTTTTTTGGCACCCACGACCCCACTACGCTAAACCGCCAAGGACCAGATAAGGGAACCCAATACCGTTCAGTAGCGTTTTACAAAAACACCAATGAAAAGAAAATCATTGAAGAAACCATTAAAAAATTAAATGCTGCAAAAAGGTATAAAAATCCCATAGTAACTGAAGTGAAAAAATTTGAGGCTTTTTATCAAGCAGAAGATTACCATCAAGATTTTGAAGAAAACAATCCAAATCACCCGTACATCAAAGCAATTTCAAAACCCCGTGTAAGTAGGTTTCTACAAGCCTACCCAGAGTTGGTTAAAGCGGGTTTGGAATAAACCGCAAATAGATTTTCGCAAACAGCCATCCCCCAAAAGCACCAAAAAGGGCACCACTAAGCACATCTAGTGGGTAGTGCACACCAATGTAAATCCGGCTATACGAAACCAGCATAGCTACTCCAAAAAGTAAAAACATTAGTCGAAAGCGCTTAGCAAAAAGGGTTGCAAAAAGGGTTGCAATAGCAAACGAGTTTGAAGCATGCCCCGAAAAATAGCTGTACAATCCGCCACAACTTGGCTTAACTCTTCGCATTACCCCTTCTAAATCGGGTTCGTGGCAAGGGCGTAAACGTTGAAAACCGCTTTTAAAAGCATTTGTAATTTGGTCAGTAAACGTAATTAGAAGCGCAATAGTCAACAACAGCCAAAGTGTATTTTTCCATCCAAGCCATTTGCTTAAAATAGCCGTTAACAATACATAAAAGGCAATCGTATGCTTTTTGTCGGTAATTGCCATCCAAAGGGAGTCAAATTGAGGAGCACCCAAATTATTGAGCCATAAAAACAGTTCTTTATCCCAAAGTAAAAGCGTGTCCATCAATCAGTGATCTTGTTGATTTCACTATCATAAAAAACCGTTGCGCGCTCAATCCAATGAGCCATTTCATCTGTTGCCTGCTCTTTATCTTCTTTTGAAAAAGACTCCCACCATTCCAAATCATCGTTTGCGATATTTAAAATAAATCGAGGGAATTGGGTATGCACCACAAAAACTGCATCAGGGAAATCGGCATTGTCAGCGAGTAAAAACTCAGGGAAATTATCAGACATGAATACGAATTAATTTATTAGATAAATACCTAAAGCGAAGATACAACAACAATGACGAAACTACCAGTCCAAGACATAACCCAATCCAAACCCCTTGTGCCCCCAAATCCGCTTTTATACTTAAATACAACACAAGTGGAACGCCTATAAGCCCATAGGCAAAGAAGGTAATCCAAGTAGGAATACGAACGTCCTGCAATCCGCGAAGACTTCCCAGTGCAACCACTTGTGCGCCATCAAAAATTTGAAAAAAAGCTGCAATAAACAGCAGCGATGCAGCTAATTCTGCCACGGCATAAGTATCAGCTCCAGTTGAGGGATCTAAATACAGCCATGGAAAAGCAGCATTGCCAAGTATAAACACTAAAGCAAAGACAATATCAATAAGTAGTGTGAGTAAAAACACAGACAAAGCAATGCGTTTGAGTTCACGAAAAGCGCCTAACCCTTTTTGGTTACCTACACGAATCGTTGCTGCAACACTAAGACCTAAGGCAACCATAAAGGTCATTGAAGACAAGTTTAATGCGATTTGGTTTGCCGCTTGTGCATTTTTGCTCAAAAAACCACATACCCAAATAGCAAAAGTAAAAAAACTCACCTCAAAAAACATTTGTAAGGACGAAGGGAACCCTAATTGAATAATCTGGCGAAATTCCCGTCTGTTATATCTAAAAGGAAACAACCCTCGAATAAAACCATTTGTTTTTGAGTCTTTAGTAAGCAGTAAAAACATAAAAATGAGCATTACTACTCGCGAAGCTAAAGTGCCCACAGCAGCTCCAGTAACTCCCCACTTTGGAAAAATCCAAATACCAAAAATCAAAAAATAATTTATGGCAATATTGACAACATTTGCTAATAAAGTAGCGTACATAGAATATTTAGTTAGCGACATGCCATCAGAAAACTGTTTTAACGCCTGAAAAATTACGAGCGGAATAAGTGACACAGCCACCCAATTCAAGTAGGGAAATGCTAGTTCCACAACCAAAGCATCTTGTCCCATCTTATAAAGTAATGGCTTGGCCATAAAAACAGCTAAGAAAAGAAAAACACCTAAAATAGTACATAGTCGTAGTCCTTCAACAAGTACATTTTGAGAAGCTGAGGCTTTCTTTACTGAATCAGACTCAGCTACTAGTGGTGTAATTGCGGTTGAAAACCCAATACCAACAGACATAGCAATAAACACAAAACTATTTCCCAAAGAAATGGCCGCCAATTCTGTAGTTCCTAATCTACCGACCATTATATTATCAACAAATTGAACTAAAGTATGCCCTAGCATACCCAACATCACAGGCCAAGCTAAACGCAGGTTGGTTTTAAATTCTTTGAAAAACTGTTGGAGCATCATTCGCGCACTACTGCTTTAACGCGCTCGGAAGTGAGTTCACCAATCCGTAGGTATCATACAAATAAATTAAGGAAGTCATTGTAGCAGCACCCAACTCGAGTTCACGTTTGTTAACCGCATCAAAGGTATCATTTTCTGCATGATGATGATCAAAATATCGCTGCGAGTCAGGACGTAAACCCGCCAAAACATTGTATTTATTTTTTAGAGGACGAATATCTGCACCACTTCCCCCTTGTTCAAAATAATGGATTAAATACGGTTTAAACAAGGGCTTCCAAGATTCTATTTGTGCAAATTCATCGTTGGAGCAAGAAAATGAAAATCCACGAGGAGTAAATCCACCTGCGTCAGACTCTAGCGCAAAAATATGTTTTTCTCCATTTGTCAACGCACTATTAGCATAAGCATTTCCACCGCGTAAACCATTTTCTTCATTCATAAATAAGACAACTCTAATAGTTCGCTTAGGACGATAGCCTGTTTCTTTAAAGAGACGTAATACTTCCATAGATTGTACCACTCCAGCACCATCATCATGAGCGCCATCACCCAAATCCCATGAATCTAAATGGCCACCAACTACGATAATTTCATCAGGGAATTCACTCCCAGTAATTTCACCAATAACATTATGTGACCATACATCGGCATAGGTTTTGCATTGTTGACGAAAAAGAAACTTCAACTTGGGCTCTAACTTTAGTAAGTAGCTTAATTTTTCAGCAGCATTAGTGCTTATGGCTGCCGCAGGGATACGCTTAGAAACGTCTTGGTCGCCATAGCTCATGGCGCCTGTATGAGGAAAATCATCTAGGCGTAAATTCATAGAACGTACAATAACCCCAACAGCTCCGTATTGGCTAGCCTCCCGTGCTCCGTCATAGCGTTGGTCTACACAACCAGAATAAGCTGCAAAAGTACTTATCAAATTCGCTTGCATAGGACGGTTAAAAAACACAATTTTCCCTTCAATTTTTTTACGTCCCAACTTTGCTAAATCCTCTATTCCTTTAACTTCAATAACGAGGGCTTTTAAGCCCACAGAAGGGGTTGCTACCGAACCGCCCAATGCAGTAATGGGCACATTAAAGGTAATCCCTGGTGCCGTTTCAATAAGCGCAAATTCTTTTGATCCACGAACCCATTTAGGAACTTTAACAGGCTGCAAATACACTTTGTCCAAGCCAATTGAATCCAATGCTGATTTCGTCCAAGCCACAGCTCGCTCTGCTCCTAGAGACCCCGAAAGCCTACTACCTATACGATTAGTTAAATAATCTAACCATTCATAGGAATGCCCGTTTGTAAGTGAGGTGTCATAAAACTGCTTAATACGCTCGGCATTCTCAGTTTTTGGCTGGGCTTGTAAAAAAGTAGCACATATTAGAAGAAAAATAAGTTTATTCATTATTTAAAATTTTTAGTGTAAGTAGCTACATCTTGTGCAGAAATTTCGTTTCCGCCTAGGATATGAAGTCGTTCAATAACATTTCGCAACTGTCTTACGTTTCCAGTCCAATCAATTTGTTGTAAAGCCTTTAGGGCAGCGGGTTGAAGTTTTTTAGGCGGGCTTAACGTTTCTAAAAAATGTGTTGCAAGAAGAGGTATGTCTTCTTTACGTTCGTTAAGTGGAGGCACGAAGAGTTCGATGACAGCAAGGCGATGATATAAGTCTTCACGGAAACGATTTTGAGCAATTTCCTCTTTTATATTTTTATTAGTCGCGGCAACTACACGAACATCAACGGCAATCGATTTGTCGCTTCCAACTCTTTGAATTTTATGTTCTTCCAATGCGCGTAATACTTTAGCTTGAGCAGCCAAACTCATGTCTCCAATTTCATCTAAAAACAACGTTCCCCCATGTGCTTGCTCAAAAGTACCCTTTCGATCTTTATGTGCTGATGTGAATGCTCCTTTCATATGCCCAAAAAGCTCACTTTCAATAAGTTCAGAGGGAATGGCTGCACAATTAACTTCAACAAATGGAGCTGTTGATCGATTGCTGTTTGAATGCAAAGCCCGAGCTACCAACTCTTTTCCACTGCCATTAGGCCCCAAAACAAGTACTCTTGCCATAGTTGGTGCAATTTTTTCAACCATCAAATGAATAGACTGAATAGCAGGTGAATTACCTACCATATCATATTGTTTGGGTGTTTTTCTTTTTGCTTTTATTTTGGTATCTGTAGAAATTGATAAGGCAGCGCGTACCGTTTGTAGCAAGTGATTTAAATCTGGAGGTTTTGAAATATAATCATATGCACCAAGACGCATTGCTTGGACAGCAGTTTCTAGATCCCCATGTCCAGATATCATAATCACTGGAGTTTGAGGACAATTTTCTTGGGCAAAGCGCAACACCTCAATACCATCTTTTTTAGGCATCTTTATATCACACAACACAAGATCAAAAGCCGTTTTAGAAATAGCAGTAATTGCTGATGCGCCGTCTTCAGCCTCACTTATATGAAGCGAAAGATTGTCCTCTGAAAGCACTTTACGAAGCACCCTACGAATATTCGCTTCGTCTTCTACAATTAATATATCTGCCATTTATTTTGCGGTATGAACAACCCGTTGTGGGAATGGAATTTCAATGTTATGCTCTCGTAAGGATCTATCAATGGCATAGCGAATATCACTTTTAACCAATTCCGTTTTAAAACCATCACGAAGGGTAAATACTAAATCAAAATCTAAACTGCTGTCACCAAAATTTTTAAAAATAAGTGCAGGGGGTGGATTTTTAAGCACCTCACTATGTTCTAGCGCAAGAGCGGTTAACAAGGATTTAAGTTGTTCTAAATCAGTTCCATAAGCAACGCCAACGGAAACATGTTCACGTGTTTGTTTTTCGTTTTCGGTCCAATTAAAAAGGGTATTTGTAAGATACATATGATTGGGTATAATAAGAACTTTATTATCAACTGTAACTGCTCTTGTAGTTCTTAAGGTAATATTCTCAACTCTACCCACTTTACCATCCAATTCAATTATATCACCTACGTGCACCGTTTGATCTACTAAGATAAAGATGCCCGAAATAATGTCTTGAAAAAAGGTTTGAAGCGCAAAACCTACTCCAACCAATAAGGCAGCAGAAGCGGCTAAAAGTGCGTTGAGATTTACACCTGCATTTTGTAACATTAACAACACCACAACAGTGTACAAGGAATAGTTAAAAAAAGAGAAGATTGGTTTAAATTTTCCTTTTCGTTCAAAGGTTAATTTACGGGTTAAGATTCTGCGTATTAAACGTAAAACAAATGACAGGGCAATAATAAGGGCTACCCAAATCAAAAAAGAGCCAACACTCATTTGAGCGTCGCCAATACCAATATTAAATTGAAAAATTGATTTGATTTTTTCCATGCTCGAATATAGAAAAAATACGCAGTAAAAAGAAAACCCACCCTCAAAAAGAGGATGGGAAAAAATTGCTATGAAAAAGAAAAATAACTATAGATAAATCTATCGTTATTTCAAATATATAAACTTTATCTTAAAATCAGTTAAAAAATTAAGAAAACATGTCTTTAACCCTGTCAAAGAAAGACTTATCACCTGACTTTGGGCTTGGAGTAAAATTATCATGAGAGGCATTCTGCTCAAAAAAATGGCGTTGCTCTTTTGTGAGTTGCTCTGGAGTCCAAACATTAACATGAACTAGAAGGTCTCCTGTTCCGTAGTTGCTTAAACTAGGAACTCCTTTTCCTTTTAAGCGTAAAATTTTTCCAGATTGAATTCCTGACTCTAATCGAATTCTTACCGAACCATTAACCGCATCTATTTCCTTATAAGTTCCCAAAACCGCTTCGGAAATAGAAATATATAGATCCAAATGAAGATTATTTCCTTCTCGTTTAAGCAGCGGATGGTCTTTAACCGAAATTTGAACAATCAAATCTCCAGATAATCCTTGACCAGGTGCTTCATTTCCTTTCCCAGAAACTTTGAGCTGCATTCCGTCCTCTACACCCGCTGGAATTTTTATCGAAACTGTTTCTTCTTGAGATATCATTCCATATGCATCTGAACCTGAAGGGCGATGTCGCAAGGTTTGTCCAGCTCCATTACAAGAAGCACATGTTGTTGCAGATTGCATACGACCTAAAATGGTGTTGGTAATTCGCATGGTTTGTCCAGAACCTTGACACGTTTTACAGGTTGCGTAACTAACACCCGGAGCTTGCTTTTTGCGTTTTACTTTAATCTTTTTTTCAACACCTAAAACCAATTCTTCAAGAGTTAAGGTTACGCGAACACGTAAATTAGTTCCTTTTACCCGTCGTTGACCACCGCCAAATCCGCCAAAACCTCCTCCAAAAGCACTACCAAAAATATCTCCAAATTGACTAAAAATGTCTTCCATATTCATGCTACCGCCACCAAAACCTTGATTGCCTTCAAATGCTGCATGCCCAAAACGATCGTACTGTGCCCGTTTTTGTTCATTGCCCAACACTTCATATGCCTCGGCAGCTTGCTTAAATTTTTGCTCTGCTTCCTCATCGCCAGGATTTTTATCCGGGTGATAGGCAATGGCTTTTTTTCTATACGCCTTTTTTATTTCTGCTGCAGATGCGGATTTGCTTACACCTAATATGTCGTAGTAATCTTCTTTCATGATTATTGTGCCACCACCACTTTAGGGTAACGTATTATTAATTCTCCTAGTTTGTATCCAGCACTTACAACATCAATAATAGTGCCTTTTGGATGCTGGTCTGAAGCAGGTAACTGAGTTATGGCCTCGTGTAGTTCAGCGTCAAATGTCGCTTTTGGTTCAATCTCCATTTTTGCCAAGCCTTGTTGTTTAAGGGTATCATTAAATTTATTGTAGATGAGTTTAATTCCGGAAAGTTTCTCATCCGCTCCATCAATATCAGCAAGGGCGCGCTCAAAGTCGTCTAAAATGGGTAACATTGCAACCATCACTTCTTGAGAAGCTGTTTTAAATAACTCAATACGTTCTTTGGCTGTGCGTTTTTTATAGTTTTCAAACTCTGCAAAAAGGCGTAAAAACTTATTCTTTTCATCCTCTAAAGCAGTTTGCGCCTCAACCAATGGATCTAAATTAGCCTTTGATTGAGCTTTATGGTCTTCTTGCACCACTTCCTCGTCAACTTCTTTTTTACCTTTTTTAGCAGCCATAAATGTTTATTTAATGCTGGGCAAAAGTACTGCCAAAAAAGTTTCTATGTCAAAATGGCACTAATTTTTGTTGCGTAAAGGCAACAAATCAGTCAAAGCATCAGAAAGAGAAGGGTATAGAAACTGAAAACCCTTTGTTTGCACAAACTCACTAGAGGCGTGAATGCTGTCAAACATGATCGATGCCATATTACCTATTATCATTTTTAATAAAAATTTGGGAATGCCCGGAAGCCACTGAGGAATTCGGTAGCTTTTTGCGATAGTTTTAATCATTATTCGTTGAGAAACTGCATTTGGGGAAACTCCATTATAACAACCTGGATTTTCGAGAGTAAAAACAAAAAGTCGCACTAAATCCTGAATATGAATCCAAGATTGCCATTGCTTTCCATTGCCAAACCATGCCCCAAAACCAAAAGATGTAGGAATTGCCAAAGGAGGAAGGGCACCTCCTTGTTTTGCAAGCACCAACCCAATCCTTATTTTACTAACATTTTTTACGGTAGATTTCATCATGTCCACCTCTTTCTCCCATTCCTGAACTACTTCTCCGGCAAAACCATTGGCAAAATTTGTGTGATTTTCATTGTATGTTTCTGACAAACTTGAGGGATAAATACCAATAGCAGAAGCAGAAATAAAATGTGTCACACGATGCCTTTTTTCAGTAATTAGAGTATTTTTCAAAAGTCGGGTTCCCTGAGTCCTACTGTTAAGAATAGCTTTTTTAGCTTTTGAAGTCCAACGCTGTGCGATTTTTGCACCAGCAAGATTTATAATTACATCAACATCTACAAGAGCGTCTTTATCAATATATTGCATTTCGGGGTTCCATTGGAACACAGAAACCGATGAAGAGAATGAGGGACTTTTAGAACGTGTAGTAAGTACAGCAATCTGATGACCCGCTTGTTGAAGAGCTTTTACCAATTCATTGCCAATAAGTCCACTTGCTCCCGAAATTAATATTCGCATTATTTTTTTTGGTAAATTTACATCAGTTGGATTGCGCACCCAAGATTTTACTAATTTTGTTTTATGAAAAAACAGATAAACATAACCCCATCAACAGCTTCGAAAATCGGAACTGTTGATTTTGATAACTTGACTTTTGGTTCAACTTTTACCGACCACATGTTTGTCTGTGATTTCCGTGATGGACATTGGGATATTCCAAAAATTGTTCCTTTTGGCACAATGGAATTATCGCCTGCATCTAGTGTTCTTCATTATGGGCAGGCTGTGTTTGAGGGCATGAAAGCCTTTAAAGACGATCATGGAAGCATTTGGCTTTTTCGTCCAAATGAAAATGCAAGCCGTTTGAATAAATCTGCTGAGCGACTTGCAATTCCAGCTTTTCCAGAAGATATTTTCTTAGAAGGTCTTAAAAGTTTAATTACACTAGATAAAGAATGGGTTAAAAGCGGAGATGGAAAATCGCTATATGTGCGTCCTTTTGTGTTTGCTTCAGAGGCATGTGTTCAGGCTAGTGCGTCACGTGAATACCGTTTTATGGTGATATGTGCCCCTGTAAAAAGTTATTATGGCGGAGACGTACGAGTTAAAATTGCTGACCATTACAGTCGTGCAGCACAAGGTGGTACAGGCTATGCAAAAGCTGCCGGAAATTACGGAGGTCAGTTCTACCCTACACAACTGGCTAAAGATGAAGGGTACCAACAAATCATTTGGACAGATGCTGCCTCACATGAATATATTGAAGAGGCTGGAACCATGAATTTATTTTTTAGGATTGGAGATACGCTAATCACAGCTCCTACTAGTGATAGCATTCTTGATGGAGTTACTCGGAAAAGCATTTTAGCCATTGCACAGCAAATGGGAATACATACTGAGGTTCGCATGCTAAAAGTATCAGAGCTCATAGAAGCAAAAAAATCGGGTGAATTACTAGAAATTTTCGGTTGCGGAACGGCAGTGGTAGTTCAGCCCATTATTGGTTTTGGCTACAAAGGAAACAATTACGACACACCTCTTTTAGAAAATAGTTACGCGCAAAAACTTAAAGATGCTTTAGTAAACATTCAATGCAATAAATCTAAAGACCCTTTTGGTTGGCGCTTTAAGGTTTGTGACTAACCTAAAAACTTTTTTAAATTAGGTTTCCAATAATTTGGTCCCTTCATAACCTTACCATCTTCTCTATAAATTGGCTTACCATCAGCTCCTAGTTTGCTCATGTTACTTTCTTGAATTTCATTAAAAACATCCTCAATAATATGTTGCATGCCGTGGGTAAGGATTGTTCCACATAAGATATAGAGCATATCTCCAAGGGCATCTGCAACTTCAACAATGTCGTTGTTGCTTGCTGCCTCTAAGTACTCATTGTTTTCTTCTGCCATCAGCTTATGACGTAGATTATTAATTTGTTTGTTAATATTTGCGGTGGGTTTATCAGATATACCCACACCAAAAGCTTTGTGAAATGCTGCTACAGCATCGAGTTGGTTCTGCATTTTTTTTTAGTTTCGCTAAAAATAACGCTATGTTTTCCACGGGTCAATTGATTTTTGCACTTTTTTTTCTCATTGCTTTTACGGCTGCAATTATTTACAGTTATAAAAAAGACAAACAAAAAAGCACTGATTACTTTAAAGGAAGTTTTTGGGTGCTCATTGGATTTTTGGTGTTTGTCGGCCTACTTGTTGGATTGAAAAGCTTAGTCTAACATGAGTTTATATTCAATATTTTTGGTTTTTGTAGGTGGCGGCCTTGGCAGCGTAGCGCGTTATGGATTATCAAAAGCCTTGTACCATTATTCTTTAAATTTTCCTTGGGCTACTTTTTGCGCCAATGCAGTAGGTTGTTTTCTAATTGGGATGCTGTTGGGCGGAATCAATGAAACAGGGACACTTACCACTCATCAAAAATTATTGTTTATTACCGGATTTTGTGGGGGGCTAACAACATTTTCTACGTTTACATTTGAGAATTTCTCTTTTTTGAGTGGGGGTCAACTCTTTTATTTCTTCATATATACCCTTTTAAGCTTCGGTTTGTGCCTTGGTTTTGTTTTATTAGGGCAATTTATAGTTAAGGCACTTTAACTTTCCTTTATATATTGACATTTTCTTTATGTTAATCCTTTTTTTTAGGGGCTAAATAATTAAAATTATGTGTTTAATTATATTAACCCCATAAATTTTAGGGGGTAAACTTTAATAAATAATAAAAATCATTGTTATTACACCATTTTTAATAGGGTTGTATCAAAATACATATACTTTTGAAAAATCAATTAAATAATTAAATCGTTTAAAATTTAACTATACAAACTTTATATTATGAAAAACAATTCAAATTCAATTTTTAAATTAGTGCTTGCGATTATTGTGGTTTCCGTAATAGGATCCCATTCAGCTCAAGCACAAGACGCCTCTACCTTCAGCGTTTCTGGTTCTGTTGACACGTATTACAGAAGTTCAGAATATGCGCCTGGTACATCATTTGCCAACCTTAATGGTTTTGCTCTTGGTATGGCAAACATTATACTTTCTTATGAAGGTGAGAAAAGCGGATTTGTAGCTGACTTGGTTTATGGACCAAGAGGTGCAGATGCTGTTTTCAATTCTGCGGGTTCATCTAACATCGTTAACCAGTTGTATGTTTATTATAATGTAAGTGACAGTTTTACGCTTACCCTTGGTAACTTCAACACCTTCTTAGGATATGAAGTAATCTCTCCAGCAGCTAACTTTAACTACTCCACCTCTTACATGTTCTCTTATGGTCCTTTCTCTCACACAGGAATTAAGGCAGACATCGCTCTTTCTGATGATGCTTCATTGATGCTAGGACTATTAAATTCTACAGACTACACAGAAGCTCAGCCTGTTGCTGATGATTATATGTTCGGTGCACAATTGGGTCTTTACGGACAATACATCAATTTTATTACTGGGAATGGTGTTACTCAGTATGACTTTACTGGAGGTTTCAACCTTTCTGAAAGCTTTTTCTTGGGTATTAACGCTACTTCATACGAAGATGACAGCGCTAAATTTAGTGGGGTTGCGCTATATCCACAATTAACACTATCTGATGCTCTTGCACTTGGAGGAAGATTTGAAGCATTTACTGACGATGGTCTTGGAGCTATAGGCTCAATAGCTGAAAAAGGAGACAACACTTCATTTACATTGACAGGAAGTTACACTTCAGGAAATATGATTTTCAAACCTGAAATCAGAATAGACAGCGCGTCTGGTAAGTACTATGCTGACGCAGATGGTGCTACTGATAGTTTAACTGCATTTATTGTAGCTGCTGTTTACACATTCTAGTTTAATTAAATAAATAAGTTATGTCATTACTTACAACATTACCTAACATTATTAGCACAACAACAGTTGACGCTAATGAAGATTTTACAATCTTGTGGATTTTGCTTTCGGGTATTCTTGTTTTCTTAATGCAAGCAGGATTTACCTTATTAGAATCTGGAATGACTCGCGCCAAAAACGCTGCAAACATTGCCATGAAAAACTTTATGGATATAAGCGTAGGGACACTAAGTTTTTGGGCATTAGGCTACGGTTTAATGTACGGGGCAAAAGATGCAAGCGGGTTTATTTCTATCAGTGATCTTTGGTTTAACCCAGGCGTAGGAGCACATGATGTTTTCTTCCAAACGGTTTTTGCGGCTACTGCTGCTACAATTGTTTCTGGTGCTATTGCAGGAAGAACTAAATACAGCACCTATATAATTTTTACATTATTTCTTACTGCTATTATTTACCCAATTTCTGGTGGATGGCAATGGTACGGAGACGGTGCTTGGTTAGCAGACCTTGGTTTCATTGACTTTGCTGGTTCTTCTATTGTTCACTCAGTTGGTGGATGGGCTGCACTTGTTGCTGCTTGGATGGTTGGCCCTCGTATTGGAAAATATACTGATGGAAAAGTCAATCCTATCCCAGGAAGTAACTTATTATTGGGTACACTTGGTGTATTTATTCTTTGGTTTGGATGGTTTGGTTTCAACGGTGGCTCTCAACTTGCTTGGGGAGGTGCAGACTCTATTGCAGCTGCATCGGTTGTAATGGTAACCAATATTGCTGCTGCTGCTGGCGCATTAGGAGCTCTTTTCACATCGTGGATTTACCTAGGAAAACCTAGTTTATCACAAACTCTTAACGGAGCCGTAGCCGGATTGGTAGCTATCACCGCAGGTTGTGGAAACATGACTTTTGAAGGCGGTTTCTTTGCAGGCTTACTAGGTGGTGTTATTGTTGTATTCTCAATCGAATTTATCGAGAAGAAGCTAAAAATTGACGATGCCATTGGTGCTGCTTCTGCGCACGGTGTTGTTGGTGCTTGGGGTACGCTCGTCATTGGTCTTTGGGGTGTTGATGGAAACACTGGAATTGGACTATTTAACGGAGGTGGTACTTCACAACTTGGGGTTCAAGCTATTGGTGTAGCTGCATATGCTGCATGGGCTGTTATCACTTCAATAATTGTACTAGGCACATTAAAGAAAACTATCGGGCTTCGTGTTTCTGAAGAAGATGAAAGAAAAGGTCTTGATATCACTGAGCATGGTGAAGAAGCATTTAATAGTGATTTATTACCATAAGAATTTAACCTAATGATAATTAACAATTATAAATAGATTATTTGGGGATAGGCATTAAATGCCTATCCCCATTTATATCACTCTCTCTAATAACAAATAAAATGAAAAAAATAGAAGCACTAATTCGAAAAGCGCAATACGAAAGCGTGAAATCAAAGCTACATGATGTAGGAGTTACATTCTTTAGCTATTGGGATGTAACAGGAATTGGAAACGAAAAAAAAGGTAGGGTATATCGAGGCGTTTCCTACAACACTTCTGCCATAGAACGCAGAATGTTATCCATAGTTGTAAACGATGACTTTGTAGAGCCTGCCATACAAGCCATTATTGAAGCCGGAGGAACGGGCAATGTAGGAGATGGGAAAATTTTTGTACTTCCTGTTGAGGAGGCTTACAGAATTCGTACCGGAGAAAAAGGAGGAGAAACTTTAAACTAAACAAAAATGGATAGCGCATTATTTACCGCAAATAACGTATGGATGATGATCTGTACAGCACTCGTATTTTTTATGCACATGGGATTCTCATTCCTTGAGGCAGGACTAACAAGACAAAAAAACACAGTTAACATATTATTTAAAAACTTTTTTGTCATAACCGCCGGACTGTTATTATATGCTCTGGCTGGATTCAACTTAATGTATCCCGGATTTGAAGAAGGGGCTATTGGCTTTTTCAAATTTGCTGGATGGGGTATTGCACCTCCCGAAGGAGGCATGACTGCAGCTTACGCAGATGGTGGTTACACATGGTGGACTGACTTTTTATTTCAGGGGATGTTTGCTGCAACTGCTGCTACTATTATTTCAGGAGCTGTGGCTGAGCGTATTAAACTTGAGAGTTTTATGCTTATTGCAGCATTGTACGTTGGCATTGTTTACCCAATTGTAGGATCTTGGCAATGGGGTGGTGGCTTCTTGAGTAACTGGGGCTTCTATGACTTTGCAGGATCAACACTTGTACACTCTGTTGGAGGCTGGGCTGCTTTAATTGTAATTTACTTTTTAGGAGCTCGAATTGGTAAGTTTAATTCAGACGGAACTTCAAACCCTATTTTTGGACATAACGTCCCAATTGCTGCAGGCGGTGTTCTAATTTTATGGTTAGGCTGGTTTGGGTTTAATGGCGGATCTGTTCTTTCTGCAGACCCAGAAACCACATCTTTAGTGCTTGTTACTACAAGTTTGGCTGCTGCTGCAGGAGGTGTTATCGCTAGTGTTTTTTCTCACATCCTTTATAAAAACTATGACATAACCATGTTTATGAACGGTGTTCTTGGAGGGCTAGTTGCCATCACAGCGGGTGCCGATCAAATGTCTACCGGTGATGCCATGATTATTGGGGGTATCGGAGGTATTATTGTTGTACTTGCTATATCATTATTAGAAAAATTGAAATTGGATGACCCTGTTGGAGCTATTGCAGTTCACCTATTTGCTGGTATGTGGGGAACACTTGCCGTAGGTCTATTTGGTGAAATGGCAGGGTTTGATCAATTTATGATTCAGCTTGCAGGTGTTGGTATCGTAGGAGCCTTCTGCGTTATATGCACCCTAATTATAGTATTCATCGTAAAGACCACTATTGGTCTTCGTGTTAGCAAAGAAGAAGAAATTAATGGATTAGATGATGCAGAGCATGGAATGACTGCTTATGCTGACTTTAGTGTGTTTGAAAAGTAAACATTTATTTGTTTAATTAGGAGTGTTGAAACCTCCGCTCCCTTCGATATATTGAATGGACGGAGGTTTTTTTTATGTATGTTTGCACCTTAATAATGTAACGCATGTATGCCATCACGCTTGTTATTCAATGTCCCGATAAAAAAGGGATTATTGCTGATGTTACTTCTTTTGTATATCAGTATAGCGGAAATATCCAATATATCGATCAATATGTAGATAGAGAAAAGGGTGCGTTTTTTATGCGCTTAGAAGCCGAACTTAACAAAAAGAATTGTCCCTACGAAACCTTTATTGAAGCCTTTGAAAAAGGGCCGGCTAGTGAATTCACAATGACATGGAGTCATCAACCCATAGCATACAAGCCAAAAATGGCAATATTTGTTTCCAAATACGATCATTGCCTTTACGATTTATTGGGACGTTATAAATCTGGTGAGCTAGCCGTTGAAATTCCTTTTATTTTAAGTAATCACCCTGATTTAGCTCCCATAGCTAAGGCATTTGAAATTCCATTCTATTATGTTCAAGTAACAAAAGAAACCAAAGCCAATGCAACCCAAGAACAACTTAAATTATTAAATCAACACGAGGTAGATTTTATTGTATTAGCGCGATATATGCAAATAATACCTGAAGAACTTATCGAAGTTTACAAGAGTAATATAATTAACATCCATCACTCATTTTTACCTGCTTTCCCAGGAGCAAAGCCTTATCACTCTGCATTTGAACGCGGTGTGAAAATCATTGGCGCCACTAGTCATTATGTGACAGAAGAGCTTGATGCTGGACCGATTATCGAGCAAGGTGTAGCTCATGTTTCACACAACCATAGTGTTTCACAACTAATAGCCAAAGGAAGTGATTTAGAGAAAATTGTTTTGGCAAATGCCGTCAAACAGCATGCAGCTAAAAAGGTAATGGTGTACGGAAATAAAACCGTAATTTTTACCTAATTACAATTCCGACAGATACTTTAGCGTAGCAGCATTAAATTCTATGGGTTGCTCTACGTTGACTACATGACCACATTGCGGAACTACAGCCAACGTTGCTGAAGGTTGATTTGAAGAAAGCTTTTGTACACTAGGCAAAAACATATAATCCTCTTCACCCATAATATATAAGGTAGGGATCCCCACATCTACTTGTCGGAAAAAACGAAGCAATGGGTTTAATTCTGACGTGAGTTTGTACCATCTTAAAAATTCTTTATGATATAATTTTTTTGCTTCACGCACAAAAAGCAATCTAGATTCTCGATGATTTTTTTTTGGCATAATGATGAACGCAAAAAAACGGTAAAGCCACAAATACGGAATAATAGACTTTACCACATTGCCAAAGCGCATCAAAATTTGCGACCTAAGATTGAGCTTAATTATTGCACCGCCCATAATCATACTTTGCACGCGTTGAGGATAGCTTTCTGCCAATTGCCGAATGAGTATGGTGCCTAATGAAATACCTACAAAATGTGATTTATCAATCTTTTCATAATCTAATACTTCAATAATATCAGCCACAATAACTTCAAAAGTATAACGCTCTTCAAATGCATTCAATAGTGATGGTTTTGAATTTCCATGTCCACGCAAATCAAGTAGTAAAACGTTGTAGTGCTGAGTATAAGCTCGTATTTGTTTATACCAAATAGAGGAACTCCCCCCCGCTCCATGAACAAAAGTCACCCATTCTTTAGAAGTTTTATTTGGATAGCGCGTATAGTGTAACATTATCCTAAAAGTTTTTCCATTTGTTGCTGTAGCTGCGTAGCAGCTGTCAAGGCTTCATCGCAGTAATCTTCACCATTACCAGCATATAAAATTCCACGAGAAGAATTTACCAATAACCCCACTTTACTGTTTGCCCCATTAACAAATACATCTTCAAGCTTTCCTCCTTGTGCACCTACACCGGGCACAAGTAAAAAAGAATCTGGTACAAGTTTTCGAATTTCCTTAAGGTGCGCTGCTTTTGTAGCACCAACCACATACATCAGTCTTTGGGAATTTTCCCATGTTTGTGATGTGGTTAAGACTTCTTTATAAAGTTCTTTTTTGTCATTTTCTTTTAGTTGAAAATCAGAAGCACCTTCATTTGAAGTCAATGCCAATAAAATGGCGTGTTTACCACTATATGTCAAAAAAGGTTCGACCGAATCTTTACCCATATAGGGCGCAATAGTTATGGCATCAAATGGCAATACGTCAAAAAAAGCTTTTGCGTAACGCAGAGAAGTGTTTCCGATATCGCCGCGCTTGGCATCAGCTATGGTAAAAAGATCAGGGTAATGTGACTTTACATAGGTAACAAGCCTTTCTAAAGATGCATACCCTTGAACTCCATATGCTTCAAAAAAGGCTGTGTTAATTTTAATTGCAACACATAAGTGTTGAACATTGTCAACAATAGTCTTACAAAAATCGTAAAGGGGGTCCGAGCTAGCAGCCACCAAATGGGGAGGCATCTTTTCTATATCGGGGTCTAAACCCAAACAAAGAAAAGATTTTTTAAATAGTATTTGATCAAACAGGTCTTGATTTGTCATGTCAAATAAGTTCGTCTGAAAATTTTAGTTTTTCCGTATTTTGATACAACTGCATTTCATCAATAAGTTTTTGAATATCGCCGTTGATAATGTTCTGCAAATCGTACAATGTTAGTCCAATTCGATGATCTGTAACGCGTCCTTGTGGGTAGTTATAGGTTCTAATTTTTGCCGAACGATCACCAGAAGAAACCATACTTTTTCTCTTTTCAGAATCTGCAGCTTGCTTTTTGGCAAGTTCCATGTCATACAATCTAGAACGCAACACCTTCAAAGCCTTTTCTAAGTTTTTGTGTGATGATTTTTGGTCTTGACAACTTACAATCATGCCAGTAGGTTCATGGTGCAACTTAATAGCAGAATATGTAGTATTAACAGACTGCCCACCAGGTCCGGTTGAGGTAGTTCTCTCAATCCTAATCTCTGACATATCTAATTCAACATCAAACTCTTCAGCTTCAGGGAGCACCATAACAGTAGCCGCAGAAGTGTGCACCCTTCCTTGGGTTTCGGTTTGAGGCACACGTTGTACACGATGTACACCTGATTCAAATTTAAGAGTTCCGTAAACGTTTTCACCACTAACTTCAAGGATTATTTCTTTAAACCCTCCTGAAGTACCCTCACTCATATCAACCACACTAACCTTCCAGCCTTTGGTTTCACAGTATTTGGTATACATTCGATACAAGTCTCCAGCAAAAATACTTGCTTCATCACCCCCTGTTCCAGCACGTAATTCCATCATTACATTTTTAGCATCTTCAGGGTCTTTTGGAATCAACATAAAACGAATTTCCTCTTCTAGAGATGTAAGCTTTTGGGAAGATTCTTCGAGTTCTTCTTTTGCCATAACTAACATCTCGGGGTCTTTTTCAACTGAGACGAGCTCTTGTGCTTCGCTTTTATTGCTCAGAACAGTCAGGTATTCCGATCGTTTTTCCATCAAAGCACTCAGTTCCTTATATTCACGATTTAGGGAAACATAACGTTTTTGATCCGCAATAATATCAGGCTGAATAATAAGGTCAGCAACCTCACTGTAGCGCTGTTTTACAATTTCGAGTTTTTCCTGTAACATAACCTATGGCACAAAGGTACGCAACTCCAACCGAAAGCGAACACTGAGAAGATCACGCATTTTTACCAACATAAAAGAGGGAAGCTTAATACCAAACAGTGAGGGTTGGATCTCAAAATTTCCTTCCAACACCCAATGATCCTCATTTGAAGTCCAATATGAGGAAACGTCAAGTGGCAAGGGAACTCCATGAAAATTCAATTCACCTGAAAGTTTAAGCTCCTTGTCGTCAAATGTGATGGCATCGGAGTAAAAAGAAACTTGTGGAAACAATAATGCCTCTAATACTTCTACTGCATGTGCATCCCTGTTACTGTTTTTGGAGTTAAATGAGGCGACAGAAGCAACAATAGCGATACGAGAAGGCACATTATCTTCAACGACAACTACACCTTGCACCTCTTCTGAAGTGCCAGACCAATCATGCACAGGGTGAGAGGCTTCATAAGAAATAAAAGATTTAGAGGTGTCTACTCGAAGCTGCTGCGCGTGTAAAAAGGCATTTGCGAAAAAAAATAACAGAACCGTCTTTTTCATATTAGAACTTAAAAACCAAAACTGCCATAGCATAACTTCCAAAAGCTGTGTATGCTGCTGCTTTATGAATTTTTTTGTTTTTATCTTTATAAATGTTTGTGGCAACCATTGCCGACAAATGCACTGTTGCTAAAGTTTTATGGGCTTTAGCAGAACTAAACCCTTTAATTTTTTTGTTAATTAATGGCGGAGGTGCAAAAAGAGATAGCCCGGCTGTTGTAAAATATCCTACATTCACTACAGTCGCCATGTCCTTATGCAAGTCATAAAGCTCATAATCTCCATTGTATAACTTTCCTCCAATAATTCCTTGTGCTATCATAGCTGCGAGTGTTGCGTACCCTAACACTTGATGTGTTGTGAGCATTGTGCGGCGTAATTTTAACTCCTTCTGTCTTTGCTCCATATTTAGTGGTGCAACACCCATTTTTCTTAATACCCCCTTGTTACCCCAAAGGAGCTTTTGCGTTATCAACATGCGCTCTGGCAATAGCTGTGGCGTATCATTAGCTTCATTAAGTAAAGTAAATAAGTCTTCCCCTTGTTGAGAAAAGGATGATAACCCTATAAAAAGAAGACAGCAATACAATGGCTTACGCATATTCAAAAATTCCATTTGGCGTTGTTAATGTAAGTTTTTTAATTGGATTTTCTTCAACTCTTCCAATAATTTGGGCATCGATATTAAAAGAATTTGCAACACTTATAATTTGTTCAGCGTACCTAGGAGATACATATAATTCTAAACGATGTCCCATGTTAAAAACCTTATACATTTCACGCCAGTCAGTATTGGACTCTGCTTGAATCATTTCAAAGAGGGGTGGTATTGGAAACATGTTATCCTTGATAATATGTCCATTATCAATAAAATGAAGCACTTTGGTTTGAGCACCCCCGCTACAATGAACTGCCCCATGGATTGCAGAACTACCTAACTCAGAAAGAATTGTTTTCATTACGGGAGCATAGGTGCGCGTTGGGGACAGGACTAATTTTCCAGCATCTAAGGGAACACCCTCTACCCTATCCAATAATTTTTTAGACCCTGTATAAATCAAATTTTCGGGAACTTGTGGGTCAAAACTTTCAGGAAACTCAATGGATAAAGACTTGTGAAAAACATCGTGTCTAGCCGAAGTAAGTCCATTACTCCCCATACCGCCATTATAATGAGATTCATAAGTTGCCTGCCCAAAAGAGGCCAAACCTACAACAACATCACCAGCTTGAATGTTTGCATTATCGATAACAGCATCTCGTTTAAGGCGTGCGGTAACAGTGGAGTCAACAATAACGGTACGAACCAAATCGCCAACATCTGCTGTCTCACCACCTGTCAAGGTAAGTTTCATGCCTTGCGCATTGAGTTCGTCAACCAATTCTTGAGTCCCTTCAATTAATGCCTTAATGACTTCACCAGGAATTAGGTTTTTATTGCGTCCAATGGTAGAGGAAATAAGGATATCATCAACAGCACCCACACACAATAAATCGTCAAGATTCATAATCAATGCATCTTGAGCGATCCCTTTCCAAACAGACAAATCACCTGTTTTTTTCCAATACATATACGCCAAAGAAGACTTCGTTCCTGCCCCATCTGCGTGCATTACAAGGCAATAATCTTCATCATGAGTGAGATAGTCGGGTACTATTTTACAAAATGCTTTAGGGAAAAGCCCCTTATCTATATGTTTAATTGCAGCGTGTACATCTTCTTTATCGGCAGAAACGCCACGCATTTGGTAGCGCTCGTTTAAAGGATTGTTGGACATAGTTAACGTAAGAATAAAAGTTCGCGATATTTTGCCAGCGGCCAGGTTGCATCATCAACGATAAGTTCCAGTCCATCTGCAGCCTCACGAATGTTTAAAAATAATGGCAAAACATTTTTAGCGTACATCTGTGCGCTATCCTCTATAATGCTCATGCTATTTGCTTTTGTCCTAGCTTTTGAAAGCGCTGAACAAAACGATGTCAAAGAGCCGCTTAGTGCACTGATTTTTTCAATAGTTTCCATAGCAACGGGAGCATGCTTTGAAAAATCATCGCCATAAATTTGTTTTAATCCGTTGACATTTTCAATCAACATATGTTGATACCTAAATGCAGTAGGAAGAATTTGGTTGTTTACAATATTTTCAAGCACGAGACTTTCTATTTCCACACACTGAATGTATTGCTCAAGCTGGATTTCATAACGGGCTTTTTGTTCAATGGGATTCATTACCCCCATACTATCAAATAACTCAATAACAGCGTCTTTAACCCAAACCGAAAGTGCTTCTGGAGCAGTTTTTAGGTTAGATAATCCGCGTCGTGAGGCTTCTTTTTGCCATGACTCGCTGTAACCGTCGCCATCGAAAAGAATATTTTTTGTTGTTTTGACATACTCACGAAGCACGTTAAAAATTGCATCATCTTTTTTCAATTTTTTTGTTTTGATGAGCTTATCAACTTCATTCTTAAAGTCTTTTAACTGCTTGGCAACTATGGTATTAAGGACCGTCATTGGAATAGCACAGTTTTGATTTGACCCTACTGCTCGAAATTCAAATTTATTTCCCGTAAAGGCAAATGGCGAAGTGCGGTTTCTATCTGTATTGTCCAATAGAACATCAGGGATTTTACCAACAACATTAAGCTTTAAATCCGTTTTCTCTTGTGGAGAAAGTTTGCCTTTAGAAACATGTTTCAAGTCCTCTAATACTTTTGAAAGCTGAGTACCAATAAATACCGAAATAATTGCTGGTGGTGCTTCATTAGCTCCCAAACGATGATCATTCCCGGCACTTGCAACAGATGAGCGCACCAAAGATTCAAAATTCTGAACCGCTTTAATGGTTGTTATAAAAAAGGTTAAAAATTGCAAATTACTCATTGGTGTTTTTCCAGGGCTTAATAGATTTACACCTGTATTGGTTTGCAACGACCAGTTATTGTGTTTCCCAGAACCATTTATACCAGAAAAGGGCTTTTCGTGTAACAAAATTTTAAAATGATGTTTACTAGCAATCTTCCCCATGATATCCATAAGCAAGGCATTATGGTCAACGGCAAGATTTGCCTCTTCAAAAATAGGTGCCAATTCAAATTGGTTGGGTGCCACTTCGTTATGACGTGTTTTAACCGGAATGCCTAACCTCATGGACTCATACTCTAACTCGCGCATAAAATTGATTGCGCGTGAAGGAATAGAACCAAAATAGTGATCGTCAAGTTGCTGTCCTTTTGGCGGCTTATGTCCTACAAGGGTACGACCCGTTAGCATAATATCAGGGCGTGATGAAGCCAATGCTTTATCGACCAAGAAATACTCTTGCTCCCAACCCAATGTTGCTTGAACATGAGTTACATTTTTATCAAAAAACTTAGCCACTTGAGTTGCAGCTTGGTCAACAGCACTCAATGCTCTAAGCAAAGGAGTTTTGTTGTCTAAAGCTTGACCGGTGTACGAAACAAAAATTGTAGGAATACAAAGCGTACTCCCATAAATAAAAGCTGGTGAAGAAGGATCCCAAGCGGTATAGCCTCTTGCTTCAAAAGTATTACGAATCCCTCCACTAGGAAAACTTGAAGCGTCTGGCTCTTGTTGCACTAGTTGAGAACCATCAAAATACTCTAAACTATCACCATTACTATCTATATCAAAAAAGGCGTCATGCTTTTCAGCGGTAGCACCAGTTAAAGGCTGAAACCAATGCGTATAATGAGTAGCACCCATAGAAGTTGCCCAATCTTTCATTGAAGCTGCAACGTGGTCAGCTACAGAACGATTAATTTTAGAACCCTTCTCAATGGCTTCTACAACTTCGCTGTAGGCCTGTTTTGTAAGAAAAGTACGCATCGCCTTCTTAGTAAAAACATGACTTGCAAAGAGGGTTGATTTTTTTTGGTCAGAGTAGAATGTATTCGGTTGGCGATTCACCGCATCCCGAATAGCTTGAAAGCGAAGTTTGTTCATGATATTAAGGTGTTAAGGTGGTTAACAAATATACACTAAATCTATAGACTAATATTAAAAAGAGAATATTTTGATTTTACGTGTTATTCGTTCATTTTTTATTTTTTTCACAATAAATACCCCACAAAATTAGGGGGTGTATAAAAATAATATATACGTTAATAAAAAAATACCCTCAAAGTTCAACGGGTGCATTAAAATTATATTTTTGTGTATCTCTTATTAAAAAATTATGAATAAATCAAAACTTGAATACATTTGGTTAGACGGATATCTACCGACTGCCAATCTACGTAGTAAAACAAAAGTAGTGAGCGACTTCTCAGGAAAAATTGAGGATGTTGACATGTGGTCTTTTGATGGTAGCTCGACAAGACAAGCCGAAGGAGGATCATCTGACTGCTTGTTAAAACCTGTTGCTATTTACCCAGACCCAGTTCGTAGCAACGCATACTTGGTAATGACAGAGGTTTTAAATGCTGACGGTACTGCACACCCATCAAATGGCCGTGCTACCATTGATGATGATGATGATGATTTTTGGTTTGGATTTGAACAGGAATATTTCCTTTGGGATCCCGAGACAAATCTACCCTTAGGCTTTCCAAAAGATCAAACGCCACAAGGGCAATTTTACTGTTCAGTTGGTGCCAAAAACTCTTTTGGTCGTGAAATTATGGACCGCCACCTAGACATTTGTTTAGAGGCTGGTTTAAATGTTGAAGGAACTAACGGCGAGGTTGCTCCAGGACAGTGGGAATTTCAAATATTTGCTAAAGGTGCTGCCGAGGCAGGAGACCAAATTTGGATTGCGCGTTATCTTTTAGAGCGTTTGGCTGAAGACTATGGTCTTGCTATTGATTATCACCCGAAGCCTCTTGGTGCTACTGACTGGAATGGGTCAGGAATGCATGCTAACTTTTCTAACACTACTCTTAGAACTTGCGGTTCTAAAGAAACATATGAGAAGATCTGTGAAGCTTTCCGTCCTGTGGTTAAAGAACACATTGAGGTATATGGAGCATACAACGATCAGCGCCTTACAGGTGAACACGAAACACAGTCTATAAATGAATTTAGTTATGGTGTTTCTGACCGTGGCGCTTCAATTCGCATACCGATTATGACCGTAGAAAAAGGCTGGAAAGGTTGGTTAGAAGACCGTCGTCCTGCTTCTAACGGAGATCCGTACAAGATTGCTGCACGTATTATCAAAACCGTAAAATCAGCGAAGATATAAGCATAGCTGATTTAATTAAAAATAAAGCACTTGTCTATTTTAATAAAAAGGCAAGTGTTTTTTTTTTAAAATAATGTAATTAATAGGTATACAAAATAGCTCGTCAATAAAACAAGCCCTTTGCGCCACGAAAGTTGTAAGCGTGTTGGGAATAACGCTAAGGGCAACAACAAAAACGAAAACCCAATCATTACCCAAATATCTAACGTCAATAATTGTTGATCAATCAACTTTAGTGGGTGTATAACGGCAGTAATACCCAATACAGTAAGAATGTTAAAGAGGTTTGAGCCAATCAAATTTCCAGTTGAAATTCCTTGTTCTTTTTTTGCCAATGCCAGGCCAGAAGCAACTAACTCTGGTAAACTTGTGCCGATAGACACAATTGATATCCCTATAATTCGTTCACTTACATCAAAAGCACGTGCCAACCCCACAGCACCCTGAACCAACCACTGGGAACCAAAAGCCAAACCTAAAGAGCCAAGCCCTGCAAAAGAGATAATCCACAACCACGTTTTGGTTTCCTTAGGCGCGGATTCTTCAACCAAAACCACAGGGGGTTGGAATTTTATTAAATAAACCATAACCAGCGCCAAAAGCAAGAGCAATAATACCCCATCAAAAAAACTTATTTCACCATCGCTTAATAAAAACAAGAGCATTAACGAAACACCGAAAACTATGGGCCAGTCGAACCGATAAAAACTTTTTTCAACTTGGATACGGCCGAACAAAAGGATAATACCCAGCACAAAACCCAAGTTAGCAATGTTTGAGCCTACAACGTTACTTAAAGACAAATCGGGGTGTCCTTCAACTGCTGCACGAATACTTGTAATAAGTTCGGGTAAAGATGTTGCAAACGACACTATTGTCATACCAACAACAACTTTAGGCACACGCCAACGCACAGCAGTAGCAACTGCAGATCTTAGCGTCCACTCGCCACCTAAAAGCAGTACCGTAAGTCCACAAAAAAGATAAAGTATACTCAAACCAAATTTTTAACGAAGATACGGTCTGTAGTGTTTTGTACCTTTGCTATATGCAAAAAATTATATTTCGAGTATTAGCAAAAGGCAATAAATTACTCTTACCAAGCCTTACCAAAAAACAAGTAGATTTAGCAAAAGTTAGCAAAAATCAAATGCTTTTAATTGCGTGGAGGACATATGTAACAAAGCGAGCCTTATAGTTTTGTTCACTTAGTAAAATAAGATATATTTGCACCCGAAAAAGGCCTCGTGGCGCAACTGAATAGCGCATCTGATTACGGCTCAGAAGGTTGCAGGTTTGAATCCTGCCGAGGTCACGCAATCGGAGAATTGATTCACAGGAATTGGTTCTCCTTTTTTTA